>NZ_QGSZ01000166.1 GCF_003857055.1 Micromonospora inaquosa | reverse complement strand
CCTACCACCGCCGCCGACGCCAACGATCCCTGTCCCGGTTGACCCCTATCGAGTACGAGACCATCATGACCCCATCGGCCAGTCAGGCCGCGTGACTGAAACTGTCACCTATCGGTGCAGCAGACCCCACCGTACAACGCCTCACGTCTTCGCCCTCCGCGTAGAGGTCGCCCGTGAGGCCCTCGATGTAGACCACGCCGGGTCCGTCCGCGAAGTTGAGGATGTGGAAGCTCGTCAGCATCGAGGCGTAGGCGCCCTCGCGGAACGGGATTACCTGAACGCTGACGTTCCAGCGCTTGCTGGCATCCAGCAGGGCGGTGAGCTGATCGGCCATGATGGCAGGCCCGCCGATCTGACGGTGAAGAACTGCCTCGTCGAGCACGGCAACGAGTCGTAGCTTGCCGGCGGCGATCAGCTCTTGCCGCTGCATCCGCACCGCGACCCGTCGCTCCACCGCCTCTGGCGAAGGCTCGAAGGCGTCCTCGCTGGTCATTGCTCGGGCGTAATCCGCAGTTTGGAGCAGCCCCGGGACCACCAAGGTCTCGAAGTTCTGCACCTCCTCGGCTGCCGACTCCAAGCCGATGTACTGGCGGTACGACGACGGTAGGTCGCCGTACTTCGCCCACCAGCCGCGCTGTTTGCCGGTCTTCGCCATCGACAGCAGCGTGTCGCGCAACTCGGCATCGGTGACGCCGTACCGGTCAAGTAGAGCATTCAGCGCTGGGGCCTTGATGCCCACGCGTCCGGCCTCGATACGCCGGAGCGTGCTCGCCGAAACCTCGATGACGTCGGCAGCCTGCTCGGCCGTGACGCTGGCCTCCTCCCGGACCCGGCGGAGCTGTGCGCCGAGCTGGAAGCGAACGAAGGTCGGACTCTCCATGGCCGTCATTGTGCCGCTAGCACCTGGAGCAGGATCACCGAACACGCCCAGGCCTTATGACTGGTCTTCGTTGACTATCTAAAAATGCGCGCGCAAAATGGACGCGCAAGCAGCCGAGTGGAACGGCGGGAAGTCCATGAAGGACCGGGTGCCGTACGACGACTACCTGCTGGCGGTGGCGATGACTCTGGCTCGGCGGCATCGGCCGGTCTGGTCGTGGCAGCGGTGGCGGTGGATCTGCCGATGTGGGGCCGACCTGCCGTGCCGAGCCCAGCACCGCATCCCGATCCGGCGAGGCCACTGGCCAGGGGAGGAGCAGGAGTGACCAAGGATCAGGTCGGACGAATCCTGTCCGTGCACCTGCCCGGTGTCGACGGGCTGTGCGTGGGCTGTCGCTGGTGGTGGGCGCGGCTGTCCCCGTACCCCTGTTATCAGGCGGAATGGGCGGCCCGCTGGCACGCCCGGTCGGTCACCCGGCGCTTCCTGGATGGTCTGCCGTGACCACCCACGGCCCGGTCCTTCCGGTGTGGACCTGCGGTGGCTGCAGTGCCCCTTGGCCCTGCCGGACCCGGCGCACGGAGCTGCGTGCCGAGTTCGAGGGCGCACCCGTGTCGTTGGCCCTCTACATGGGGTCCTACCTGGTCTGGGCGGCCGAGGATCTGACCTGGGTACCCGCCGGGCTGCTGCACCGGCGCTTCCTGGGCTGGGTCCGGTGAGTCTGATCCGGCGGGGAGACGAGCGGTTCCACTACAGCGACAACTCGCACAAGTGGATCCCGCCGGACCCCGACTACGACCAGGAGGTCTGGGACGAGATGGTCCGGCAGCACCAGCTCCAGCACCTGGAGGAGATCTCCAGCCGCAGGAAGCCGGCCCGATCACTTGATGCTGAGTAGTTGTAGACGAGCCGCTCTGACTACTCAGCATCAAGTGATCTTGGTGACCGGGCTACTGGTTCGCTCGTTCGGCGGCGCGTACGGCGTTGCGGAACAGCATCGCGACTGTGGTCGGGCCGACCCCGCCGACCCGGGGGGTAATCGCGCCGGCGACCTCGGCGCACGCTTCGTCCACGTCCGGTAGGAGGCGCCGCCCGTCGTAGCGGACGCCGGCGCCGATGACGACGCCGCCGGGCTTGACGTGCTCAGGCTGCACGATCCCGGGTACGCCGGCGGCGGCGACGAGGATGTCGGCGCGGCGGGTGTAGCGGGCCCAGTCGGGCACGCCGGTGTGTACGACGGTGACGGCCGCGTTGGCGGTCGGGCGCTTCTGGGCGAGCAGCATCGCCAGGGGACGGCCAAGGGTGGCGCCGCGGCCGAGGATGACGACCTCACGACCGGCGACGGGGATCTCGTAGTACGCCAGGAGGGCTTCGATGCCGGCGGGGGTGCACGGCAGCGGGCCGGGCAGGCCGACGGCGAGACGCCCCATGTTGAGCGGGTGCATGCCGTCGACGTCCTTGTCCGGGTCGATGGTCTGCAGCGCCGCGTCGTAGTCCAGGTGCCCCGGAACGGGGTACTGCACGAGCAGTCCGTGCACGGCCGGATCGTTGTTGAACCGGGCGATGGCCTGGTGCAGATCGGCCTGGGTGGCGGTGGCGGGCAGGTGCACGTGCGGGGAGGCGAACCCGAGTGCGGCGGCCTGACGCTGTTTGATGGCGATGTAACCGGCGCTGGCGTCGTCGTCGCCGACGAGGATGGTGGCGAGGCTCGGTGTGATGCCGCGGTCGCGCAGGCGGGTGGCCGCGGCGGCGGTTTCGGCCAGGACGGCTTCGGCCACTGGTGCACCCGGCAGGAGTCGGGCCGTGCCCGACGGGGCGTGGCTCTCGACGGATGGGCTGGTTGTGGTCATGACGGTCCCTCGACGCAGGCGCCCAGGCGGTCGACGCCCGCGAGAGGCTCCCCGATGGTTCCACCATCCCCGTGCCGCCAGTCGCCGGTGCTTCGATAATGCCCCATCACCAGGGCGGTTGCCCACTTGGACCAGCATCGTCGCGTTCAACGCCGGGCAGGAAGCGGCCGTGGTGCGGATGGTTCGGTAACACCGCTGATCCGCCGTACGAAGAAGGGGTGTGAAGGCTACGAGGGGGGACGGCCTGTGAACGAGCCGAGCCGAGCCGATGACGACGACGATATTTCCGGCATCGGGGCCGATCCGGTGGCCTTCGAGGTCTTCTACCGGCGGCACCTGGAGGCGGTGGGCCGGTTCGTGGCGCGACGGGTCGACGATCCGCACCTCGCCGCCGACCTGACCGCCGACGTGTTCCTGGCGGTGATCGAGTCGGCGGCCGGCTACCGGCCGGACCGGGGGAGCCAGATCGGCTGGCTGTACGGGGTGGCCCGCAACGTCATCGGCGACGAGCGGCGTCGGGCGGCCCAACGACTGCGGGTGACCGGCCGACTGGCCGGACGACGTGACCTGGGCCCCGATGACATCGCCCGCATCGAGGAGCGGATCGACGCCGAATCGGCGGCCCGCCGCACCCACTGGGCAATGAGCGAGTTGCCCGAGGGCACCCGAACGCTTGTCGAACTCGTCGCCGTGGACGGCCTCACCGTCGCGGACGCGGCGGCAGTGCTCGCGATGTCACCTGTCGCCGCTCGGGTCCGCCTGCATCGTGCCCGCCGCGTCCTCCGCGCCGTGCTCGCCCGCCCGGTCACCACCCTCGCCTGATGAGACGGAGATGACGATGAACGAGACCGAACGGTCGCCGCAGGGTTTCGAGGAGCAGCTCCTCAGGGATCTGACCGCACACGTCGCCCGGCGGGCCGAGACGGCTTCGGTGGCCCGTCCGGCCGGACGTCGTACCCGGTTCCTGCGCGGTTGGCGCCTCGCCGGGGCGTTCGGGTTGGCGGTCACGCTGACCGCCGGTGCGCTGGCCGTGCAGACCATGAGGCTGGGTGATCAGCCGCCGCCCACGGCCAGCGCCTCGGAGATCTTCCATCTGGCGGCCGACGCGGCCCGGCAGCAGCCGGAGCTAACCGCTCGGCCCGACCAGTACGTCTTCACGGAATCCCTGGCGACGATCCGGGATTTGCCGGACAGCGGCCCGTATCAGACCATTCGGAACCAACTGTGGCAGTCGGCCGGCGGAGTCGCGTACACGCAGGGACGCTACCGACCGGAGACCGATCCGAACGGGTGGGGCGAGCTGAGGGTGCTCCGGATGGGCGATGCCGCCGATCCCACGAAGGAGCTCGACGCGTTCCAGCCGCCCGCGTACCACGGGGACCTGCCCACCGATCCGGACGAACTGCTTCGATACCTTCGGGAACACCCGGTCGACCTGCATCTCCCCGAAGGCGCCGACGAGGAGGCCGTGTACGGGGGCGAGAGCATGGCGTACACCACCGCGTGGTCGATGCTCGACGGCTACCTGCCGCCCCGAGCGCTGGCGGCTCTGTTCCAAGTGCTGGCACGGGAGCCCGGGGCGGTCGTCATATCGGGCGACGTGGTGGACGTCGCCGGCCGGCACGGGGTGGCGATTCGTATGCCCGGCGTGATCGGCGGCAACCTGGATCTCATCTTCGATCGGGACTCCCACGTCTACCTTGGCACCCGTAATTCGGTGGTGCGTAACGGCAAGGAGTCCTTGTACCACGCTGTCGCGCTACTCCGCATCGCCATCGTCGACAGGCCGGGCCAGCTGCCGTGAGCGGCGATGGGCTCGTCCCGGCTGCTTTCGGCCGGTCAGGGCTGGGCGAACAACGGGCCGTAGTTCGAGCGGAACATCTGCTCGCCGAAGCGGCGCATCACCACGTCGCGCAGCGCGGGCGGGAGCCCGGTGGCCTTGTCGCGGCGGTGCGTCTGGCTGAGCACCCAGTCGGTACGCGGGCGGCGTCGCTCCTCGTACCCGCGCAGGGCCTCGGCGATGGATCCGGCGGCGGCCAACGAGGAAGCGAGCACGACCGCGTCCTCCAGGGCCATCGCCGCGCCCTGGGCCATGTTCGGCGAGGTGGCGTGGGCGGCGTCGCCGATCAGCAGCACCGGCCCCCGGGCCCAGGAGTCGAGCACGACCTCCTGGTTCGGCCCCGCGTGCAGGGTGCTGTCGTCGTAGTCGAGGGCCTTGAGCATGGTGGCCACCGGCTCGGTGAACGCCGCGCTCACCTCGTCGCGCCAGCCGGGCCGGTTGGCCACCGGGCCGTCGTTGTAGTAGCAGTACGTCTGCTCGGCGCTGATCGGAATGGTCAGGAACTGCCGACCGCGCCCCAACTGCACCGACCAGACCGGCTCGTCGTCGACGCGGGGGGCGACCCACCGGTACGCGTACTGGCCGAGGTCGCGGGCCGCCTGGTCGTCGAAGGCGAGCCGGCGGACCGTCGAGTGCACCCCGTCCGCGCCGAGCACCAGGTCGTACCGTCCGGTGCTGTTGTCGTCGAACTCGACGGCGACCCGGTCGCCCTCCCGCCGGAGCGCGACCGGCTGGCGGCCCCAGCGGATCGGGGCGTCGCCGACGCCGTCGAGCAGTGCCCGGTGCAGCTGTGCCCGGGGCAACGACACGCACGGCCCGACGCCCTGCCAGAGCGCGGCCACGTCGATGTCGAAGAGGCGACGTCCGCGCTGGTTGGCGCTGCGCTGCCGGGTGATCTCGACGGCGACGTCGGCGACCGGCTCCCGCAGACCGAGAACGTCGAGCATCCGGGTCGCGTTGCCGGTGAGGTAGATCCCGGTGCCGGAGTCGGTCGGCCCGGACGCCCGCTCGACCACGTCGACCGTCGCGCCCCACTCTCGCAGCGCGGCCACCGTCGCCAGTCCGGCGACACCTCCGCCGACGATCAGTACCCGGACACCGTCACCCCGCACGACACGTACCTCCCCGTTGCCCCTGCTCGACCCTGTTGAGCTGCTGCTCAACGCTTCGGCCGCCGCCGCACTCTACGAGCGGGTGAGTCAGCGCACGGGAATGGGGGCTGAATTACCGAGGAATGGGCTGCGACGATGAGGGCATGACGACCGCTGAGGCGTACGCCAAGTTCGGCAGCCGCGAGGCGCGCGGGGTGTCACCCACGTACGAGCGCCTGTCGCAGGCAGTCGCCCACGACGACGACCTGCTGGCCCTGCTGGACGGGCTCCCACCGGCCAAGCGGCAGCCGAATCTGCTGCTCGGCGTCGTCCGCTGGCTCGGTGGCCCGGTCGACGACCCGGTCGCCTTCCACGACTACGTGCTGACGCACTGGCCCGCCATCGAGGCGCAAATGCTCACCCGGGCCACCCAGACGAACGAGGCGGGCCGGTGCGCCGTCCTGCTGCCGGTCCTCGCCGCGCTGCCGCAGCCCCTCGCCCTGCTGGAGGTCGGCGCGTCGGCCGGGCTCTGCCTCTACCCCGACCGGTACGGGTACCGCTACGGCGATCATCAGGTCGGTTCCGGTGAGCCGGTCCTCGACTGCGCGGCCACCGGGTTGGTGCCGCCGGCACGCGTACCCCGGGTGGTGTGGCGCGCCGGCCTGGACCTCAACCCGCTCGACGTGACCGACCCCGACGACGTGTCCTGGTTGGACGCCCTGATCTGGCCGGAACAGGCCCACCGGCGGGCCCGGCTGCGGGCCGCGGCGGCGGTCGCCGCGGCCGACCCGCCGCTGCTGGTCCGCGGCGACCTGGTGGACGACCTGCCGGCGCTGGCCGCGCGGGCGCCGGCCGACGCGACGCTGGTGGTCTTCCACACGTCCGTGCTCTACCAGGTGCCGCGCCCGCGCCGGGACGCGTTCGTCCGGTTGGTCCGCGAGCTGCCGGGACACTGGGTGGCGAACGAGGGGTCGGAGGTGCTGCGGTACGACGCGTTGCCCGAGCCGCCGAACGACGCGCATCACAACGTTCTCGCGCTCGACGGGAAGCCGCTGGCCTGGGCCAGAGGCCACGGCCAGGAGATGACCTGGTTCGGCTGACCGGTCCCTCAGCTCAGGTGGTGGGTTGGGGCATCCGGGCGCGCAGGGCCCGGATGAACCAGTCCACCGCCGGCGCGGTCGCCTCGCCGGTCGACCAGCCGTTGACCACCGCCAACAGGTCGAGGTAGCGGTCCCGGCGGGGATCGTTGGCCGGAACGAGCCGGTCGAGCAACCGCTGGCGCAGGTCGGCGTCGTCCGAGTGACAGTGCAGGCTCGCGTACCGACCGGTGACGGCCGCGACCACCGGGTCGGCGTCCGGGCTGGTCGGGTCGAGACCGGCCGTCAAGGCGGGGGCCACCGCATCCCGGACCACCGCGACGGCGTCCGGGCGGGGCAGCCCCGGGACGTCGTTGTCGGCGGCGTGCTGCCGCGCCAGCAGCCGCATCCGCGCCCGGAATTCGGGGTCCCGGCACACCTCGGCCAGCTCCAGCCACGCCTCGATCTGCCCGGTGGTGGGATCGTCGGGAAGCTCCGGTGTCATCGAGACGATCACCCCCGGGTACGCGGGCTGGTCGCCGAGGCCGGCGAAGACGCTGCCGAGGAAATCCGACACCAGTTGCCCGCGCTCGTGACTGGTGAGCTGGGCCAGCCGATGCAGCTCGTCCACCTCGGTCGGGCCCGACCCGTGCCTCGCCGCCACGGTGAGCACCGCCTGGCGCAGTCGCAGCACCCGGATCTGCACCGCCAACGCCTCGGCGTGCGCGGCGGCCACCTCGGGCAGCGACACCTCCTGGTTCACCACCCGCCGGATGGTGGCCAGGTCCAAACCCAGCTCACGCAACGTGCGGACCAGTTCCAACCGGGCCACGGCCGCCGGGCCGTACCGTCGGTAGCCGGCCGGGCTGCGGTCCGTTGGCGGCACGATCCCGCTGTCGGCGTAGTACCTGATGGTCTTGACACTCAGGCCGGTCCGTCGCGCCAGCTCGCCGATCGTGTGTCGTGTCTCCTCGCTCATGCCCTCACCCTCGCGTCTCCCCCCCGCTGGAGACTCAAGCACCATCCGAGCCGGTGAGGAACGCCGCGACCGTCGCGGTGAACGCCTCGGCGTCGTCGAGCCACGGGTAGTGCCCGGCGCCCGGCTGAACGACCAGCTCCGCGCTGGGGCTCAGCTCGGCGAACCGGGCCACCAGGCCGGGCGGTGCGGCCAGGTCGACAGCACCTGCGAGCAGCAGCACCGGGCCTCGATGTGCGGCGAGCGCCGCACGGGTGGCCGGCGGGTCGAAGGCGCCTTCGGAGCTGAAGATCGCCGCCAGCTCCTCGTTGTGCTGACCGGCCTCAGCGGCCTGGTGGACCTGGGCGGCAGTGTCCCACCGGCCGTACAGGAACGGAGCGATCTCCTGCTGGGAGGTGGGCCCGGCCCGGCCCGCGAGGATGGACTCCACCGCCGCGGCTGCCACCGGAAACCATGGCTCGCCGGCCCGGGCATCGGTGACCTCCTGACGCTGCGCGTCGGTCACCTCCAGCCCGACCGCTCGGATGCTCGGGGTGACCAGCGCGAGTCGGCCCACCCGATCGGGGTGTCGGGTCAGATATCGCAGAGCCAGGTTGGTACCGGCTGAGTGCCCGAGCAGATCCAGCCGGTCGAGGCCCAGGTGGCCGCGCAGCGCCTCCACATCGTCGACCATGCGGTCGCAGCGGCAGGTCGAGACGTCCGCCGGGACCGCCGAGCGGCCGGTGCCCCGCGGGTCGAGGATGACAAGCGTCCGGTGCGCGCCCAGACCGCCGAGGTCACCGAGGTACGCGGAGTCGCGCATCGGCCCGCCCGGCAGGCAGACCAGTGGGTCTCCAACCCCAACTGTCCGATACGCGAGGGTGGTCCCGTCGATCGCGTCGAAGGTGGTCATCGGTCACCGGGCCCGCTCGTGACGGAGCAGGACCACGCCGTTGCCGAAGACGCGGCTCTCCACCAGTCGCAGAGCGGCTGGAGTCTCGGCGTCGGGAAAGAGCCGGCGGCCCCGACCCACCAGCACCGGGTGGACGTAGATCCGGTACTCGTCGATCAGGTCGTGCCGGGCGAACGTCGCGGCCAGGTCAGCCCCGCCGAGTGCCAGGTCGCCGCCCGGTTCGGCGGTGAGCTTGCGGACCTGCTCGACGTCGACCTCGCGCACGATGGTGGCGTTCCAGTCGGCGTGGTCGAGGGTGCGCGAGTAGACGATCTTCGGCATGTCCCGCCAGATGCGGGCGAACTCGCGTTCCGGGCCGCTGGCGCTCGGGTCCTGGTCGGCGGTCGGCCAGTAGGCGGCCATCAACTCGTGGCTGACCCGGCCGCTGAGGAACCCGCCCATCGGGGCGATCACGTCGTTGAAGTGCTGGTGCAACTCCTCGTCGACCTGGTGCCAGCCGATGTCGCCCTCCGGGCCCTCGAAGAACCCGTCCAACGACAGGCTCATCTGCACAACGATCTTCCGCATCGTGTCCCCTCCGTATGCGTCGATGGATGTCGAACCCGATCGTCGTCGGACCGTACGACGAAACGACCGCCCACCGCGACGACGCAGGGGGCATGTTGTCGGATCCCCTGCGGCGGGTACGGTCCCGGGGGCCGCTGCACCGAGCGGCCGAACGGAGGCTCGAAACCCGTGTTCATCGCCCTGATCACCCTCGGCGGCACGATCGCGATGGGCGGCATCGACGCCGGTCGTCCCGGTGTGGTCACCCGGCTCACCGGCGCGGACCTCACCGCCGCCGTGCCCGGCCTGGCCGATCTGGGGGTTCCCGTGGACGTGCGGGACACCCACGCCGTGCCCAGCGCCCACCTCACCGGCCGGCAGCTACTCGCCGTGGTCGACGAGGCGTCCCGAGCGGTGTCCGGCGGCGCGACCGGTGTCGTGGTCACCCAGGGCACCGACACCCTGGAGGAGACGGCGTTCCTGGCCGACATGGTCTGGCCGCACGCCGCCCCGCTGGTCTTCACGGGAGCGATGCGCAACCCCACGCTGGCGGGCGCGGACGGGCCGGCGAATCTGCTCGCGGCGCTGCGGGTGGCCGCCGCCCCGGCCGCCCGTGACCTGGGCGTGCTGGTCGCGGTCAACGACGAGGTGCACGCCGCCCGCTGGCTACGCAAGACGCACAGCACCAGCACCAGCACCTTCGCCTCACCCAACACCGGCCCGCTCGGGCAGGTGATCGAGGGGGAGGTGCGGGTGTTGACCCGGCCGGTACGGCACGAGCCGCTGCCGCCCGTGGACCCGGACCGGCTCGACACGACCCGGGTGGCCCTGTACGTGGTGAGCATGGACGACGACGGGCTGCTGCTGAACGACCTGGACGACACCCACCACGCCCTGGTGGTGGCGGGGTTTGGTGTCGGGCACGTTCCCGCCGTGCTCGCCCCGGTGCTCGAGGGCCTGGCCGAGCGGATGCCGGTCGTGCTCACCTCCCGATCCGGGGCCGGGTCGGTGCTGCGGCACACGTACGGGGCGGTCGGCTCGGAGACCGACCTGCAACGACGCGGCCTGCTCAACGGGGGGCTGCTCGACCCGTACAAGGCCCGGGTGCTGCTGCGCCTGCTGCTCGCCGCGGGTGCCGGCCGAGACGAGGTGGCCGCCGTGCTGGCCCGGCACGGATGAGCCTGGCGGCGGCACCGTCCCTAGACTGCTGCGGTGACCGGAGAGCGACGACCCCTGGCCGACCGGCCGCTCACCGAGCCGCACCCGTGCCGGCTGCCGCCGGAGCACCCCGACCGGGCCCGGATCCTCGCGGCGCACGCCGTCGCGTTGGCCGCCGGTGAGGCCGGTTACCTCGACCCGGCGAGCGGGTTGTTCGTGCTGAGCGCCGCTTTTCTGGCCCGCCGTGGCACGTGCTGCGGACGCGGCTGCCGGCACTGCCCGTACGTGGACGACCCACCGTCGGAATAGGCGTCAGTGGGGGCTTTCGCGCGGCACCGGCACCCCGTACGGTGTCCGACGGACAACTGGCGGGTACCTTCCGCCGTCGGTCGGCGAGAGGGTGGAATGTGCGCGGGCGGATCGTGGTCGCCGGGCTGGCCGGGCTGCTGGTGAGTGGCTGTGCCGACGAGGCGGAACCGGTGACGGCACCGCCACCGGTGCCGAGCGCGGTGGACGTGGCGGCGGCCTCCTCGGGCGGCGCCTGTCGGTTGCTGGACTTCACAGTGATCGAGCAGGTGGTGAAGGCGCGCTTCGACGTGGCGGCGTCCAGCGAACAGGGCGACACCCACACCTGTGTGGTCCGGGCAGCGGGTGCGACCTTGCCGGAGTTGACGCTCAGCGTGACCGAAACCACGATCGACAAGACCAGCTTCGGCGCGGACATGGTGCCGGACAAGGCCGCGAAGGTCACCGGGCTGGGTCAGCAGGCGTACAAGCGGACCACCGCTGCGGCCAGCGGGCGCGGGCCGGTCGCCGAGGTGGGCTGGCTGGCCAGCGACGGACGGCTCGCCACGGTGAGCTGGACCGCAGCCCGTGGCAGTGAGCGTTCGGCGGTGGAGAAGCTCACCGGCGACCTTGTCGTACTGGCCAAGAAGGTGGACACCCGGGCGCTGTGACGCCCGGGCCCACGCCCGGTCAGCTGGCGGCGACGAAGACCCGGGAGGCGACCTCGCGGGGCAGGCGCACCCGGTCGCCGGAGCGGTCGATCGACACCCCGTCGCGCTCCTGGGCCACGGTCACCGTGGCGCCCGGGTCGACACCGGCGGCGTGCAGTTGGCGCAGCACGTCGGCGTCCTTCTGCACGCTCTCGCAGATCCGGCGCACCACGACCGGGCCGGAGAGGCCCGGGAAGGCCAGGTTGCGCTCACCCTCGGCGGCGTCGGTGGTCTCCGCCGCCGGCGAACCCAGCTCCTGCAGGCCCGGGATCGGGTTGCCGTACGGGGAACGGGTCGGACGGTTGAGCAGGTCGTACACCCGCTTCTCCACCGCGTCGCTCATCACGTGCTCCCAGCGGCAGGCCTCCTCGTGGGCCTCCTCGTAGGGCATCCCGATGACGTTGACCAACAGCAGCTCGGCGAGGCGGTGCTTGCGCATCACCGAGACGGCGCTGCCGCGCCCCTGTGCGGTGAGCGTCAGGTGCCGGTCCCCCTCGACGGTGAGCAGGCCGTCGCGCTCCATCCGGGCGACGGTCTGGCTCACTGTGGGGCCACTCTGCTGCAGCCTCTCGGCGATGCGGGCACGCAGCGGTGGCACCCCCTCCTCTTCCAACTCGAGGATGGTGCGCAGGTACATTTCGGTCGTGTCGACCAGGTCGTGAGACTTCATAAGGTCAGCGGCCCTCCGGTGCACGATGGTACCTCGGTGCGCGGTCGGCGGCCGACGCCGAACCGCGTGCCGTCTACGCGAATGGTGTTGGATGGTCGCCATGTCCGGTATCCAGGAGCCGTTGGTCGAGGTCGACACGCTCGTCGCCGAGCTCGACCAGGTCGATCCGCCCACCCTGCTCGACGTCCGCTGGCGGCTCATCGGCCCGCCCGGCCGCGACGACTACCTCACCGGTCACCTGCCCGGGGCGGTCTTCGTCGACCTGGACACCGCGCTCTGTGGGGCGCCGGGCCTCGGCGGTCGGCACCCGCTGCCCGACCCGGCCGCGTTGCAGGCCGCGCTGCGGGCTGCCGGCGTCCGCGCCGGTCACCCCGTGGTGGTGTACGACGGCGGCGACGGCATGGCCGCCGCGCGGGCCTGGTGGACGCTGCGTTGGGCGGGGCACCGTCCGGTGCGCCTGCTGCACGGCGGCTACCCGGCCTGGGTCGCCGCCGGTCGGCCCGTCTCCACCGACGCGCCCACCCCACCCCCCGGTGACGTCGTGGTGCGCCCCGGTGATCTCCCGGTGCTCGACGCCGGGCAGGCCGCCGCGCTGGCCGCCGCTGACGACGCCGTGCTTCTCGACGTACGGGCGGCGCCGCGCTACCGGGGCGAGGTCGAGCCGATCGACCCGGTCGCCGGGCACGTGCCGGGTGCGGCGAACCTGCCCGCCGGGGAGTACGTCGGGCCGGACGGCCGCTTCCTGGCCGCCGAAATGTTGAGCGAGCGGTTCGCCGCCGTCGGGGTGACCGAGGGGCGGGCTGTCGGGGCGTACTGCGGCTCGGGGGTGACCGCCGCGCAGGCGGTGCTCGCGCTGCACCTGGCCGGTCGGCCGGACGCCGCGCTCTACGTTGGATCGTGGAGCAACTGGGTGGCCGACCCGGCCCGCCCGGTCGCCTCCGGGCCGACACCTGGCCGCTGACCAGCGCGTGCGGTGGGCCGGTGCCCGTCCTCGTGCGACGATGGGCTCATGTCCGACGACACGGTGGTGGTGTGGGACGAGTCGCTGCTCGCCTACGACATGGGTGACCATCCACTCGACCCGGTCCGGGTGGAGCTGACCTTCGCGCTCGCCCGCGAGTTGGGCATCCTGGATCGGCCAGGGGTGCGGGTGGTCAAGCCGGAGCCCGCCTCCGACGCCCTGCTCACCCGGGTGCACGAGCCGGCCTACCTCGCCGCGGTGCGCAACGCGCCGCGTGACCCGCTCTTCGCCGGATACGGGCTGGGCACCTCCGACAACCCGGTCTTCGAGGGGATGCACGAGTCCAGCGCGCTCATCGCCGGCGCGACGGTGGCCGCCGCCGAGGCGGTCTGGCGTGGCGACGCCCGGCGGGCGGTGAACGTGGCCGGTGGGCTGCACCACGCGATGTCCGCCCGAGCCTCCGGGTTCTGCGTCTACAACGACCCGGCGGTGGGCATCGCCCGCCTGCTCGACCTGGGCGCCGAGCGGGTCGCGTACGTGGACGTCGACGTGCACCACGGCGACGGAGTGCAGGACATCTTCTGGAACGACCCGCGCGTGCTGACGGTCAGCGTGCACGAGACCCCGCTGGCGCTCTTCCCGGGCACGGGTTTCCCGGACGAGACGGGTGGGCCGGGCGCGCAGGGCACCGCTGTCAACATGCCGTTGCCGCCGGGTGTCGACGACACCGGCTGGCAGCGGGCGTTCCACGCGATCGTGCCGTCGGTGCTGCGCGCGTTCCGGCCGCAGGTGCTGGTCAGTCAGTGCGGCGCCGACGGGCACCGACTGGATCCGCTCGCCGACCTGAACCTGACCGTCGACGGGCAGCGGGCCACCTACCTGGCGCTGCGGGCGCTCGCCGACGAGTTGTGCGACGGCCGGTGGGTGGCCACCGGTGGTGGCGGGTACGCGCTCGTCGAGGTGGTGCCCCGGGCCTGGAGTCACCTGCTGGCAGTGGCCACCGGTGACCCGATCGACCCGGCCACGCTCACCCCACCCGCCTGGCGGGACCTGGTCGCCGCACGCCGGCTGGGCCGGGAGGTGCCGCTGCGGATGACCGACGACGCCGACCCGTCGTACGAGCCGTGGCAGCCGACCGGCGAGCCGAACGCGGTGGACCGGGCGATCGCGGCCACCCGCAAGACGGTCTTCCCGCTGCTCGGGCTCGACCCGCACGATCCGCGGGACTGAGCCGGGCGGTTGCGGTGACCAGCCTGGATCAGCCGGTCGACGTGCTGCTCAGCGACGGCAGCACGGTCCAGTTGCGACCGATCGACCCGGCTGACGCGCCGGGCATCGTGGCGATGCACAGCCGTTTCTCCGAGCGCACCCGCTACCTGCGGTACTTCTCGCCGTACCCGCGCATCCCGGAACGGGATCTGATCCGTTTCGTCACCGTGGACCACCACGACCGGGAGGCGTTCGTGGTGCTGGCCGCCGACCAGATCGTCGCGGTGGGCCGGTACGAGCGGCTCGGCCCGCAGGCGCCCGAGGCGGAGGTGGCCTTCGTGGTGGAGGACGCCTACCAGGGTCGGGGCATCGGCTCGGTGCTGATGGAACACCTGGCCGACGCGGCCCGCCGCAACGACATCATGAGTTTCGTCGCGGAGGTGCTGCCGGCCAACGGGACGATGCTGCGGGTCTTCGCCGACTTCGGCTACCAGGTCCAGCGCGAGTACGCCGACGGCGTGGTCCACCTGAGCTTCCCCATCGCGCCCACCGAGGCCAGCCTGGAGGTGCAGCGCGGCCGGGAACACCGGACCGAGGCCCGCTCGATCGCCCGGCTGCTCGCCCCGCGCGGCATCGTCGTCTACGGTGCGAGCGCCACCGGCCAGGGCGTCGGTGCGGCGGTGCTCGGGCACCTGCGCGACGGCGGGTTCACCGGTGCGGTGGTGCCGGTGCATCCGAGCGCGTCGACGGTGGCGGGCCTCCCCGCGTACCCGTCGGCGGTCGACGCGGGCGCGCCGCTGGACCTGGCGGTCGTGGCGGTTCCGCCGGAGGCGGCGACCGAGGTGGTCGCCGACGCCGCCGCTGCGGGGGTGCACGGCCTGGTGGTCATCTCGGCCGGCTTCGCCGAGGCCGGCCCGGAGGGCGCGGCCAGGCAGCGGGCCCTGGTCCGCGCGGCGCACGCCGCCGGAATGCGGGTCGTCGGCCCGAACTGCCTGGGCGTGGCCAACACCGACCCGACGGTACGCCTCAACGCCACCCTCGCCCCGGCGCTGCCGCCGGCCGGTCGGGTCGGCATCTTCAGTCAGTCCGGTGCGTTCGGGGTGGCGCTGCTCGCCGAGGCGGACCGGCGGGGCCTCGGGCTGTCCAGCTTCGTCTCGGCCGGCAACCGGGCCGACGTCTCCGGAAACGACCTCCTGCAGTACTGGCAGGACGACCCCGGCACCGACGTGATCATGCTCTACCTGGAGACCTTCGGAAACCCCCGCAAGTTCGCCCGGTTGGCCCGGCGGATCGGCCGCGCCAAACCGGTCGTCGCGCTCGCCTCACCGGCCCGCCCGCCGGGGGTCGGTGACGCCGCCGGGCCGGACGAGGTGGCGGTGGCCGCGCTCTTCGCCCAGTCCGGGGTGATCCGGGTGGACACTGTGCCGGAGTTGCTCGACGTGGGTGTGCTGCTGGCCAACCAGCCGTTGCCGGCCGGCGGACGGGTCGGTGTGGTCGGCAACTCCTCGGCCCTCACCGGGCTCGCCGCGACCGCCTGCGTCGGGCACGGCCTCAGCGTGGCCGACGGTTATCCCCGCGACGTCGGGCCGAGCGCGGGTGCCGCCGAGTTCGCCGCAGCTCTCGCCGAAACGGCCGCCGACGAACGGGTGGACGCGCTGGTGGTGGTCTTCGCCCCGCCGCTACCCGGGCAGCTGACCGAGGTGGACGCCGACGTGACCGCCGCGCTGCCGGCCGCCCTCGCGCTGGGCAAGCCGACCGTGGCGACGTTCCTGGTCGGGCGGCTGCCCCCGGGTGTGCCGGCGTACGGCGGCGTGGAGGAGGCGGTCCGCGCGCTTGCCCGCGCGCACCGGTACGCCGAGTGGCTTCGCCGCCCGACCGGGCTGGCACCGCAGTTACCCGACCTCGATCGGGCCGCCGCGCAGGCCGCGCTCCGGGCCGACGCCACCGACCCGGGCGGGCTGCTGGCCGCGTACGGCATCGACGTGGTGGCCTCGGTGCCCGTCGATTCGGCCGACGCGGCGGTCGACGCGGCCGCGCGGCTGGGTTTCCCGGTGGCGCTCAAGGCGGCCGCCCCCGGGCTGCGGCACCGGCTCGACCTCGGCGCGGTCCGGCTCGACCTGTCCGACGAGTCGACCCTCCGTCGCGCGTACGCCGAGCTGGCGGCGACCTTCGGCGCGGACGCGCTGGTCCAGCCGATGGTGCCGCCGGGGGTGGCCTGCGTGGTGGAGGTGGTGGAGGACCCCGCGTTCGGGCCGGTGGTCGGCTTCGGCCTCGGCGGGGTCGCCACCGAGTTGCTCGGTGACCGGGCCTGGCGGGCGGTGCCGCTGACCGACCGGGACGCGGCCGAGCTGGTCGACGAGCCCCGGGCGGCGCCGCTGCTGCGCGGGCACCGGGGGGCCGCGCCGGTCGACCGGGCCGCTCTGGTCGAGCTGCTGCTCCGGGTGGGTCAGCTCGCCGACGAGCAGCCTCGGGTGCGATCACTGACCCTCAACCCGGTGCTCGCCCGCCCGGACGGCCTCTCGGTCCTGCACGCCCAGGTGGGGGTGGGTGGCGTGGTCGCCCGCCCGGACACCGGCCCCCGCCGCCTGTGAGCGTGCCCGGTCAGGCGCGGCTGGAGATCTGCTGGACGCCCCAGGTGTTGCCGTCCGGGTCGGCGAAGAAGACGAAGCCGACATTGTCCAGTGGGTCCGGCACCGGCCGGGGGTTTTGACCCACCACCTGGATGTCGCTGACCTCCACACCCCGTCCGACCAGCTCCTGGTGGGCCCGCTTCAGGTCGGGCACCACCAGTTGCAGGCCCTTGAGTGAGCCGGGCGGCATCTCCGGGATGACGCCCTTACCGATCACGATCGAGCAGCCGGATCCGGGCGGGGTCAGCTGGACGATGCGTGCCTCGTCGCTGATCACCGTGTCGTGGTCCACCGCGAAGCCGAGCTGGTCGGCGTAGAACTTCTTCGCCCGGTCCACATCGGAGACCGGCACGATCACCACTTCGAGCGTCCAGTTCATCGTTGCTCTCCTCATGTCGTCGTTGTCAGGTGTAGGAGTTCGGCGAGCCGTAGGTAGCTCTGCCCGACGCCCCGGGCCATCGAGTAGCGCAGCACGGTGTCCCGCCCCGCCGCGGTGGCGTAGAGCAGGGTGGTGGTGACCGTTGTTCGCCCGGCCACCTCGGAGAACTCGTGGCTGACCAGCGTCTCGCCCGGATAGGACTGATCGTCGAAGAGTTCGGTGTAGACCAGCCGGCGCGGTGGCTCGACGTGCCGGTAGACCCCAGCCTGGACCATCCGCGCGCCCTCCGGGCCCAGGGACACGAACCGCCACCGTCCGCCGACCCGCAGGTCGGTGTCGCACTCGGCCAACCGCCAGCCGCGTGCGCCGTACCACCGAACCAGCAGTTCGGGTTGGGTGAAGGCGGCGAACACCAGCTGCGCGGGTGCCTCGAACAGTCGACTCAACACGACCTCCCGGTCGCCCGGGGCGTGTACGACGAGCGTGTCCTCGATGCCGGTCAACGGACCATCCCGTCCGGCCGGGCGCGCCGACTCTCACCGTCGGTGTGGTCAACTGCTTGGAGTTCGTCGAGCAGGGCGTCGAGGCGCTGGTAGCTCTCCGCCCAGTAGTCGCGGTAGTCGGCGAGCCAGGCCACCGCGTCCCGTAGCGGTTGGGCCTCCAAGCGGCACGGTCGGCGCTGGGCGTCCCGCCCCCGGCTGACGAGGCCAGCGCGTTCCAGCACCCTGAGGTGCTTGGAGATGGCCGGCTGGCTCATCTCGAAGGGCTCCGCCAACTCCGTCACGGTCGCCTCGCTCAGCGCGAGCCGGGCGAGGATGGCCCGCCGGGTCGGGTGGGCGAGCGCCGCGAAGGTCGTGTCCAACAACTCCGCATCCATCGCTAATAACCTCCTGGTTAAATAACCAGTTGGTTTTATCGCAGCCTGAAGCCACCGTCAAGCACCCCGACAGCACGGAAGGCCCCAGCGAACCGCCGGGGCCTTCCGTGGGAACCGGGTGCGTCAGCAGGCGTACGCCTCCAGGCGCTGGGCCCGCTCCGGTGCGCGCAGCTTCAGCAGCGTCACCTTCTCGATCTGCCGGATCCGCTCCCGGGACAGGCCGAACTCCCGGCCAACCTCGTCCAGAGTGCGCTGGCGGCCGTCGTCCAGGCCGAACCGGAGGCGGATGACGGCCTGCTCCCGCTGGGACAGGGTGGAGAGCACGATGCTGACCTCGTTGCGCAGCTCGCCCTGTGCGGCGGTGTCACCCGGCTCGGCGCGCGGGTCCACCGAGGCCACGAAATCGCCGAGCGCGCTCTCACCGTCGTCGCCGACAGCCTGGTCCAGGCTGACCGGCTCCCGGTCGTAGGAAATCAGCTCGATGACCTGGATCTCGGGGATCTCAAGTGCGCGGGCGACCTCGGCGACGGTCGGTTCGCGGCCCAGCGTCACCGCCAGTTCGCGGCGGGCCCGGACCATCCGGTTGACCTGCTCGACCATGTGCACCGGGATGCGGATGGTGCGGGCCTGGTCGGCCATGGCGCGGGTGATGGCCTGCCGGATCCACCAGGTGGCGTACGTGGAGAACTTGTAACCCTTGGCGTAGTCGAACTTCTCCACCGCCCGGATCAGGCCGAGGTTGCCCTCCTGGATCAGGTCGAGAAACGCCATGCCACGGCCGGTGTAGCGCTTGGCGATGCTGACCACCAACCGGAGGTTCGCCTCCAACAGGTGGTCCTTGGCCGCCCGACCCTCCGCGACGATCAGCTCAAGGTCGGCTCGCAGCTCCGCGGAGACCGGGGTGCAGGTGGCCAACTTCTCGTCGGCGAACAGGCCGGCCTCGATGCGCCGGGCCAGGTCGACCTCCTGCGCGGCGGTCAGCAGCTTCGTCCGGCCGATCCCGTTGAGGTAGGCCCGGACCAGGTCGGTGGAGATGCCGCGCTCGTCGGTGGCGTCCAGGTCGACGAGGGACTCGGAGGCCCCGTCAGTGTCGGTCGTGGTGGCCGGGCGCGTCCGGTGTTCCGTCATCTGCAGGACCATCTCTGTCTCTCCCCGTTTCCACGTCTGTGCCGCGTTGCCGGCCCAGTGGTGCCGGTGTGACAACAGCTTGGCGGGCAGGGCGTAAAACGGGAGTGAGGCGATCGGGCACCCGACAGGAATCGGGTCGGATCGCTGGCGCGGTGTGTCGTCCCGCTGTGTGGTTGCCCGGCCCGGCTACGTTGCGGACGGCCGGCCACCTCTGGTCGGCCGAGGACGACAGATGGAGGACGGTGTGGTCTTCAAGCGGCTCATGAAGGCGATGGGCGTGGGCGGTCCGTCGGTGGAGACGGTGCTGGCCAACCCGAACTGCCGGCCGGGCGGCCAGTTGGAGGGCCGCATCCAGGTGATGGGCGGCGACCACCAGGTCGACATCGACCACGTCACCCTCGGCCTGGTCACCCGGGTCGAGGTCGAGAGTGGCGACAACGACTACGACACCACTCAGGAGTTCCACCGCCAGCAGGTCACCGGCGCGTTCCGGCTGGAGCCGGGGCAGCGGTACGACCTTCCGTTCCGCTTCGACGTGCCATGGGAGACACCGGTCACCGAGCTGTACGGGCAGCACCTGCACGGGATGACGATGGGTCTGCGTACCGAGCTGGAGGTGGCCCGCGCGGTCGACAAGGGTGACCTGGACGCCGTGTCGGTGCACCCGCTGCCGGCGCAGGAGCGACTGCTGGACGCGTTGCTGCGGCTGGGCTTCCGGTTCGCCCGCGCCGATGTGGAGCGTGGCCACGTCTACGGCGTACGCCAGACGCTGCCGTTCTACCAGGAGATCGAGTTCCACCCGGCGCCGCAGTACGCCCGCTCGATCAACCAGTTGGAGGTCACCTTCATCGCCGACGCGCAGCAGATGCAGGTGGTTCTGGAGGTCGACAAGCGCGGCGGTGTCTTCACCGAGGGCCGGGACGCCTTTGGCCGGTTCACTGTCGACCACGCCACCGCCGACCGCACCGACTGGACCGCCGAGCTCGACAACTGGCTCCGCCAGGCCCTAACCCGCCGAGGCCTCTTCTCCTAACCCCGTTCCCACGCTCACGCCCACCTCGGTGATCAAGAGGTTTGCGTCATGCCGAGCCCAGATCCTGACGCAAACCTCTTGATCACCACTGTTGGTCAGAGGTCCAGGAGGAGGGTTTGGGGGCCGACGTTGGTGCTCTCGACCAACATGTGGGCGCGGAATCGGCCGGTCTCTACCTTGGCGCCGCGCTGGCGTAACGCGTCGACGACCGCCGTGACCAGCGGCTCGGCCACCTCGGCGGGGGCGGCGGCGGTCCAGCTCGGCCGACGGCCCCTGCGGACGTCGCCGTAGAGGGTGAACTGGCTCACCACCAGGATCGGTGCCCCGGTGTCGGCGGCGGACCGTTCACCGTCCAGGATGCGCACCTCGTGCACCTTGCGGGCCATCGTCTGAGCGGTCTGCTCGGTGTCGGTGTGGGTCACCCCGAGCAGCACCAGCAGGCCGTTCTCGATCGCACCGACGACCTCGCCGTCCACCGTCACACTGGCCTGCCCGACGGTCTGCACCACCGCACGCATCAGGCGCTCACCGGCTCGATGAAGCCCCGCTCCACCAGGTGCGCCACGATCGGGCCGGCGGCCTCGGCCATCTCGTCGGGCTCGACGTCGTGCGCGGCGGCGAGCAGGGCGAGCTGGTCACGTAGCGGAAGTCGGCCGTCGGCGCCACCGACCAGCGCCAGCACCAGCGGGTCGATCTCCTCGGTCCAGCGCAGGCCGTTCGGCATCGCGAGGACCTGCCGGTCCACCCCCCAACCCTCGTCGCCCATGGTGGCCTCCTGCCGCAGCTGGAGGCCCTCGGCGGCCCGGTAGCGCTCGGCGAGTAACGCCTCGGTGTCGCGTACCCGGAGAAAGTCCTGGCGGTCGAACCAGGCGGCGACCTGGTCGCCCAGCGGTGGCTGCACCCGCTGGCGCAGGTCCTCCACCCGGACCACCGGGTCGGTGTGTCCGCCCCGGCGCAGCGACACGATGCCGAAACCGATGCCCTCCACCTTGTGCGCGTCGAACCAGTCCAGCCAGGCCGCCATCCGCTGGGCGTCGGCGGTCTCGCCGACGTCAGTGAGCCACAGGTCGACGTACGCCATCGGGTCGGCCACCTCACGCTGGATCACCCAGGCGTCCAGGCCGGTCCCGGCGAACCAGCCGGCCACCCGCTCGTCCCACTCCTCGCCGGCGACGTGCACCCAGTTCGCCAGGTACTGCATGGTGCCGCCCTCGGTGAGCAGACCCGGGGCGGCGGCGGCCAGTTCGGCTCCGATGGCGTCACCGACCCGGCCGGAGTCGCGGTAGACGTGCGTGGTGGTGCCCGGGCCGACCACGAACGGCGGGTTGCTCACCACCAGGTCGAACCGCCGACCGGCCACCGGGGCGACCAGGTCGCCGCGGAGCAGCTCCCAGTCCTGACCGTTCAGGGCGGCGGTGGTCGCGGCGAAGCGCAGCGCCCGCTCGGAGAGATCGGTGGCGGTCACCGACCGGGCGTGGGTGGCCAGGTGCAGGGCCTGGACGCCGGAGCCGGTGCCCAGGTCCAGTGCGGTGTCGACCGGCCGGCGCATGGTCGCGCCGATCAGGGTGTGGGTCGCCCCGCCGATGCCGAGGACGTGCTCGGCGTGCAGCGGGCGACCCGGGCGGGCACTGGACGGCACGTCGGCCAGCACCCACCAGTCGTCCCCGTACGGCTCCAGGTCCACGCCGGCCCGCAGGCCGGGGCCGTACCGCTCCACCAGCCCACCGGCGAGCGCCTCATCCAGGCTCAGCGGTGCCAGCGCGGCGGCCACCGCCGCCTCCGGCTCGGCCTGGTCGCAGATGAACACCCGGATCAGGGTGCCCAACGAGTCGCCGTCCTCGGTGGCGCGCAGCGCGGCCCGGTAGTCGTTACGGGCGACCGCGGCGGTCGCCTGCGCGCCGAGCCGCTCGGCGATGCCGTGGCTGGTGAAGCCGGTCCGGGTCAGCGCGGTCCGCAGCGCGTCGACGCCGGCGGGGGAGAGCAGCATGTCGTGTTCGTCCACCCCGACATCCTGCCCCCCGTCGCGTCCCGGGGGAGCGTCACCCGCCGGTAGATGTCGGAGCGTCGGTGTCCGCCCGGATCGGTGCGCCGGGCAGGATGGTCGGCATGACGCTCGTACTGCCCATCGACCCGGAGGCCAACCGGCTGCTGGAGCGCAGCCCGCTGGCGCTGCTCATCGGCATGACACTGGACCAACAAATTCCGATGGAGAAGGCGTTCTCCTCGCCGTACGTGCTGGCGCAGCGGCTCGGCCACGACCTGGACGCGGCGGAGCTGGCCGGGTACGACCCGGAGGCCCTGCTCGCCCTCTTCGCCCAGCCGCCCGCACTGCACCGGTTCCCGAAGGCGATGGCGGCTCGGGTGCAGGAGGTCTGCCAGGTGCTGGTGGAGCGCTACGACGGTGACGCGGCGTTGCTCTGGGCCGAGGTCGCGGACGGACCGGAGCTGCTGCGCCGGGTCGCCGCGCTGCCTGGCTTCGGCAAGCAGAAGGCGCAGATCTTCGTGGCTCTGCTCGGCAAGCGGTTCGGGGTGACGCCGCAGGACTGGCGGAAGGCGGCCGGGGACTACGGCGACCCGGGCGCGTACCGGTCGGTGGCCGACGTCACCGACGCCGATTCACTGCGCCGGGTGCGGGAGTTCAAGCAGCAGATGAAGGCGGCCTCCAAGACGAAGGCCACCGGCAGCTGACCGACCGGCTGCCGCTCAGGCGGCGGTGGGATGTGCCAGCGAGGCCAGCGCGCGCCGGACGTCGGCCAGCGAGACGGTCGCCGAGTCGTCCAGGTCGGCCAGGCCGGCTTCGATCCACTGGCGCATCAGCGTGGTGACCCCGATGCCCCGGGCGTCGGCGGCGGCGCGGACCCGCTCGTAGGTGTCCAGTGGCAGCCGCACCGAGCGGCTCACCATCGGCACGTCCGTGTCGGGGGTGGGCAGGTCCACCGCCGGGCTCTCGTCGATCAGGTCGGCGATCCGGTCGTCGCCGCTGTGAAACTGCTTGGTCGCGTCGTTACGGTGCATCGTCACGGCCCCCCTCATCGGCGGTCTCTCCGTACGGCCTCGTCGTAGCGCTTGGACTCGACGTCGCTCAGTTCGCGGGCGGAGAGGATGTCCCAGTCGTTGTCGGTGCCGTCGGCTTCGGCGAGCAGCACGGCCAGTCGGCGGCCCCGGCGGGCGGCGGCGTAGACCACCATCACGTCGTCACCCAGGTGGCGGATGACCCGTCGGGCGCTGTGCAGCGCCTCCCAGACTTCCCCGGGTGTGACGTCGTAGACCCTCAGGTTGGCCAACGCCTCGTCAGTGAAGCTGAACCTGCTGCCCACGTGGCGGAGCGTACCACGCACGTAACACGCGACGGGATGACTCGAAGTTCGCTGATCACGGACCTGCGGTGACAGGATGAGGCGTAACCCCCTCGAGGAGGTCCATGGTGAAGCGTCAGGCGTACCAGCCGATTCTGATCACCGACGCCTCGCGCAGCCAGGACGATCAGCTCAACAGTCGCCAGCGCCGCTATGTCCTGATGATGGGCATCCGGGTGCTGTGCATCATCGTCGGCGCGATCCTGGTCGGTGCGAACGCCCCACTGCTCTGGCTCTGGCTGCCGCTGTGCGGCCTCGGCATGGTGCTCATCCCCTGGCTGGCCGTGCTGCTGGCCAATGACCGGCCGCCAAAGGAAGAGCACCGGCTGGCCAACAGGTTCCACCCCCGCCAACAGGACGACACCCCGCCGATGAGCCTCACCGCCGAGGAGCGCCCGCACAAGGTCATCGACGTCGAACCCTGACCCGCGAGCGGGCCAGGGTTCGAGCAGTCAGGGCAGCGCTACGACTGTGGCCGTGCGCCGGCCGTGGAGACGGCCAGCGCGCCCAGGTCGGTGGCGCGACTCAGTGCCGCGCTCGGGGTGGCACCCGCCAGCCACGCGGTGAGCAGGCCGGCCGCGAAGGCGTCGCCCGCGCCCGTGACGTCCACCACCGCCACCCGGCGGGCCGGAGCCACGCAGACCGGCGTGGTGCGGTCGACCCAGACCGCGCCGGCCGCGCCGCGCTTCACCACGACCCGGCGAGCCGTCGCCGACAGCGCCCGCCCCTGCGCCGCCGGGTCCAGCCCACCGGCCAGCACCGTGGCCTCGTCCGCGTTGACCAGAAGCAGGTCGATGTCGCGTACCCAACTCAGGAACGCCGCCGCGCCGACCCGCCGCAACGGCGCCGCGGAGGCCGCGTCGACGCTGATGGTGAGCCCGCGCTCGCGGGCGGCGGCCAACGCCCGCAGCCCCGCGCCGCGCGACTCGGCGTCCAACAGGGTGTACGCGGACAGGTGCAGATGCCCAGCGTCGGGCGCCGCTGCGAGGGCCCGATCGACGTGCGCGGCGCTCAACCGCAGGTTCGCGCCCCGCTGGCTGACCATGGTGCGCTCGTCGTCGGCGGCCAACACGATGACCGTGCCGGTGGGGACGCCCTCGACCCGCTCGATCGCGCAGTCGACGCCCGCCCGGTCGAGCTCGGCCACCCGGTCCCGCCCGGCGTCGTCGTCACCGACGGCGCCGACGAGCGTGACGTCCACCCGCTGCGCGGCGACCCAGGCGGCGGTGTTGGCCGCCTGCCCGCCGCCGCCGAGACTGATCTCGGCCCGCGTGTCCGAACCGGCCGCGAGCGGCCCGGACAGGACGGCGACCACATCGGTGATCACGTCCCCGACGACGACCATCCGGGCCGGTCGGGTCATGCCGGGACGGCGGTGCCGCCGGACGCCGCGGCGACCGCGATCCGCGCGGCCAGCTCGGCGTTGCGCAGGATGATCCGCACGTTCACCGCCAGGCTCGCGCCCTCGGTGGCCGAGTGGAAGTGCGCGAGCAGGTACGGCGTGACGGCCTTTCCGGTGATCCCGTCCCGCTCCAGCAGGGCCAGACCCTCGGTGAGCGTCCGGTCGTGCAGCTCCGGGTCGAGCTGCTCATCGACCGGCAACGGGTTGGCGATGAGCAGCCCGCCGGTGTGCACGGCGTGCTCGTCCCGGGCGGCGAGCACGGCGGCGACCTGCTCCGGCGAGTCCACCGACCAGTCCAGGTCGAAGCCGGCGTCGGTGAGGTAGAAACCGGGGAACCGGCGGGTGCGGTAACCGACCACCGCTACCCCGAGGGTCTCCAGGCGCTCCAGCGTCGCGCCCACGTCGAGGATCGACTTGACCCCGGCGCAGACCACCGCGATCGGAGTCTGCGCCAGGGTGACCAGGTCCGCCGACTCGTCGAAGGTGTGCGCGGCCTCCCGGTGCACCCCACCCAGCCCGCCGGTGGCGAACACGCCGATACCGGCGGCGGCGGCCACCGCGCTGGTCGCGGCCACCGTGGTCGCGCCGTCCGCGCCGGTCGCGGCGGCCACCGCGAGGTCGCGGACGGAGAGCTTGGTCACGCCGTCGACCGTGGCCAGCCGGGTCAGCTGAGCGTCGTCCAGGCCGACCACCAGCTCGCCCGCGATCATGCCGATCGTCGCCGGAACGGCCCCGGCGTCCCGAACCGTCCGCTCGATCTCCCGGGCCACCCGCAGATTCTCCGGTCGGGGCAGACCGTGCGAGACGATGGTGCTCTCCAGGGCGACGACGGGCCGGCCGCCGCGCAGGGCTTCGGCGACCTCGGTGCCGTAGCTGATGTGAAAGTCAGTCACACGGGCACCGTACGGGGTGGGGCCTCGACCGGGCTCAAGTGGACCCGGCCGTGATGACCTGCCAAACTTGACGGTCGGAGGTGCAGACGTGAGCACAGAGGTTCTCGAGCGTCCAGAGCTGAAGGACGCCGATACCGGTCCCGAGATGTTCCACTACGTCCGCAAGGAGAAGATCGCCGAGAGCGCCGTCATGGGCACTTTCGTCGTCGCTCTCTGCGGGGAGACCTTCCCGGTCACCAAGGCGGCCAAGCCGGGTTCGCCGGTCTGCCCCAAGTGCAAGGAGATCTACGACTCGTACCGCGAGTGAACCTCGGCCGGCGCTCCGGCCGGCGACGTAGCCTGCGGCGGTGACCACCTCCACCGCCCTGCTCATCGCCGACCTGACCGGGGTGGCGGTGTTCGCCGCGTCCGGCGCTTCGGCGGCGGTGGCCAAGCGACTGGACCTGTTCGGCGTCGCGTTCGTCGGCTTCGTGGCCGCCCTCGGCGGTGGGATCCTCCGGGATCTCGTCATCGACGAGGTGCCGCCACTGGCCTTCGCCGACTGGCGGTACGCGGCCACCGCCGCGATCACCGCGCTCGCCGTCTTCTGGCTGCACCCCCAACTGGCCCGACTGCGCACCACCGTGCTGGTGCTGGACGCGGCCGGTCTGGCACTGTTCACCGTCACCGGCACGCTCAAGGCGCTCGACGCCCGGGTGCCGGCGGTCGGGGCCTGCCTGATCGGCATGCTCACCGCGATCGGTGGTGGGCTCGGCCGTGACCTGCTCACCGCCGAGATCCCGGTCGTACTGCGCCGGGAGATCTACGCGCTGGCCGCGCTGGCCGGTTCGGTCCTGGTGGTGCTGCTGTACGCCACCGGGCAGACCGGGCCCGTACCGCTCACCGCCGCCGCCGTCCTGGTCTTCGGGCTGCGCCTGATCGCGCTGCGTCGACGCTGGTCCGCGCCGGTGGCCGGGTTGCGCCCCCCGCGTGCCGATGGGGCGGATCCACGCATCGACCGGCAGTGGTGAGGCGGTCGACAGATGTGACCAGCGTGGCGTCGCCTGGGCCCTGCGGGCCTCGCTGGTTATGCTGAGTCGGCCTTCGCGGCAGCTTCTGCGCGGAGGCGTTTTCATGGGCGGCGGATACTCGTGGCCCTCGCCCGGGGTCCGCCATCGTGCGGTCGGAGAGGAGCTTCGCGTGGCAGCCCGGACGCCGGTGCTAGAGACGTTCCCGGCATTACGCGCCTGGCAGCGCAAAGCCCTGGTGGAGTACCTGCGGCGGCGTAGCGAGGACTTCACAGCGGTCGCCACGCCGGGCGCCGGCAAGACCACCTTCGCCCTGCGGATCGCGGCGGAGCTGCTCGGCGACGGCACCATCGAGGCGGTCACCGTGGTCGCGCCGACCGAGCACCTGAAGAACCAGTGGTCCGAGGCCGCGGCCCGGGTGGGCATTCAGCTCGACGCCGCCTTCCGCAACGCCGACCTGCACTCCGCCGCCGACTTCCACGGCGCAGTCGTCACCTATGCGCAGGTGGGGATGGCGCCGCAGGTGCACCGGCGACGCACCATGACCCGACGCACACTGGTCATCCTCGACGAGATCCACCACGCCGGCGACTCCCGGTCCTGGGGCGACGGGGTGAAGGCCGCCTTCGAACCCGCCGTACGCCGGCTGATGCTCACCGGGACGCCGTTCCGCTCCGACGACAACCCGATCCCGTTCGTCAGCTACGAGCGGGGCGGGGACGGGCTGCTGCGCTCCCGCGCCGACTCGGTGTACGGCTACTCCGACGCCCTGCGCGACGGGGTGGTCCGGCCGGTGCTCTTCCTGGCGTACTCCGGGGAGACCCGCTGGCGTACCAACGCGGGGGAGGAACTGGCGGCCCGCCTGGGTGAGCCGATGACCCAGGACCTGGTGGCGCAGGCGTGGCGTACCGCCCTGGACCCGGCCGGCGACTGGATGCCCCAGGTGCTGCGGGCCGCCGACGCCCGACTCACCGTCCTGCGCAACGCGGGCATGGCCGACGCCGGTGGTCTGATCATCGCCACCGACCAGCAGACCGCCCGCTCGTACGCCAAGCTGATCGAGCAGGTGACCGGCGAGA
The DNA here is from genome assembly GCF_003857055.1 of Micromonospora inaquosa. Classification (GTDB taxonomy): domain Bacteria; phylum Actinomycetota; class Actinomycetes; order Mycobacteriales; family Micromonosporaceae; genus Micromonospora; species Micromonospora inaquosa. Next base: position 18,747 of record NZ_QGSZ01000166.1, on the reverse strand, counting down.
AGGCCGCCGTGGTGCTCTCCGACGACCAGGGCGCGTCCGCCCGGATCGCGACGTTCGCGGCGTCCGACCAGCGCTGGCTGGTCGCGGTGCGGATGGTGTCCGAGGGGGTCGACATCCCGCGACTGGCGGTCGGGGTCTACGCGACCAGCGCCAGCACGCCGCTCTACTTCGCCCAGGCGATCGGCCGGTTCGTGCGGGCCCGTCGGCCGGGGGAGACCGCGTCGGTCTTCCTGCCCAGCGTGCCGCACCTGCTCGGGTTGGCCAGCGAGATGGAGACCGAGCGCGACCACGTCCTCGGTAAACCCAAGGAAGCCGACGGTTTCGACGACGACCTGCTGGAACGCGCGCAGCGCGACGACCAGGCCAGCGGGGAGTTGGAGAAGCGTTTCGCGGCGCTTTCGGCCACCGCCGAGCTGGACCAGGTGATCTTCGACGGTGCGTCGTTCGGCACCGCGGCCCAGGCCGGCACCCCCGAGGAAGAGGAATACCTCGGCCTGCCCGGCCTGCTCACCGCCGACCAGGTTTCGCTGCTGCTGACCAAGCGGCAGGCCGCACAGCTCGCCGCCCAACGCCGTCGTACGGCCGACGGGGCCTCTCAGTCGGCCGCTGCGCCCACCGCAGCGCCACCGGCACCCATGAGCGCCGCCCAGCGTCGCGTGGCGCTCCGGCGCCAACTGAACGCCTTGGTGGCCGCCCGACACCACCGCACCGGACAGCCGCACGGCAAGATCCATGCCGAGCTACGCCGGCTCTGCGGCGGCCCGCCGAGCGCCCAGGCCACCATCGAGCAGCTTGAGGAACGCATCGCCACGGTGCAGACCCTCTAGGCCCGCCGGTGTCCGTGCCCGCTGCTTGATCAACTCGGCTTCTGGAAAACGCGGTCTACGCGCGAGGTGGAAAGCGCGACTTCCGTGAAACCGAGTGGATCACGGGGGCGCGCGGCGGTTCGGACCGAAAAAGCCGGCCGGAAGCACCCTCGGGGTGTCTCCGGCCGGCTATGTCGGTTTGCGGATTTAGTTCGCCATCAGATCGGCGCCACGCCAGCTGAAATCGGGCTCCGTTGCGAACCGCTCGGTGATCTTCACGAGATCCTCCGCGTACTTGTTCGCGTGGTGCCCGCAGAACACCAACTCGCTCCCACCCGCCAGAGTGATCCGGAGCTTCCCGGCAGCATTGCAGCGGTCGCACCGTTCATCGGCGGCTGGGGGCGCCACCGTCTCGGGCGGCGGCGTGAGGGTCGGGGTCATCGCCTTCCTCCTCTGGTCGTCACCGATGAACAATCTCTTCGGTCGTTGCTCACCTATCGTGCAACACCCTTACTAGGCACTGCCTTCCCTGTGTGCCCGCGGGGGACCGAGGTCACACCTGGAAGGGACAGTGTGCCGTGCACCCAGGGTGCCACGTCAACGATCACATTCGTGCATCCGGACGATCACCATCTGGTGTTGCACACCAGGTGGTCAAAACGACACGTTCGGTTGACGAAACCCGGTCAGTCCAGGTAATCCCGGAGGACCTGCGACCGGGACGGGTGACGCAGCTTGGACATCGTCTTGGACTCGATCTGCCGGATCCGTTCCCGGGTCACCCCGTAGACCTGGCCGATCTCGTCGAGCGTGCGCGGCTGGCCGTCGGTCAGGCCGAAGCGCAGGCGTACCACACCCGCCTCACGCTCGGAGAGCGTCTGTAGCACCTGCTGGAGCTGGTCCTGCAGGAGCGAGAACGACACCGCGTCAACCGCGACCACGGCCTCGGAATCCTCGATGAAGTCACCGAGCTGGCTGTCGCCCTCGTCGCCGATGGTCTGGTCCAGTGAGATCGGCTCCCGAGCGTACTGCTGGATCTCCAGCACCTTCTCGGGTGTGATGTCCATCTCCTTGGCCAGCTCCTCCGGAGTGGGCTCGCGGCCCAGATCCTGGAGCAGCTCACGCTGTATGCGGCCGAGCTTGTTGATGACCTCGACCATGTGCACCGGGATGCGGATGGTGCGGGCCTGGTCGGCCATGGCGCGGGTGATGGCCTGCCGGATCCACCAGGTGGCGTACGTGGAGAACTTGTAGCCCTTGGTGTAGTCGAACTTCTCCACGGCCCGGATCAGGCCGAGGTTGCCCTCCTGGATCAGGTCGAGGAAGGCCATGCCACGGCCGGTGTAGCGCTTGGCCAGCGACACCACCAGTCGGAGGTTCGCCTCCAGGAGGTGGTTCTTGGCCCGCTCGCCGTCCCGGGAGATCCAGCCCAGGTCACGGACCATGTCGCGGACGAGTTTCTCCTCGCCCTCGTCGGCAGCCCGCAGCCGCTCGGCGGCGTAGAGCCCGGCCTCGATCCGCTTGGCCAGCTCCACCTCCTGCTCGGCGTTGAGCAGCGGGACCTTGCCGATCTGCTTCAGGTACGCCCGCACGGAGTCGGCGGAGGCGGTCAGCTCGGCGTCACGTCGCGCCTGCTTGAGGGCCTCGGACTCCTCGTCGTCCCACTCGAAGTCGTTGTCGGTCGCCGAGGCGGCGGCGTCGGTCTCGGCGGCCTGGGCCAGCTCGGCCGGCTCCTCGACCACCACGTCCTCGATCGCGGCGGCCAGCTCCTCCGGGTCGATCTCGCCGTCGGCGCCCTCGCCCTTGGCCTTGCCGACGGCCTTGGTCGGCTTGGCTCCGGCAGCCGCGGCCACCGTCGCCTTCGTGGCTCGGGTCGACCGGGTCGCCTTCGCTGGCGTCGCGTCGGTGCCGGTCGCCTTGCGAGCGGCCACCTTGCGCGGGGCCGAGGTCGACGGGGCGTCGTCGGCGGCGGGCGCCTGCTTCGGGGCCGGCGCGGCGGCCTTCTTGGTGGTCTTGGCTGTGGTGGCCCGGGACGCTGGCGTGGTCGAGCGGGCCGCGGCGACGCGGCGACGGGTGCTCGCCGAGCCGTCCACCACGACGGTCACTCCCGCCTCGGAGAGCGCCCGCAGGATTTTCTTGGCCTGGGCCGGAGTCACCTCGGCGGACTCGACGGTGCGCGCGAGCTGAGCCGACGTGAGCTGGCCACCGGCGCTCTGTGCGTGGGCGATCAGGGTGTCGGTGAGCGAGCGAACGTCGGCGCCGGGCTGGCGGGGTTCTGTCACGAATGACCTTCCGGAGGCGAAGAGCGGGCACGGCGTGTTCGTTCAGCGCAGCGAGGGTTACCGCGCCGGGTGATGTGGTTGAGGGGCCCTCGTGTCACGGTCCGGCCGGTGGTCGGCGGTCCGTGCCGCGTGGGCAGGGGTGAATTGTAACGCCGTCTGCGGCGATCATCCTGCTCCGCACCGCGTACCGCCGGTGGGGACCGTCAGCGCGGCGGAGATATGGACTTCGCGGTAATGATAGCCGCGCATCCGGCGAAGGGTGCCGGTCGTCGAGCCCGGCGGAGCGCAGATCGTGTCCGAACTGCCATCTGAGCAGGCCGGACCAGGTTGGTGCGACGGTTTCCAGGGCGGTTGTGCGGATCACCGAGGCTGCTTGCGGTCCGGCCGGTGGCGTCCCCACCAGGTCGCGGTTGGGCAACGGTTTCGAGTTGAACACGGACGCGGCGGTAAGCACTTAAGCGACATTACCAATCTAAAGGTGCATATTGGCCTAGGTTGGCCGGTCGCGCCGCGAGCGGTGTCGGGTGCCCCTTCGTAGCGATGCCGCGGAGCAAAGATCCTGGTCTGGCATCCTCGCGCGGCGTCGGGAACGATGATCTTCGGAAGCCGGGTCGCCAGCTCCACCCATCCACCTGCACCCGGCGTGCGGAAAGAGGCGAATCATGACCAACTCGGCTACGACGCCAGCGGAGCTGCTGGCCATCGCGCTGGAGGTGGCTCGGGACGCGGCGGACACCGCGTACCGGATGCGCGCCGAGGGGGTCGTCGTCGCCGCCACCAAGAGCACCGTCACCGACGTGGTCACCGCCGCGGACCGGGCGGTCGAACGGCAGATCCTCGACGCGCTGGCCGCGCTGCGCCCCGACGACGCCGTCCTCGGCGAGGAGTACGGCGAGGGGGTCTCCAACGCGGGGCGCAGCGGGGTGCGCTGGATCGTCGACCCGATCGACGGCACGGTGAACTACCTGTACGGGCTGCCGCACTCCGCGGTCTCACTGGCCGCCGAGGTGGACGGGGTGGTGGTTGCCGGCGTCGTGCGCAACGTGAGCACCGGCGACGAGTGGACCGCCACGGCCGGCGGCGGGGCCTGGCGTGACGGTGTCCGGCTGCGCTGCTCCGGCGAGGTCGACCTGGGGCAGGCGCTGGTCGGCACCGGCTTCGGCTACGACGCCGCCCGCCGGGCGCACCAGGCGCAGGTGGTGGCCGGGCTGATCGCACACGTACGGGACATCCGCCGGCTCGGTGCCGCCGCGCTGGACCTCTGCCTGGTCGCCGAGGGGCGGCTCGACGCGTACTTCGAGAAGGGTCTTGCGGCCTGGGACCTGGCGGCGGGGGGTCTGGTGGCTGCCGAGGCGGGGGTTCGGGTCGCCGGCCTGGCCGGTCGGCCGCCGGGGCCGGACCTGGTGGTCGCGGCCCCGCCCGCGCTCTTCGCGCCGCTGCACGATCGGCTGGCCGCGCTGGACGCCTCCGGCGGTCCCTGACCGGCGGGCCAGGCCGGTGCCGGGTCGCCGGCCTGGCGTCGCGGCAGGTCGGTTACGCCGTCACTTGGCGGGTGGGGACGGGCAGGCACCCGGGGGCGCCTCCGGCGGACCCGAGTCGCCGAGTGACTGGTTGACCTCGGTCGTGGTGGCGAGCTGCTGGAAGCGGTTGCCCAGCACCACGTCCACGGTGTCGTCGGTGCGCTTCGGGTCGTAGCCCGGCACGGCGTTGTTGAGGAAGTACGCCTGGAGCAGGTGCGCGGAACCGACACCCTTCGGGCCGAACCGCAGCACCGCGACGCTGTCGACCTTCTTTTCGTTCCCGGTCTTCTTGACCTGGAACTGTCGATTGCTGAACTCGTCGGCGACGGTGTGGGCGAGGCCGGGCTGATCCGTGGCATTGAACACGTTGATCTTGACGTCCTTGCGCTCGCGCAGGGTCAGATCCGCCAGCGGCCAGCCCTCGGGGCAACCCGCCGCGATGCCCGCGTCGCTCTGGGTGTCGCGGACCACGGCGACGACGACGAAGACCAGGGCGATGACCGCCAACAGGCCGACGATGACGAGTGCTCGCACGCGCGCAAAACTCATCAGGGCACTCCCCGGACCTCAGGTGGGTGGTGGCGGCCAGGAACGATCGCTCAGGCCGCCGGCCGTCGAATACGCCGCTGAGGTTAACGGTTGTCCGGCCGTCGCGTGGAAACAGCCCGACATGCCGGCGCGCCGACCGTGAACCGGGTACTACTACCCCTATCTTCGTGTCGCCTGAATCACATTGGGAACAACTTCGCGTGCGGGGGCGTACATCTCAGCCGCAAGGGCGGTATACATGCCTCGCCCAAGGGGGGGTAAGGTTCCGCGCTCGCAGGGGAGTCGCCCCAGCGAGCTCGACCCGTTCGGTCCTCGGGTCGGGTGCCCGACACAAGTGGTGGCCGGCCAGCGGAACCGAAACAGCGTCGTCCGGCGTTACAACCGGAAGCGACAACATCGATATGGGAGAGTGAAACCGATGGCCACCGACTACGACGCCCCGCGTCGCGACGAGGTCGACCTCGGCGAGGACAGCCTGGAAGAGCTCAAGGCACGGCGCGTCGACTCACAGTCGGGCGCGGTGGATGTCGACGAGGCCGAGGTGGCCGAGAGCTTTGAGCTGCCCGGTGCCGATCTGGCCGACGAGGAGCTCACGGTCAAGGTGCTTCCGATGCAGCAGGACGAGTTCCGGTGCGCCCGCTGCTTCCTGGTCCACCACCGTAGCCAGCTGGCGGTCGAGCGCAACGGCGAGCTGATCTGCCGCGAGTGCGTCTGACAATTACGACACGGCGGCGGCCTCCTGAACGGGGCCGCCGCTGCCGGTGTAGGCATGCGGTGGCGGTGGGTACCTGCTTGACTCGTAACGGGTAGCCACAGCACCGGGAGGTCCGATGAGCGATCGAGGCGGCACCACCGATGGCGGCGCGGATGACCTCGGCTCCACCCGTGGCACGGATGACCTCGGTGCCACCCGTGGCACGGATGACCTCGGTGCCACCGTCGCGGCGTTGACCGCGGATGACATCGAGCCGGCCCGGCGCCGCCAACTGCTGACCCGGATGGTCGGGCAGGCCCGTGCGCGGGGCATCTCCGACCTGTTCAAGCCCCGCGCCGCCGTGCGGTGGATGGTCGACACCGTCGCCGAGGTCGCGCCGCACGTGCCGGTACGGAACCTGGACGCGCTGCGTCGGCACTTCCCCGGTCTGGACGACGTCGCCCTGGCCAACAGGCTCATCCGTAACGCGTCGAGGACCACCGCCGCGATCGGCGCGGCCGGCGGGGGCGTCGCCGCCGTCGAGTGGACAGTGGCCCCGACCCTGCTCTCCGCACCGGTGCTGCTCGCCGCCGAGACCGTGGCCGTGGTGGCGGTGGAGCTGAAACTGGTCGGCGAGCTGCACGAGATCCACGGTGTGTCGCTACCGGCCGGCGGCAGCCAGCGGGCGGTCGCCCTGGTGCACTCCTGGGCCACCCAGCGCGGCGTCAACCCGATGGTGCCCGGGGTGGGGGTGGGAGCGGTGCTCGGCACCGCCGCCCGCAAGGAACTTCGCGAGATGCTGCTGCGGCGTTTCGGTCGCAACCTCACCACACTCGGGCCGTTTCTGACCGGCGCGGCGGTGGCCAGCTTCCTGAACCGCCGGGCCACCCAGCAGATGGCCGAGCAGCTCCAGATTGACCTGCGTCGGCGGGGCATCGCCCGCCCCGCGCCACCGGCGGCCCTCCCGGGCCCGCCGACCGGCACCTGAGCGGGCCTCAGCCCGTCTGAGCGGGTCGTAGCCGTCTGAGCGGGCCTCAGCCCGTCCGGATCAGCGCGGCTCGCCCGCCGTGGGGTGGGAGGCCGCCAGGGCGTCCCGTGCGGTCAGCACCGCCTCGGCCAGCTCGACCGGGTGCCGGGTGCTCACCACCCAGAACGGGGTCGGGTCCGCCGGATCGTCGAGGATCACCTGCACGGCGCCGCCGATCCACGGTCGCTGCACCACGAAGGCGAGCGGGTCCGCGCCGACGCCGAGCACCTCACGTCGGCCGGCCACGTCCAGCGGCACCACGTCGGCCACGAAACGTACCGGCAGGCGGGCGTCGTCCACCCGCAACTCGGCGTCGGTCACCCCGATCCGGATCCGGCCCAGCCACCACAGCCCGGCCGCGGTCAGCGGCACCAGCACGGCGAACGGCAGCCAGGCACGGACGCCGGAGGCGCCCATCCAGATCTCGACGGCCAGCAACGCGGCGGCCACCAGCCCGGCCAGCCACAGCCACCAGGGCAGATCCAACCGCTCGGTGTACGCCGGGCGGGCGACGCCGGGCGGCTGATCGGCTGACGGAGAGGGCGACATGCTCACTCCTGCGAGGGTACGGCGCACGGCGGCTCGACGAACCGGCAGGATGGCAGGGTCACCCCGCGAACCGGACGGAAGAGGGGACCCGTGACCGACGTCGTACCCGTGCCCGTACAGCTGCTCGACCCGGAACTGCCGCTGCCCACGTACGCCCATCCCGGCGACGCCGGGGCCGACCTGGTGGCGGCCGCGGACGTGGAGCTGCCGCCCGGCGGTCGTGCCCTGGTGCCCACCGGCGTGGCCATCGCGCTGCCGGAGGGGTATGTGGGCCTGGTCCATCCCCGCTCCGGTCTGGCCGCCAGGCTCGGCGTGACGGTGCTCAACGCGCCCGGTACGGTCGACGCCGGCTACCGGGGTGAGATCTTGGTCAACCTGATCAATCATGATCGGGATGTGCCGGCGAAGATCTCCCGCGGCGACCGGATCGCGCAGCTCGTGGTCCAGCGGGTCGCGCGGGCGCGGTTCGAGCCGGTGGTCGAGCTGCCCGCGTCCCGGCGCGGGACCGGTGGGCACGGGTCCACCGGTGGGCACGCCGGGCTGGTGCCGTCGCCGACGGGCCAGGACCGGGTCGAGCGGCGGCCGAACGAGCCGGGCCGCGGGCAGACGGAAGAGGTGGCAGGGTGAGTGTGAACAGCGGAGGGCAGGCGCAGTGATCTTCTCCCGAAAGCGGGCCGACGCCGAGCGGCAGACCCGTGACGAGCGGGCCACCCAGGTCCCCGACCAGGGCGATGCGGCGCCGGCGCTGGAGCGCGGCCCGTACGACATCTCCGAGAGCTACGACGACATCCAGCGACTCGACCTGGGCAGCCTGCACATCCCGGCGATCGCCGACGTCGAGGTGCGGGTGCAGGCCGACCCGCAGGGTGTGATCCAGCAGGTGGTGCTGGTGCACGGCGACAACGCGCTCCAGTTGGGCGTCTTCGCCGCCCCCCGGTCCGAGGGGATCTGGGACGAGGTGCGCGAGGAGATCCGGCAGTCGCTGCTCCGCGACGGCGCGAGCGCGCAGGAGGTCGCCGGCGAGTACGGCCCGGAGCTGCACGCCCAGGTGCCGACCCCGGACGGCCCGACGAACCTGCGGTTCGTCGGAATCGACGGGCCGCGCTGGATGGTCCGTGGCGTGTTCCAGGGTCCGGTGGCCACCGACCCGGCCATGGCCGGGCCGCTCGTCGAGTGCCTGGACGGCCTGGTGGTCGACCGTGGGCAGGAGGCGAAGCCGGTCCGCGAGCCGCTGCCGCTGCGGTTGCCCCGGGAGGTCGCCGATCAGGCCGGGGCCGAGGCGGACGACGCCGCCGCCGCACCGCGTCAGGTCTGATCCGCGCGCACCGGCCCGCCGGAACCAGCCCTGTCGGCGTACGCTGGCGGCACGGTTCCGGCGCCGCCGGGGCCGGCCGGGGACGGCGAGCGTGGAGAGGGTGACGCGGAGGTCATGACGACCGACGAGAGCAGGGTGTCGCTGCGGCGCATCCTGCAGAGGTTCACCGCCAGCGAGGCCGAGATCGACGCGCAGGAGCTGCGCCGGGAGAGCGCCGAGTGCGGCGGGGTCCCCGCCCAGCAGTGCTCCCGGGGTCAACTGGTCTCGGTCGCCGGTCGGCTGCGCACGGTGGTCTACACACCGCGCACGAATCTGCCCACCCTTGAGGCTGACCTGTACGACGGCAGTGACGTGGTCACCCTCGTCTGGCTGGGTCGACGGCACATCGCCGGGATCGAGCCGGGCCGGCACCTGACCGCCCGTGGCCGGGTGGCGGTGCGCGACGACCGCAAGGTCATCTACAACCCCTACTACGAGCTGGACTCGCCCAAGTGACGGCACTGCGGACGGAAGGCCGGCGATGACGACGGGACAGGACCGGGCGGCACAGCCCGAGACGGGCCCTCAGGACGAGGAGCAACTGCCGACGATCGCCGAGCAGATGGCCGACCAGCTCGGCGGCTGGCGCGGGCTGGTTGAGTCCAGCATCCCGGTCGTGGTCTTCGTCCTCGCCAACATCATCGGCGAGCTGCGGCCGGCGGTGATCGCCTCGGTCTCCGTCGCGGTGCTGATCGCCGGCGTGCGGTTGGCACAACGCCGGCCGATCCGGCACGCCGTCAACGGGCTCTTCGGCGTCGGTGTCGGCGCGGCCATCGCGTGGCGCACCGGCAACGAGCGTGACTTCTACCTCCCCGGCATCCTCTACGGCATCGGGTACGGCGTCGCCCTGCTGATCTCGGCCGCGATCCGGCAGCCGCTGGTGGGCTGGATCTGGTCGGTGTTGGTCGCCAAGGGCCGTTCGGAGTGGCGCTCCGACCCGAAGCTGGTCCGCACCTTCACCCAGCTGACCGTGCTCTGGGGTGTGGTGTGGCTGGCCAAGGTGGGCGTGCAGGCGGGGCTCTACCTGGCCCACCAGGACACCGCGCTGGGCGTGGCCCGGCTGGCGTTGGGCTACCCGCCGTACGCGCTGCTGTTGCTGATCACGGTCTGGACGGTGCGCCGGGTCACCCGGGAGTCGTCGCCGGCCCCGCTGCCCAGCGCCTGAGCGAGGCCGAGCCACCCGGACGCTCGGCGCGCCCCTCGGGTCAGCGTGAGCCGCGGGTCCGTTCGACGCTGTCCGGCCCGAGGATCACCGCGCGGACCTCGTCCTCCACCTCGGCGGTGCAGACGAAGATCAGCTCGTCGCCGGCCTCGATCGGGTCGTCCGGGCTCGGCACCAGGACCCGCTTGCCGCGCAGGATCGCCACCAGGGCGGAGTCACGGGGCAGCGGCACGGCGTGGATCGGTTGACCGACATAGGGGGCGGTCGGCGGCAGGGTGATCTCGACCAGGTTCGCCTCGCCCTGCCGGAAGGTCATCAGCCGGACCAGGTCGCCGACGGTGACCGCCTCTTCGACGAGCGCGGCCATCACCCGCGGCTTGCTCACCGCGACGTCCACGCCCCACTGTTCGGTGAAGAGCCACTCGTTCTCGGCCCGGTTGACCCGGGCGACCACCCGGGGCACCGCGAACTCGGTCTTGGCCAGCAGCGACAGCACCAGGTTGGTCTTGTCGTCGCCGGTCGCCGCGACCACGACGTCGCAACCGGCGACGTCGGCCTCCTCCAGGCTGGTCAGCTCGCACGCGTCGGCCAGCACCCACTCGGCGGCGGGCACCCGGTCCGGGCGCAGCATCTTGGGTTGGCGCTCGATCAGCATCACCTGGTGGCCGTTGTCGATCAGCTCCTGGGCGATCGAGCGGCCCACGTTGCCCGCGCCCGCGATGGCGACTCGCATGGTCAGTGCCCTCCTTCCGGCGCCGTTGCCGCCACCGACGTGACCGTCGCCACGATGTCGTCGCTGACCAGCATGAACACCTGGTCACCCTCCTGCAGGACGGTGGAGCCGGTGGGAAGCGTGCCGATGCCGAAGCGGATCAGGTAGGCGACCCGGGCTCCGGACGCGTCCTCCAGCGTCCGCACCGGTCGGCCGATCCAGTCCTTGTGTACGGGCACCTCGACGATCGACACGGTGCTCGTGGGGTCGCGGAAGATCTCCACGTTGCCCTCCGGCACCAGGTGTCGCAGCATCCGGTCCGCCGTCCACCGCACGGTCGCCACGGTGGGGATGCCCAGCCGCTCGTAGACCTGCGCACGGCGCTGGTCGTAGATGCGGGCCGCGACCCGGGACACGCCGAACGTCTCGCGGGCCAACCGGGCCGAGATGATGTTGGAGTTGTCGCCGCTCGACACCGCCGCGAAGGCGTCCGCGCGTTCGATGCCGGCCTGCCGGAGCACCTCGCCGTCGAAACCGGCCCCGGTCACCGTGATCCCGGCGAAGTCGGGACCGAGCCGGCGGAAGGCGTCGGCGTCCTGGTCGATCACCGACACCGAGTGCCCTCGGGACTCCAGGCTGTGGGCGAGGGTCGACCCGACCCGACCACACCCCATGATCACGACGTGCACGCTGTCCCTCCCAAGGTGCGCACCACTCCCGATGCCGGTGGCCTTCCGAGTGCGAGCCTGCCACGTCCCGACCGCGAGCGGGGACCGACCGTACCCCGCCGTCTCAAGCAGCGACGATCGCCCACCCCCGCGCCCCCGCCGCAGTGGTCGTACCCTTGGCGTTCGTGGCCAGTCCCACCTCGCTGCTGAAGCGGCTTCTGCTCGGTCGACCGTTCCGGTCCGACCGGCTGCAGCACACCCTCCTGCCGAAGCGCATCGCGCTGCCCGTGTTCGCCTCCGACGCGCTGTCCAGCGTCGCGTACGCGCCCGACGAGATCCTGCTGACCCTCTCCATCGCCGGTGCCTCCGCGTACTTCTTCTCGCCGTGGATCGCCCTGGCCGTGGTCGTGGTCATGCTCACGGTGGTGGCCAGCTATCGGCAGAACGTGCACGCCTACCCGTCCGGTGGCGGCGACTACGAGGTGGCCACCGTCAACCTGGGCCCGAAGTTCGGCGTCGGGGTGGCCAGCGCGTTGCTGGTCGACTACGTGCTCACGGTGGCGGTGTCGGTCTCCTCCGGGGTGGCCAACCTGGGCTCGGTGGTGCCGTTCGTGGCCACCCACAAGGTCCTGATCGCGGTGAGCGCGGTGGTCCTGCTGAGCGCTGTCAACCTGCGCGGTCTGCGCGAGTCGGGCACCGCGTTCGCCATCCCCACCTACGGCTTCGTCATCGTGATGGGCGGGATGCTGCTCACCGGGCTGTTCCGGGTGTTCGTGCTGGGTGACGAGCTCCGCGCGCCCAGCGCCGACCTGGTCATCCAGGCCGAGCACAGCGTGACCGGTTTCGCGCTCATCTTCCTGCTGCTGCGGACGTTCAGCTCGGGCGCCGCCGCGCTCACCGGGGTGGAGGCGATCTCCAACGGGGTGCCGGCGTTCAAGGCGCCGAAGAGCCGCAACGCCGCCACCACCCTGCTGCTGCTCGGCAGCATCTCGGTGAGCATGCTGGTCGGGATCATCTGGCTGGCCCGGCTGACCCACCTGCAGTTCGTCGAGGATCCGAGCCTCCAGATCGTCGCCGGCCCAGAGGGGTACGTGCAGAAGACGGTCACCACCCAGCTCGGCGAGACGGTCTTCGGCTCCGGGTCGATCCTGCTCTACGTGGTGGCCGGGATGACCGCCCTCATCCTGTTCCTGGCCGCGAACACCGCGTTCAACGGCTTCCCGGTGCTCGGCTCGATCCTCGCCCAGGACCGCTACCTGCCCCGGCAGTTCCACACCCGGGGCGACCGGCTGGCCTTCTCCAACGGCATCGTCTTCCTCGCCCTCTTCGCGATCGTGCTGATCGTCGGTTTCCAGGCCGAGGTGACCCGACTCATCCAGCTCTACATCGTCGGCGTCTTCGTCTCGTTCACCGTCTCCCAGGCCGGCATGATCCGGCACTGGAACCGGCACCTGCGTACCGAGCGGGACCCGGAGGCGCGCCGCCGGATGCACCGGTCCCGGGCCATCAACACGTTCGGCGCGGGCCTGACGGGCGCGGTGTTGGTGATCGTCCTGATCACCAAGTTCCTGCTCGGCGCGTGGATCGCGATCGCCGCGATGGCGGTGATCTACGTGTTGATGCTGGCCATCCGCCGGCACTACGACCGGATCGCCGTGGAGCTGACCCCGCCGGACGAAGGCCGGGCTGTGCTGCCCGCCCGCAACCACGCGATCGTGCTGGTCAGCAAGCTGCACCAGCCGACGCTGCGGGCCATCGCCTACGCCCGCGCCACCCGCCCCGACACGTTGACCGCGGTCACGGTCAACGTGGATGAGACGGACACCCGGGAGCTGCAGGCCGAATGGGAGCGCCGGGAGATGGCCATTCCGCTCACCGTGATCGACTCGCCGTACCGGGAGATCACCCGTCCGATCCTGGACTTCGTCGCCTCCACCCGCCGCAAGTCGCCCCGGGACGTGGTCACCGTGTTCATTCCCGAGTACGTGGTCGGGCGGTGGTGGGAGAACCTGCTGCACAACCAGAGCGCCCTGCGCCTCAAGGGCCGGCTGCTCTTCGAACCGGGGGTGATGGTGGTCAGCGTGCCGTGGCAGCTCGCGTCGACAGCGAGCAAGAACCTGGACCGGCTGGACGCCACGCTGTCCCGGACCCCGGCGCGGGGGCCGCGGCGCACCGTGCCGCCGCTGGTCTCAGCGCCACCGGCGGGCTCAGCCGCACCGGTGGTCTCCGCGCCGTCCGGCGAGGGTGAGCAGTCAGGAAGCAGCGGGACGAGGGAGAACACCAGTGACTGAGCCGGGCGGTCCGCGGACCGCGACACCTCGGACGCCGACGTCGTCCACCTCGGCGGCCTCGTCCGCATCGCCGGCCTTCGAGCGGGGCCTGGCCGAGGCGGACCGGGTCGAGCTGACCGTCGACGCGGTCGCCCCCGGCGGGCACTGTGTCGCCCGGGTGGACGGGCAGGTGCTCTTCGTCCGGCACGCGCTGCCGGGTGAACGGGTCATCGCCGAGGTCACCGAGGTGCACAAGGGGTTCGTCCGGGCCGACGCGGTGACCGTGCTGGAGCCCTCACCGGACCGGGTCGAGCCGCCCTGCCCGTACGCGAAGCCGGGCGCCTGCGGTGGCTGCGACCTGCAACACGTGGCCCCCGCCGCGCAGCTGGCCTGGAAGACCGCCGTGGTGCGCGAGCAGCTGACCCGGCTCGGTGGGCTCACCGACGCCGAACTCGACGGGCTCGGCGTCCGGGTCGAGGCGCTGCCCGGCGGGCTGCTGGGTTGGCGCTCGCGGGTCCGCTACGCGGTCGACGCCGCGGACCGGGCCGGTCTGCTCAAGCACCGCTCCCACGAGGTGGTGCCGATCGACCGCTGCCGGATCGCGCACCCGGCCATCCAGCAACTGCCGGTGCTCACCCCCTCCGGCGCGCGCTGGCCGGCTGCCGAGGCGGTGGAGACCGTCGCCAGCACCGGCGGGGACGTGACCGTCACTGAGCTCCGCGACGGGGTGCCCACCCCGGTCAGTGGCCCGACCGAGGTCCGCGAGGTCGCCGCCGGACGAGACTGGACGCTGCCCGCGTCCGCGTTCTGGCAGGTGCACCCGGCGGCGACCGACACGCTGTCCACGGCCGTGCTGGAGTTGCTCGACCCGCAGCCGGGCGAGGTGGCCTGGGACCTCTACGGCGGCGCTGGGCTGTTCGCCGCCGGGCTGGCCACCCGGGTCGGCTCGACCGGCCGGGTGACGCTGGTGGAGGCCGCAGCGCAGGGTGTCGCTGCCGCCCGGCAGAACCTGGCCGACCTGCCCCGCGTCGAGGTGGTCTCGGCCCGGGTGGAGACCGCGCTGGCCCGTCGACGGATCACCGGCCCGGTCGACGTGGTGGTGCTCGACCCGCCGCGCACCGGGGCCGGCGCCCCGGTGGTCCGCGCGTTGGCCGCCGCCAGCCCACGGGCGATCGCGTACGTGGCCTGCGACCCGGCCGCGTTCGCCCGGGACGTGCGCACCTTCGCCGAGCTCGGGTGGCGGCTGGCGGCGCTGCGTGGTTTCGACCTATTCCCGATGACTCAGCACGTCGAGCTGGTGGCGTTGCTGGTCCCGGGTTCGTCCGAGCCTGAGACCAGCGACATCACCTAGGGCCGTCTGCCCGCTCCCACCAGTCTCGGGGCGACCGCCGGCGGGACGCGGTGGCGCCCCTCGCCGGGCCGCTGCCACCAGGTGGTGGCAGCGGCGGGCCGGGCGACGACGAGCAGGAGCCCGAGCAGCAGCCACACGATCGTCGCGCACCGGTTGGCGGTGATCGCGGGCAGCCCGAACGACGCCCCGACGACGGCCAGGACCAGACCACCGGCCAGCACCGACTCGGGGCGGGCACTGCGTCCGTGCAGCCAGCCGACGAACAGGGCGGCCAGGAGCGCTGTGTGCAGGACGACGCCGATCACACCTGCGATCACGAGGGCTTCCACCCAGCCGTTGTCGTAGGGCAGTTGCAACCCGCGTACACCCGCGCCCGTCATCGGTGAAATGTCGAATGCTGCCCCCACCACCTCATTGAGCGATGAGTGTTCGCCGAAACGGCCGGCCGTGTAGAGGGTGACCTGGTCGCCCTGGCCGGCGCCGGGCAGTAGCCGCAGGAGAAAGTCCCGGCCGTCCCACCGCTCCAGCACGTCGAGCTGGGTCAGGAGGCCCACCGAGACGGCGGTGAGGGCGAGCGACCACATGCGGCGCCGCCGGCCGGGCACCAACAGGATCTGCGCGAGCGCGATCGGCGCGCCCACCAGCAGGAAGATCTTCGACACCGACAGGGTGCCGCCGATGGTCAGCGCCGCCACCGACACGGTGAACTTCGGAATATGGTCCCGGTACAGGTAGATGGCGGCGAGGAGCGCGACCGAGTACAACAGGCCAGCCTCGGCGGGCTGGTTGAAGATCCCGGAATAGCGGCCCATTCGTTCGGCCCGGTCCGCGACGCTCTCCCCCTCACCGAACAGCCGGAAGAGGGCGAGCACGGTGGTGGAGTTGCTGCTGATCGAGTAGATCGCCACGACCGTGTTGGCGGCCATCGCCCACACCGTCACGATGCACACGGAGCGCAGCAGGGCGGCCGGGTTCGCCCCGGAGCCGACCAGCATCGCCAGGACGAGGACGACCGCCAGGGGCAGGAGCAGGCTGTCGTAGCCGCCCGTCAGGCTGCCCACCGAATGAAGGGTGGGGTTCAGCGGTGGGAAGACGACGCCGATGGTGGCCACCCCGACCACGGCGAGATGCAGCGCGACCACGACGCCGCCCGCGGTGGTGAGACTGACGCGCGACCACAGACCCAGCGCGCAGAGCAGCACGGCGGCGCCATAGACCGCCACCTGCTCGGTCCGGATCCCGCCAGCCAGGTACGGGCCGAACACCGACATCGTGATCAGCACGACGGCGGCGCGGCCCCACCTCGTCGCCGTGCCCGACCCGGCGGTGTCAACATGAGTCACGTCAGGCAAACGAGCCACCGCAGAGGGCGACACCTCGGTCGGTGACGGTTCCTCCGATCGTGGCAGGCAGCGCGGCGGCTCGCTCCGTGCGAGCGGGGCGCGCCACCGCCGCCAACCGGACATGGTCGGGCTGCTGGCCCCCGGGCCGTAGGCCATCGGCTGACAGCGCTCCGCGATCGCCGACTCCTCGGGTCCGAGTAGTTCCTGTGCCACCGGACGTCCTCCTGCATGGTCAGGAAGCCGAACCAGGCGCGCCGCTCACGATCGTTCAGCCGTTCAGCCGTTCAGCCGTTCAGCCGTCCTCGCTCCGTACGGGTGCCGGCGTACGGCGGTGGCCCGACCGACCGGCCGGCTGCGGATCCGCCTCTGACCGGGGGCTCAGCTGGAGGGTGCGGGTGTGCCCGGCTCGGGCCGAGCTGCGGAGTGCCGGGCGGCCGATAGACTCTCCGGTCATGAGTGTTGAAGAGGACACGGCCAACCACGGCCGGCTGCTGGGGACGGTTCGCGGTCCGCAGGACGTCAAGCGGATGTCCGGCGAGGAGCTGGACGTCCTCGCCGCCGAGATCCGGGACTTCCTGATCACCAAGGTGTCCCGTACCGGCGGGCACGTCGGGCCCAACCTCGGTGTGGTCGAGCTGACGCTCGCCATGCATCGCGTCTTCGACTCCCCCCGGGACCGGCTCCTGTTCGACACCGGCCACCAGGCGTACGTACACAAGATCATTACCGGGCGTCAGGCCGGCTTCGACAAGCTCCGCCAGCGCGGTGGCCTCTCCGGCTACCCCAGCCAGGCCGAGAGCGAGCACGACCTCATCGAGAACTCGCACGCTTCCACCGCGCTGTCCTACGCCGATGGCCTCGCCAAGGCGTACGCCCTGCGGGGTGAGGCGCGCAGCGTCGTGGCCGTGGTCGGCGACGGCGCGCTGACCGGCGGCATGTGCTGGGAGGCGCTGAACAACATCGCCACCGCCGGCAACTCGCTGGTCATCGTGGTCAACGACAACGGCCGGTCGTACTCGCCCACCATCGGCGGGCTGGCCGACCACCTCTCCTCGCTGCGCCTCAACCCCGGCTACGAGAAGGTCCTCGACACCGTCAAGGACGCCCTCGGCTCCACCCCACTGGTCGGCAAGCCCATGTACGAGGTGCTGCACGCCGTCAAGAAGGGCATCAAGGACGCGGTCGCCCCGCAGGCCATGTTCGAGGATCTCGGCATCAAGTACGTGGGCCCGGTGGACGGGCACGACGTGGCGGCGGTCGAGGCGGCCCTGCGCGCGGCGAAGAACTTCGGCGGCCCGGTGATCGTGCACGCGGTCACCCGCAAGGGCTACGGCTACCGCCCCGCCGAGGAGGACGAGGCGGACTGCCTGCACGGCCCCGGCGGCGCCTTCGACGTGGAGACCGGCGCGCTGCTGGCCGCCCCGGCGGTGAAGTGGACCCACGTGTTCGCCGACGAGCTGCTGGCCATCGCCGACGAGCGCCCGGACGTGGTGGGCATCACCGCCGCGATGGCCGAGCCGACCGGCATCGCCAAGCTGGCCCGCAAATACCCCGAGCGGGTGTACGACGTGGGCATCGCCGAGCAGCACGCCGCCACCTCGGCGGCCGGGTTGGCGCTCGGCGGTCTGCACCCGGTGGTCGCCGTCTACGCCACCTTCCTCAACCGCGCCTTCGACCAGGTCCTGCTGGACGTGGCGATGCACAAGCTGCCGGTGACCTTCGTGCTGGACCGGGCGGGCATCACCGGCCCGGACGGGCCGAGCCACTACGGCATCTGGGACATGTCGGTCTTCGGGGTGGTGCCGGGGCTGCGGATCGCCGCTCCCCGCGACGCCGCCACCCTGCGCGAGGAGTTGCGCGAGGCGATGGCCGTCGACGACGGCCCCACCGTGGTGCGGTTCCCGACCGGGGCGGTCGCCGCGGACCTGCCGGCGCTGCGCCGGGTCGGCCCGGTCGACGTGCTGGCCGAGTCCGCCCGTACCGACGTGCTGCTCGTCGCCGTCGGTTCCTTCGGCCAGCTGGGCATGGAGGTGGCCGCCCGGGTCGCCGAGCAGGGCTACGGGGTCACTGTCGTCGACCCCCGCTGGGTACGTCCGGTCCCGGCGGAACTGGTCGAGCTGGCCGCCCGCCACCGGCTGGTGGTCAGCGTCGAGGACGGCGTCCGGGTCGGCGGGGTGGGCGACGCGCTCGCCCAGGCGATGCGGGACGCCGACGTTCGGGTGCCGCTCAAGGACCTGGGTGTGCCGGCCGACTGGCACCCGCACGGCACCCGCGCGCAGATCCTCGCCGACCTTGGTCTGACCGCCCAGGATGTGGCCCGCAACGTCACCGGTTGGATCTCCAGCCTGGACGCCACCCCGGACCGCCTCACCCCCAGCGACGCGGCCGCGCAGAACTGACAACAACGAACGACGGCGGGTGTCCCGAGGGACACCCGCCGTCGTCGTCCCATCCCAACCC
>NZ_QGSZ01000285.1 GCF_003857055.1 Micromonospora inaquosa | reverse complement strand
GCAACAAACAAATGTTGCCAAAGGAATCCCAACCAGCCAGCAAAAACTGACCAGTCCGGGGTATAAATCATAATTGGCACTGGCTTTACAAGCACCCTGTTGAGTTCTCAAAGAACAACCACACACCGACCAGAAGCCCCACCTCAGCGGAACCCCAACCGGGGCTTTTCGTTCTGTGTCCCCGCCGCTCTCGCGCCGGGCACTTTTACTACGTTACCTCACCGTCTTCGCCGTGTCAAACCGTGTGTCCCGGTCTGTCATGCTTCGTACGGGTCAGCGCCGGCGCACTCACGCAGCAGCGAACCGCTGCGTCAGGTCGTCGGATTCGGCAGACCGGCCGCTGCGGCTTCCCGCAGTCTCGCCCGGTTCCCTGCCGGTCGTGAACCTTACCCGGTCGGCTTCGCCGCACCAAATCCGCCTCGCGGCCGATCCGGCAAGCCCCGCCCGGACCGTGTCCGGCAGGAGCGAACCCCTGCTTGACCCGGTTGCCATCCCGTTCCGGTGCTCCAGGACCTTCGTCCCGTTTGCCCCGTTCCGCGCTGGCAGAGAGAAAGTTACGCGTCTGCGGGTTTGATCGTCAAATCCACGGGTAGCGGCGCGCGTCACATTCGCACTCCCGGAACGTTTTCGCAGGTCAGGACCGGTCAGGTGGCAACGGGGGTTCGCCGACCATCGGCAGCAGGCCCACGGACGGGCCTGATCCGCAGGAGCGGCGACGGCAATCAGGGCGTCTGTCGTCGTCGAGCGGCGAGCCAGGCCCGGACACCGAGGACGCCCGCTGTGGTGCCGATTGCCAGGGACGCGGCGATCAGCAACGCGTGCACCCACAGGAAGCTGGTCGCCGCGCCCTCGGCCACCGTGCCGGACGCCCAGGACCGCGGGTCCTGCCAGATGGCCACCGCGAACCTCGGCCAGATCACCCAGGTCCAGACGCCGACTCCGACCAGGAAGAGACTCCAACCTCGCGACAGCACCATGGCAGCCGAGTATGCCAGCGCACCTGCTCACCGGGCCGGCGGCGCAAACGCGAATGCTCCGCCGCCCCTCAAGGGGGACGGCCCGCGGGTAATCTGACGCCGTGGTCCGGACGGGCAACTGCGCATCCGAGGCTGTCGACCTGGTCGACGGTCTCTTCCTCGGTGCCGTGCCCACGATCCCGACCAGCTCCGCCGATGGCCGTGAGCAACTTCTGAACGTCCTCCGTGCCGGTGGTCTGCGGTTCCGCGCCGGCGCGCGATGGCGGACGGCTCGCTGAGCCGATCCCGCTGACCGAGCAGGGCTGAGCCCTGCTCGACGCGCGCCCACGCGTGACCCACCTTCGGATAACGAGAGGCACCACCATGTCCGTCGCACGAATGCTCACCGGCGACCGGCCCACCGGCCGCCTGCACCTCGGCCACTACGTCGGCAGCATCGCCAACCGGGTACGGCTGCACCGGCGTTACGAGAGCTTCTTCATCATCGCCGACCTGCACATGCTCACCACTCGCAACCGCCGGGAGGACATCGACCAGGTCTCCGGCAACGCCCGCGAGATGGTGACCGACATCCTCGCCGCCGGGGTCGACCCGGACCGGGCCATCTTCTACCTCCAGTCGGCCATCGGAGAGGTCGGCGAACTCAACACCCTCTTGCAGAACCTGGTGACCGTTCCCCGGCTGGAACGGGTGCCCTCGCTCAAGGACATGGCCCGCGACGCCGGCAAGGAGGAGATGCCGTACGGGCTGCTGGGTTACCCGGTGCTCCAGGCCGCGGACATCCTCTGCGTCAAGGGGGAGGTGGTCCCGGTCGGCCGGGACAACGCCGCACACGTCGAGGTGACCAGGGAGATCGCCCGTCGCTTCAACCACCTGTACGGCCCGGTCTTCCCGGTGCCCGAGCTGATCCCGGCGGACACGCCGAGCCTGGTGGGCACCGACGGCGCGGCCAAGATGAGCAAGAGCCGGGGCAACACGATCGCGCTCTCCGACGACGCGGCGACGGTGCGTCGCAAGGTGCTCGGCATGTACACCGACCCGAACCGGGTGCGGGCCGACGTGCCGGGCACGGTGGAGGGCAACCCGGTGTTCGCGTACCACGAGGTTTTCAATCCGGACCGCGACGAGGTCGCCGACCTGGCCCGGCGCTACCGGGCCGGGCGGGTGGGCGACGTGGAGGTCACGGAGCGGCTGATCG
>NZ_QGSZ01000026.1 GCF_003857055.1 Micromonospora inaquosa | reverse complement strand
GGGTGGGGGTTAGCTGATTAGGGGGCGGAAGGTGCCCAGGAGGACGCTCGTGGTCAGGGCTGCTGCGGCGAGCACGACGGCCCCGGCGATGAGGAGGGTGTCGGCGCGGGTGAAGTGCTGCCGGCGGGCGACGGTACGGGGTGTGCCGGCGTCGAAGCCCCGTGCGTCCATCGCCACGGCCAGCCGGGTGCCTCGACGGATCGCCCCCACCAGCAGCGCGAACGCGGTGGAGGCGAAGAGCCGAAGCTTCGCTACCGGATTGCGTCCCGCGTCGACGCCCCGCGCGCGCCGAGCCATGCTGATCATCTGCCACTCCTGGCCGAGTAGCGGCACCAGTCGGAACGCGGCCAGCGCCCCGATGGCGAACCGGGCCGGCGCCTTCGCGTTCTGGATCAACGCGTCGGCCAGGTCGGTGGGGTCGGTGGTCGCGAAGACGATCACGCCGGGCAGCGCCACCGCGAACACCCGCAGCACCAGGCCGAGCGCGGTGAGCAGCACGCCGGTGCTCACCAGCACCGGCCCCGCGTCCAGCAGGACCCGGCCGGACCGGTCGGCGGCGAACAGCACCAGGGTGACCAGGATGCCGGCGGCACTGAGCAGCAGTGGCCAGGCCCGTCGGGCCAGCACCCGGTAGCGGATGCCGAACAGCGGCAGGACGGCCAGTTCGAGGGCGATGGCGATCGCCGGGGCCACCGGGTCCAGGGTGGCCAGCAGGGTGAATGAGAAGACCAGTGCGGCGGCGACCTTCGCCACCGGGTTGCGGCGGGCCAGTGGCGCGTCCGGCGCGGCGACCGGCTCGATGCTGATCATCGGTGGTCGTCCGAGGCGCGGTGCAGGGTGACGGTGCGGTCGGCGAGCGCGGCGACGAAGTCCGCGTCGTGGGTGACGGTGACCACGCCATGCCCGGCGTCGCGCAGGTCGGCGAAGAGGTCGACCAGTTCCTGCCAGGTCCGCCGGTCCTGGCCGAAGGTGGGTTCGTCGCAGATCAGCAGGCGTGGCGCGGTGGCCAGGGCGGTCGCCACGCTCAGCCGCCGCGCCTCACCGCCCGAGAGGGTGTACGGGTTGGCGGCGGCGAGCCGGGCCAGCCGCAGCCGTTCCAGTAGCCCGGCCACGGTCTCCTTGACCGCGGCCTCGGGTTGACCGGTGCGGCGTGGGCCGAGCGCCAGCTCGTCGAAGACGGTGCTGGTGACGAACTGGTGCTCCGGGTCCTGGAAGACCGACCCGATCCGCCGGGCCAGTGCGGGGGCACGCCACCGGTGCGGGGGAGTGCGGTGATCCGGCCCGGCCAGCTCGGCGGACGCGGTGACCCGCCCGGCCCCGGGCCGGAGCAGGCCGCCGAGCAGCAACGCCAGGGTGGACTTGCCGGCACCGTTGGGTCCGCGTACGGCGAGTGCCTCACCGGCGCGTACCGCCAGGTCGGTGGCGCCCAGCCGGGGCGGCAGGCCGAGCCGGTCGGCGGTGAGCAACACCTCCCCGGGGCCGGCGGTGGCGGCCCGGGGTGCGATGGGGTGACCGGGCACCCAGACCCCCTCGGCGGCGAGGGCGGCACCGTGGGCGGCGAAGACCGCCTCGGGTGTGCCGTCCGCGCGGACGCCGCCACCTGGTTCCAGGACGACCACCCGGTCGACCAACGGCAGTGCCTCGGCGACCCGGTGTTCGACCAGGATCAGCGTGGTGTCGGCGTCCAGCGCGCCGGCGACCGTGTGTCGGACCAGGTCGGCCCCGGCCGGGTCGAGGTTGGCGGTCGGCTCGTCGAGGAGCAGCAGGGCGGGGCGTAGGGCCAGCGCGCCGGCCAGGGCGAGGCGTTGCTGCTCGCCGCCGGAGAGCGCCGCGGTGTGGCGGTCCCGGGAGTAGGGGAAGCCGACCCGGTGCAGCGCCTCGTCGACGCGGGGCCAGATCTCGTCGGCCGGCACTCCCCGGTTTTCCAACCCGAACGCCACGTCGTCGCCGCAGCGCGCCATCACCAGTTGGGTCTCCGGGTCCTGGAAGACGATGCCGACCCGTTCGCGCCCCTTGCGCGGGTCGAGCCCGTCGATCTCGACGGTGCCCTCCTGCTCGCCGGAGTCGTCGGGAAGCAGGCCGGCCAGCGCGCTGAGCAGGGTGCTCTTACCGGCCCCCGACGGCCCCAGCAGCAGAACCCGCTCCCCGGCCTCGACCCGCAGGTCGACCCCGCGCACCGCCCAGCCGCGCCGCCCAGCGTGCCGCCACCCGAACCCCCGCAGCAGTACCCCGC
>NZ_QGSZ01000027.1 GCF_003857055.1 Micromonospora inaquosa | reverse complement strand
CACCCGGACACCCCACCACCCCGGATCCGCCTCCCACCCGAACCGGTGATCGTGAAGTTGGCGTCGCGACACGCCGAGCGGGGTGACGCCAACTCCATGATCACCGAGGGGCGCTGTGGTGGGTGGGGCCTAGACGAGTAGTTCCGAACCCGGCCAGGGGGCTGAGAACGGAACGGGACGTGGCGTTAAGGGCTGGTCCTAGTGGCAGGATCTTCAGCCTTGGTCCGCTCTTCGAGCACTCCCACGAGGGCCGAGGCGATGAGGGCGACAGCCCGGTCATCGTCGTGGGCCAATTGCTGCAGGATGCCTTGCGCGATGGTTGGCGGCATCTCGGTGAGTGCCTGGGTCAGGCGTATCCGTACGGCGGAGTCCGCACTGTGTGCGGCGAACTCGTCGACCAGTGCACTCATGATCCGTTCCGCGCAGCCAGGGTCCAGTGACAATCGTCCCAGAGCCTCGGCCGCCTCGACGTCGTTCGCGCCTGCGACCACCATGCCGACGAGTGTCGGCACGGCGTCGGTCGCACCACGTGTACCCAATGCCAGAGCAGCGTGCCTGCACACCGTCATGTCCGAGTCCCCGAGTGCGTCCGCGAGCACCGCGGTCGCCTCGTCACCGGGCATCTCGGCGATCGCCAGGACCGCGCGCCGTCGGATGTCGATGTTCGCCGAGTACATGCCGGGCGTCACGCTCGCCACTGCGTCACCGCCTGCCCTCGCAAGGGCCCACCGCAGGGCGCCGGCGACGTTCGGATCGGATTCGGCGAGGACCGCCCCAGCCAGCAGTTCGGTGGGCACCGGCACGCCCTCGGCCGGGTTCAGGACGGTCTGCTGCCGGCGTGCAGCGCTGGGCGAGTTGAGCCCGTGCAGGAGCTCGACGATGCGCAGGACGTCCTGCCAGCCGGAGGGCGCCGAGGCATCGACCGCCCGGAGTCGCTCGAGTAGCTCCTGCTCCCGCTTCAGTCGGTCTTCGGTCCGTTGGATGAGGTCGCCGACCAGCGCGGACGGTGCGAAGGCAGGATCCTCGAGAGCAGGTCCGATCTGTCGCAGCGACAATCCCAGGGACCGCAGACTTTCCACGTGGAAGATCCGGCGGATGTCCTCGGTGGAGTACTCGCGGTATCCACCCACGGTGCGGCCTGTTGGTCGCACCAGCCCGAGGGAGTCGTAGTGCCTGAGCATCCGAGTACTCACCCCCGATCGGCGTGCCACCTCGCCGATCAGCACGCTGTTCCCTCGTCCCGCTCCGGGCCGAGCGCGACGATCCGCTTGGCCTCGTCGACGGCTGCGTCGAAGCCGACATCCGGGTCGTGCAGGAGTAGCTTCGTGGCGCGGGCATGCGCACTCACCGTCGGGTCGTCACTCGCCATTCCCGTCCGCAGGGCCGGCTCGATCACGTCTCCGAGTGCGACGAGTGCTCGGCTGAGGCTCAGTTTCACATTCCGGTCACCACGACCGAGTTGTGAAGCCAGCTCCGCAGCCAGTCCTTTCTGTTCCCCGTCGGGCACGAGGACGACGGCAGCGCGCCATGCGGTTCGCGCAACCTCGTCGTCGGCGTCGTGCAGCAACGACCGCGTGATCGCGGGGTACGCACTCCTGTCACCGATCTTGGACAGGGTATGCAATGCCTGGCTTCGGGCCTGAGCGCGTTCGGAGTCAAGCTCTGCGCGGAGTCTGGGCACCGTGATCTTCGACGGGAGGCGGGTCAACGCCCATGTGAGCATGTCGCGCACGAAGAAGTCCGGTTCGATCGCGCACCGTGCCACGAGCGCGTCGACGAGGCCGGGGTCGGCGTGCGTGCCAACCGCCAGGGCCGCCTGGAGCCGCGTCGACGAGTTTGCGGCGCCCAACGCGGCGAGCAGGCGCGTGTCCTGTGAATTCCTGTGTGTCGAGTTGACGGGGACCACCTCCTGCACCCAGTGAAGACCTTGTCACAGTGTCAACGTCAAGTGCGCGTGATGCCCCCGACGAGCACAAGCTGTCCCCTCCTCGATCCCCGGTCAGTGGTCGTGGGCGATCAGTGATCGGGGGACGGGTGCGCCGGTCTTGTTGTTGTGCCAGATTGCGGCAGCCATGGCGAGGAGGCGTTGAGCGACCCGGACGGCGACGCCGGTGAAGGTTCGTCCGCCGTGTTGCTCCAGGTCGAGCTGGCCCTTGAGGGTGTCGAGGTCTTGCGTCACAACATGATCATCGACACCCTCCCTTCATGCCCAGACATCGACCCCTGACATCGGAACTACTCGTCTAGGTTGGCGGGATGACTGTGGTGTGGGTGGTGG
>NZ_QGSZ01000293.1 GCF_003857055.1 Micromonospora inaquosa | reverse complement strand
GGTCGGCGAGGGTGCTGCCACTCCCCTCCCCCTCGACGCGGTGTCGATCACCGGCCTCTCCCCCCGCGTGATGCGGGCGGCCTTCGCCCGGTTCGCCGCTCCCCGGGCGCCCGCGTCGGTGCACCGGGCCTGGTCCACCTGGAACAGTTTCTTCACATTCCTGGTGGCCGACGGCATCGTGGCCGGTAACCCGATGCCAGCGGTCGGTCGACCTCGGGCACTACTCCCCCAGCCGAAGCCGCTGCGCGGCGCGGACACCCCCGAGGTGTTGCTCGCGTCGGTCGCCCGAGACGACGGTCGGCAGCGTGACCCGTGGCCGGAGCGGGACGTGGCGGTGTTGGCGGTGGCGCTCTGCGCGGGGTTGCGGCTGTCGGAGTTGCTGGCGTTGCGGGTCGGCTCGCTGGGTGGTCGGCCCGGTGAGCGGCGTATTGAGGTGCTCGGGAAGGGTGGGCGGACCCGGGTGGTGCCGATCGAGGCGGATCTGGACCGGGTGTTGGTCGACTACCTGGACAGTCGGGTGCGGCGCTTCGGTTCGCGGTCGGTACGCCCCGACTCGGCGTTACTGGTGGATCGGCGCGGTGAGCCGCTGCGCCGAGGTGGGCTGCAGTATCTGGTGGAGTCGTGCTTTCGGCGGGCGGGTGTCGGTGACCGGGTGCCTCGGGGCGCGCGGTTGCACGCGCTGCGGCACACCTTCGCGACCCGGTTGGCGGAGGACGGGGCGAGCGCCGCGGAGATCATGCGCTTGTTGGGGCACGCGTCGTTGGCGTCGTCGCAGACGTACATCGAGGTGACGGCCGCTCAGCAGCGCGACGCGGTGCGGGCCAACCGGACCAACCGGGCGCTGGCTGCTCTGGGGTCGGTGGACCGGGCGCGGTGAGCGCGGTCAGTGGGCCCGTTGGTCGGTGCTGTCGGCGGTGGTGGGCAGTGAGCCGAGTACCGCGTTGATGATGTGGATGCGCGCGTTGGTGGCCTGGTAGTTGGCGCAGACCGCGTCGGCTCGGTCGTCGAGGCGGGCGGTGGGCCCGGTGCGGGTGATGGTGACGGTGGTGCCGTCGAGGGTGGTGGTGGTGCCGGCGGTCGTCAGGTCCTCGATGGAATGTGTTCCGGTGATCAGGTGTGCCTTGAGCAGGGTGCGTAGCTGGTCGGTGTGGCGGGCCATCAGGTCGTCCCAGTTGTCCTCGGAGAACTTGGCGGCGAAGGCGTCGTCGGAGGGCGCGAGGATGGTGACGTCGGTGCCGGTGGGCAGGTCGGTGAGGGCGCCGCTGGTGCGTAGGGCCGCTTCGAACGTGGTGAGGGTGGGGATCCACCGTAGTGCCTGGTCGACGGGTTGGCCGGCGAGGAAGTTCGGGTTGCCGGGTTCGGTGCCGGTGGGTAGGGCGGCGCAGAGTGGCCCGGTGACCTGGGGTGCGCTGGTGGTGGTGGGTGGTCTCGCGTCCGTTGTGGCGGTGCAGGCGACGGTGGTGAGCAGCAGGGCCAGGGCCGGGAGGCGTAGAGCGCGAGACGGGTTCGACACGGTGGGCTCCACGGGTCGGGGTTGGCGGGTGGGGTGCGCCGGCGGTGCGGGGCGTGGTGCCCGGCACCGCCGGCGCGCCGGTTCGGCTAGCTGACGGTCACAGTGCGGCGCACTGGTTGGTGCGCGGTCCGTGCACGGTGTTGGCGACGCCGAGGTTGGTCGGGGCGGTGCTGTTCGCGGTGCAGCTGAGCGGGCCGCGGATGGTGTTTGCGACCAGCAGGGGTGCGTTCGTGCCGGTGGTGTTGCCGGAGAGGCTGACGGGGCCGGCGATGGTGACGTCGATGATGGAGATCGCGTCGGTGGTGTTGGTGATCTGGAGCGGGCCGTTGACAGTGCTGTCGGCGAGGACGACGCCGGCGGCGCGGTTGGCGCTGACTGGTCCGCTGATGGTCGTTGCGGTCGCGACGAGTGCGGCGCCCGGCTGGACGGTGACCGGGCCGTTGATGGTGGCGTCGGCGGCGCAGGTGAAGCCGGAGACGATCAGTGGTCCGTTGCGTCGGCCGGTGAGGGTTGGGTAGACGCGTTCGCCGTCGGTCAGCTTTTCGACGCCCAGGGTGTCGAGAAGCAGCGGGATCAGGCCGCGTTCGGGCTGGTTGAGGGGTACGTAGTAGCCGTCGCCGGTCTTGATGACCTTCCAGCCGTGTGCGGCGATGCGCTGTGCCACGGTGGTGCCCACGCCGCCTGGTCCGTCGGTGCGTGCGCCGTTGTACTGCTCGTCGGTGAGCTTGTAGGCGCACGGCGCGTTGTCGAGGATGAGGTCGGCGCGCGGGGCGTCGAGCGGCGGGGTGCTGTCGCCGGGG
>NZ_QGSZ01000079.1 GCF_003857055.1 Micromonospora inaquosa | reverse complement strand
GCCACGGCGGGCAGGGTCCAGGCGCCCGGGCGCCTGGACCGGCGTGGTGACCCGTGAGCTGAGCGCGCTGACCAACGCCTCACACCCGGCGTCGCAGGCCCGGACGGAGGCCACGGCCTGGCGGACCGTCTCGGCCACCGCGGACGTGAGCGCCCGGTTGACGGCAGCGCGTCGGGGGGTCTCGGAGATGGCGACCCGCAGAGCGGTGACGGCTTCGTTGATCTCGTCCTCGTCGGCGACGCCGTCCGCCGCGAGGTGCGCGGCGATGGCATCTGCCGCGACCGACACCTCGCGGCCCCGGGCCACGGTGCCGCCGAGCATCCCCGGCTCGGGCAGCGCGTCCAGCACGGCCAGCGAGACCGGCTCGGCCGGGTCGGGGTAGGCGCGTAGGGCCGCCGGGTACAGCTCCCGCAGAACCTCGCGCAGCGCCACGGCGGCGGAGTGTCGACCGCTGGCCAGAGCGGCGTGCGCCGAGAGCACCTGCTTGTAGCCGGCGAGGTCCCGGGGTGCCGGCAGAGTGACGGCGGAGAGCGCGCCCGCCTGCAACGCGCGGGCCAGGCCGACCGCCCGTCGTTCGGCCGGCGGCGACTGCATCTCCTCAAGAGAGTCGTCATCGGCGAACCGCTCGGCGAAGTCGTCCACCGAGTCGTCGTCGGCGATCGCCAGGGGTCGCCCCGCCGCGCTCAGCAGCGAGGTGACCGTGTGGTCGTCGCTGTCGGCGGCGATGGCCGCGCCGCTCGGCCCGCCCGACCGCTCCACGAGCAGCGCGACGAGCTGGGCGTAGCCAGCGGCGTCGTCGCTGATCTCGCAGACATGCAGCAGACGGCCTGCGTCGTCGACCACAGCGGACGTCAGCGTCGAACCGGCGGAGGCCGGTCGGTCAGCCGGATCCGCCGAGGCCAGACCGCAGTAAACGCGCACGAGCGCCACGGCGTCGTCCTCCTCCCGGGACAGGTCTTTCCTCTGCCAGCAACTGATGCTCCCCGGTACGGGTCAGTCGCGCCAGTCCACCACCGCAGAGATCTTGCCGACAATGGTGCGCCAACCCAAACTCGCGGTCTGCGCACCGATCTTCTTCAGCCGCCGCCGACCCATGAACGCGCCGATCCCACCGTTGGCGGTGGCACGCAGCGCCTCGTCCAGGTCGTCGAGGCTGGAGCCGGCGGAGAGCATGTCGAGTACCGCAGGCAGCCGCAATGCGTACGAGAGGTCACGCGCAACTTCGCCGGCCTCGATCAGCAGGGTCGAATCCCACGTGTCGTGCCCGCCGCGCAGGTTCTCCACGACCAGGTCGAGTTCGTAGGTGTCCTCGTCGAGCGGAGCGATATCTGCCGGCTCCAGCCGTTCGGACAATTCATTCCAGCTGTCCAGTTGGGACAGATCGTTGGGCGCACCGGATCGGATGAAACTGACGAGCGACTCGGGGGTCTTGAACAGCAGCAGCTTGCCCTGGTTGCTGAGGAAGATCGGCACCTCCTCGTCGTCCGCCTCGTCCGTGCCGGCCTCGTCCGAGTCTTCGGTGTCGGTGTCGGTGTCGGCCGCAGCGCCGTCCCGGCGGCGCGTGGACTTGTCGTCCTCGTCCTCGTCGGCGAACTCCTCGGCCAGCTCCTCGTCGAGGATGACGACGGTCTCGTCGTCCTCTTCCTCTTCGATCGCCTGGCGGCGGGCGAGGAACGGGTCGTCCTGGTCGCGCTCGGTCACGTCGGTCGGGGTCAGCGAGCTGGCCGGCCGGTACGCCCGCAGCGTGAAGCCGGTGCCGGCGGGCAGGGCGATCTCCACTGGGTCGATACGCAGCTCGTCCCAGAGTGAACGGTCGATCGACGCCGATGGGCGGTCGGTCTCCTCGGTCTCGTCTGGCTCGGCCGCGCCGGTGGTGTCGTCGAGCTCGGGCTCGTCGGCGTCGGGCCGTTGGGGCGACTGGCGGGCCACGCTGACCTCCGTGTGCTTCGGGTTGCCCACCCACCGGGTCTCTGACCGGCGAGTGACTCTGGGCACATACCCTAGTCGGCGGCCCTGGGTGACCGATGCCCGCACCCCGGTGGCCGGTTGGCGCACGGGTCCGACCTGCTGGTGGTCACCGCTGGCGAAGTGGCCGTCTGACAAGTAGCGTAGCTACGCATGAAGGCCCAGGAGCTGCACGGCCATCTCGACGCTCTACTGCTCGCCGTGCTCGAACAGGGCGCGCTGCACGGCTACGCGATCATCGAGGCGCTGCGTGCCCGCAGCGACGGCAGTCTGGACCTACCCACCGGCACCATCTATCCGGCGTTGCGTCGGCTGGAACGCGCCGGCCACGTGGCGAGCACCTGGAGCACGGTCAGCGGCCGGGAACGCCGGACGTATGAGCTCACCGACCCGGGCCGGCAGGCGCTGGCCGGCGAACGTGCCGGTTGGCGCGAGTTTCAACTGACAGTGGGCCGGTTCCTCGGCCCCGACAACCCGCCCACCCCGGCCTGACCCGCGCGGGTCGGGCCGCCGATCAGCGGGTGGTGGCCAGCAGCCACCCGCTGA
>NZ_QGSZ01000167.1 GCF_003857055.1 Micromonospora inaquosa | reverse complement strand
GTTCTGGACGGTGCGGCCGAGCTCGACGACGCGGACCCGGTCGCTGAGTGCGTCGATGGCGGCGGTGTAGGCGTACTCGTCGGTGTCGCTGGTGTACTGCGCGGCGTGGGCGGTTTCCCACTGGGTACGCAGTTGTTCGCCGGGGGTGCTGGGGTTGCCCCAGGGTGCGGTGGTGGTGGCGACGACCGGGTCGGAGTAGGGCTGTTCGGTGGTGCCGGCGCGGGCGCGTACCCGCCATTGGAAGGTGTCGCCGGGGTTGAAGCCGGCGTCGGCGAAGGTGGGTGCCTGTTGGTTGATCTGGCGGTTGGGGCGCCAGATGCCGACGATGGTGGGTGCGCCGGTGGGGGTGCCGGTGGCGTCGACGGCGGTGCGTTCGATCTGGTAGTCGGTTGCCCCGTCGATGGGTTGCCAGGCGAGGGTGGCGTATCCGTCGGCCTGGCGGACGGTGAGGTTGGCGACCTGGTTGGGTGCTGCCGCGCTCTGGGCGTTGGCGGGGGTGGGTGCGGTGGTGAGGGTGAGGGCTAGGAGTGTGGACATGGCGATCGCTAGGGGTCGCTGGTGTCGCATGTGGCCTCCGACTAGTTGATCGTGGCGCGATTTGATCAGCATGGTCGTCGGAGATCGTCGATGCAATGATCTTGAGGGAATCTTGCGGCTGGGCGGGCCTCTCCCCCGGCTGCCGCTCCTGGTCGGTGACGGTGGTGGTCAGGGTTCGATGAGGCCCGCGCGGATGGCGTATCGGGTGAGATCGAGGCGGTCTCGTAGGCCCAGTTTCTGCAGCAGGTTGCTGCGGTGCCGCTCGACGGTCTTGATGCTGATGAACAGCAGTTCGGCGATCTCCTTCGAGGAGTGCCCTTCGGCGACGAGTTTGAGGATCTCCTCTTCGCGGCCGGTGATGGCTCGTTCGGGTACCGGTTCGCCGTTGCGGACGCGATCGAGGTAGTTGCGGATCAGGGCGGTGACGGCGCCGGGGTAGAGGAACGGTTCGTCGCGCATGGCGGCCCGGCATGCCTCGACGAGGTCGCGGTCGGCGACGGATTTGAGGACGTATCCGTTGGCGCCGGCTCGCAGGCCTTCGAAGAAGAACTGTTCGTTGTCGTACATGGTCAGGATCAGTACCCGCAGGCCCGGTTGCTGTTTGACGAGTTCGCGGGTGGCTTGCAGGCCGGTGAGCCGGGGCATCGCGATGTCGAGGATGGCCAGGTCCGGGTGGTGTTGGCGGGCTTGTTCGAGGGCTTCGGCGCCGTCGCTGGCCTCGGCGACGACGGTGAGGTCGGGTTCGCCGTCGAGGATGAGGCGGACGCCGTGGCGTACCAGTGCGTGGTCGTCGGCGAGCAGGATGCGGATGGGTGCGCTCATGCCCGGCCTGCCGGGTCGGGTACGTCGAGGGTGACCTCGGTGCCGCCGTTGGGGCCGGGGCCGATGGTGAGGTGGGCGCTGACGAGCAGGGCCCGTTCGCGCATGCCGCGGATGCCGGCGCCTTCCGGTTGGTTGTCGATGCCGCGCCCGTCGTCGCGGATCCGTAGCCGTACGCCGTCGCGGTGCGGGATGAGCGTGATGTCGACGCGGCTGGCGGAGGCGTGCCGGGCGACGTTGGTGAGGCCTTCCTGGGCCACGCGGTAGAGCACCAATTCGACTTCCTCGGTGAGTGCGGGCAGATCGGGGGCGAAGTCACGGCGGATCTGCAGACCGCTGTGGTGGGAGATCTCCGCGAACAGTGAGCGCAGGGCGGCGACGAGTCCGAGTTCTTCCAGGACGCCGGGTCGCAGGCGGCGGGCGATGCGGCGGATCTCGTCGAGGCTGTCGCGGGTGGTTTCCTGCGCCTGGTGCAGTTCGGGGCGTAGGTCGGGCGGGGCCTGGTCGGCGACGCGGCTGATCTGCAGGAGGACGGCGGTCAGCGTCTGGCCGATCTCGTCGTGGAGTTCCTGGGCGATGCGGCGTCTCTCGTTCTCCTGTGCGGACAACGCGCGGGCGTTGCTGGCGGCCCGGTCGGCTTCGAGTCGGTCGAGCATGGCGTTGAACGTGCTGATCAGGGCGGCGATGCCGGCGTGCCCGGTGACCGCGGGGCGGGGGCCGGGGCGGAGCAGGTCGATGGTGGTCATCGCCCGGGTGAGGCGTTGCAGCGGTGCCAGGCCGACGCGCAGCAGCAGCGCGTTGGCGACGAGCATGACGACCAGCCCGGCGCTGAGGATGAGCGCCTCGGTGAGGACGAACGGTGTCGAGACCGTCACGGGGCCCAGCAGGACCAGGACGGTCGCCGCGGTGAGGACCGCGGCGTTGATCAGGAAGATCCGCCAGAACAGCGACACGGTGCCGGACCTCCCGTTGTTGTCTGAGCCCCTTCCATCGTCCCGGGCGCGGCTGACATCGGGGGTGTCAACGCTCGGGTGCCTCAGGATCTCGTGGGCGTCGTGTGGGTGTCCATGGGGGCTGGCTCCCATGTTGTCGCGTGTTGGTCGCCGTGGAATGAGTGCTGACCCCGATGTCAACAGCGCCTCCGGTTGGCAACGGTTGAGGGAC
>NZ_QGSZ01000208.1 GCF_003857055.1 Micromonospora inaquosa | reverse complement strand
ACCCCGGGCTCCGGCCCTGAGCCGGTGATCAAGAGGTTTGCGTCAGCGCCTTCGGCGTGTCGTGACGCAAACTTCTTGATCAACCAGGGGGTGGAGCGGGCGGACACCACAGCGCCGGCCCTCCCCGGAAGGGAGGGCCGGCGCGGGCCGCGGCGGACGGTCAGTTGTTCGGGTCGTCGGCGCTGATGTCGGCCAGGACCGACTGCGGTTCACGCTCGACCGCGAGGTCACCCATCGAGATCAGCCCCACCAGGCGCCCGTCGTCGATGACCGGAAGTCGGCGTACGGCGTACGTCCGCATCAGGTCCGCGGCGGCCACGGCATCGTCGTACTGACTCACCGTGATCACGTCGCGCGTGGTGATCTGGTTCAACCGGGTCGAGCCCGGGTCCATGTTCTCCGCGACACCTCGGACCGTGATGTCCCGGTCCGTGACGATGCCGACCACACTGTCGCCATCGGTCACCACCACATCGCCAATCGCGCTGTCACGCATCTCCTGCGCGGCTGAGATGAGCGTGTCGTTGCCGTCCATCGTCACCAACCGGGTCGTCATGAACTCTCCGACCGTTGTCATGGTGCTCCCCTCTCGGTGTCGGCACGGCCCGTCTACCCGCCGCCCGGCACGGGGTAACGCCCGACCTCGTCCCAGGAGATCGGGACGGCGGGCCAGATAGTGGTACAGATCGAGCCAACTCACCGACAGCAGCATCCCGACCAGGCCGTACAGGCCCACCCCGGCGCGCTGGTCCGCCGCGTCACCCTTGAGCAGGGCGTGCGACACCGTCGAGCCGGGCTGATCGGTCGGGTTCAGCCCCGGGGCGGCATCCCGTAGAGCCGCTCCACGTGCAGCCGCAGCACGATCCGCCCCTCGTCGACCATGGCCTGGCGGTACTCGTCCCAGTCGGGGTGTTCACCGCTCAGCTCCCGGTAGAGCGCCACCAACTCCTCGACCGTCTCGTCGCCAAGCTCGGCGGACGGCGGGGTCAGCTCGGCGCGACCCTCGACCACCGCGTACGCCCAGCCGTCCTCGCTGCTGACGTGGAAGCTGGCCCGCGGGTCGCGGCGCAGGTTGGCGGTCTTCGCCCGACTGTCGGTGACCGAGACCCGGATCAGGCCGGCCTGCCGGTCGAAGGAGTAGAGCACCGTGGACAGCTGCGGACGCCCGTCCCGTTTGATGGTGGCGAGCACGCCCATCGAGCGGCCGGCCACCAGATCGGTCAACGCCTGCTGGGTGCGGTCATCCGGCATGGTGTCCTCCAGGTTGGACGATCGTCTCCAACCCATCCAAGCACGACCCGCCGGCCGTCGCGGATGGCCACCCGAAACGGCCAGACCGCCCGAAACGGCCGGACGGCCACCGGAATGCACGGCCAAGCGACCAGCCGGAACGCCGGGCGACCAGCCGGAACGGCAGCGAGCCCTCGCCGACGGACGGCGAGGGCTCGGTGCTTGACGAGCTGCGTGCGGATCCGTGCGGTCAGCGGCGCTCGGCGGCGACCAACTCGGCGAGTTGCACCGCGTTGAGCGCGGCGCCCTTGCGCAGGTTGTCGTTGGAGCAGAACAGGGCCAGCCCGTACTCCGCGGTCTCGTCGGCGCGGATCCGACCCACGTAGGTCGGGTCCTGGCCGGCGGCCTGCAACGGCGTCGGGACGTCGGTCAGCGCCACCCCGGGCGCGCCGGCCAGCAGTTCGTGGGCTCGCTGCGGGGTGAGCGGCCGGGCGAACCGGGCGTTGATCTGGAGCGAGTGCCCGGTGAAGACCGGCACCCGGACGCAGGTGCCGGAGACCTTCAGGTCGGGGATCTCCAGAATCTTGCGGCTCTCGTTGCGGAGCTTCTGCTCCTCGTCGGTCTCGAACGAGCCGTCGTCGACGATCGAACCGGCCAGCGGGAGCACGTTGTAGGCGATCGGCTGGGCGAACGAACGCGGCGCGGGGAACTCCACGGCCGACCCGTCGAAGGCCAGCCCGGCGGCGTGCTCGGCGACCTTGCGGACCTGCTCGTCCAGCTCGGCGACGCCGGCCAGCCCGGCGCCGGAGACCGCCTGGTACGTCGACACGACCAGGCCGACCAGGCCGGCTTCGGCGTGCAGCGGGCGCAGCACCGGCATCGCTGCCATCGTGGTGCAGTTGGGGTTGGCGATGATGCCCTTCGGCCGGTCCAGGGCGGCGTGCGGGTTGACCTCGGCGACCACCAGCGGCACCTGTGGGTCCATCCGGAACGCCGAGGAGTTGTCGATCACCACGGCGCCGGCCTCGGCGACCCGGGGCGCCAACTCCCGCGCGGTGCCCTTACCGGCCGAGAAGAGCACGATGTCCAGCCCGGAATAGTCGGCGCTGGCGGCGTCCTCGACGATCACCTCGCCGTCGCGCCACGGCAGCGCACGCCCGGCGGACCGCGCCGAGGCGAACAACCGCACCTGCTCCGCCGGGAACTCCCGCTCCGCCAGCACCTGCCGCATCACGCCACCGACCTGGCCGGTGGCCCCCACAATGCCGATCCTCATGCCCGCGAGGCTACCGACCCGACCGGCGAAACCGGGACCCCTTTCCCAC
>NZ_QGSZ01000039.1 GCF_003857055.1 Micromonospora inaquosa | reverse complement strand
AGGACACACCATCCGGCCCAACCCACACCGGCTCGCCACACTCAACGACCTCAACGACCTCGCGACCGCACAAGGCATCACCACACCGCCAGAGATCAAGATGGCGTGTTAATGATCTGCAAGCCCTTAGGGTTCGGGGCGGGTTGTCAACCGGGTCGTGATGGTGGTGGTCGCGGCTGGGTGGTTGGTGCGGTCGATGTTGCCTTTGGCGCGGTGTTTGGAGATGGCTCGTTTCACTACTCGGGGGCTGTTGCGGGTGCGGCGTTCGGGGAGCGGGTCGTTGAGGACTGCCCGGCCGATGGCTCCGACCAGGTCGATGATGGTGCCAGCGATGACTGCGGCGGCGTGGATGACCTGGTCGCGGGCGGTGTTCAGGGCGATGGTGAAGCTGGCTCGGTCCGGGTCGGTGTCCGGGTCGCTGTCGGTGGCGTCCGTCATTGCTAGGCGCAGTGCCTGGTAGGCGGTGAGCAGGGCGTAAACCTCTTGGCTGATTCCGGCCGGGGTGCGGGCGCGTAGGACCCGGCCGCTGAGGGTGGTGGATTTCAGTTCCAGGAACGCCGTCTCGATTTCCCACCTTTGGTGGTAGAGGGCGACCAGGTCCAGGGCGGGGAAAGTGCGGTGGTCGGTCAGGGTCGTGAGGAGCCGGTATCGGCCGGTGTGGTGCGGCTGTCCGCCGGTGGTCACGGTGATTTCGGCTTCGATGACCCGGACGGTGACGGTGCCCAGCTTGCTCAGCCAGGAGCCGTCGGGGCAGCGCCGGATCGTGGAGAGTTTCCGGTTGTCCTTGCAGCGGATGAGCAGGTCCGCGCCGCGGGCGTGGATCTGCTCGGCCAGATCACGCACGGCGAAGTTGCGGTCGGCCAGCAGCAGCATTCCCGGCCGTAGACAAGCGAACAACCGCGGCGCGTATCGGATTTCCGCGACGCCGATCGTGCCGAAGACCGCGTCGATGATAGTGCGGGTGCCGCAGGCCACGACCGTGACCAGGCGCAGCAGCGGATACCCGGAACCGCCGTGGGAACCGGTCTGCCGGCCGTAGACGGCGAGGTTCGCCGGGCTGTCAGGAACCGACATGGTGGTCCCGTCGATCGCGCAGACCAGCAGTCCCCGCCACCGTTCGGCACCGGCAGCGGGCCCGGCGAGCAGGGCGAAAAGTGCGGCCAGGGGTCTGACACCGATCCGGCGTCGGGCCTGGGCCAGCGCCGACGACGTCGGCACGGCCACCGCCAGACCGTCCAGGCCGCTGGTCAACCTGGCCCAAACCTGCCGATAGCCGCACTCGGCGAACAGGCCCGCGGCCAGCAGCAGATAGACCACGACCCGCGACGGCAGGTCCCGGATCCGGGACTGCACCGCGCCGGTCGTCGCGAGGATGTCGTCGACCATCTCGAACGGCACGATCTGCGTCAGCTCACCCAGATGCCCCGGCGCGAACCGGCCTGCCGCTACCTGGATCGTGCGATGGATGACAGAATGCTCGGGCAGCGGAACTCCCAGCTCGAAGGGTGTCTTGTGAGGACAACCCCTCTATAGCGGGAGTTCCGCTGTTTCCTACGCATCGACACACCCACTTGACAACCCGCCGCCGCCACTAACTACGCGGCATTGGGGTTAGGCCTGCAGGCTTGCCCGCCAGGTCGAACACACCACGGGTCAGCAGTTCCGCCTCGCCGACGGGCAACTCGTCATCGCCCTGCCAGCCGCCTGACCTAAACGGACGCGGCTCCGCTGGGTGTGCTCGCATTTCGTCTTCTGCGGATACGTCCGGCCGTGGCATCGCGTCGCGCGTGACGCCGACGGCACCCTGCCCGTCCGGTGGCTGATGCCCCGTGGCCCGTCGACCAGCCCGAGCCGGTCAAGTACACGCTGTCCAGCCTGCCCGCCGCCGCCAGCCGCGCCAGCGTGGTCCGCTTTGGCAGATCCGCTGGCGGATTGAACATGATTACCGTGAGTTGAAGACCCGGCCTCGGTCTAAACCATTTCGATGGCCGCTCCTGGATCGGCTGGCACCGCCGTCACCCCCGGTCACCGCCGCGCACCTGTTCATCACCGAACTGCGCCTGGACCCAAGACCGGCTGCGCCGGGCTGACCCTCTACACGGTCATCCGCGAGTTGCAACGCCTTCTCGCAACCTGGACCGGCGCCTGCCTCACCTGCCATCAACCCGTGCAACCGTTACACCACACCGAACGGTACCGGATCTAACGAAGCACTACTACTGACCGGGAACGATGCAGCACGTCGGGGGACCCGCGAACCCGGGCCGCTACTGCGAGGTGCCGGGCAGTCGGACTGCGCCCCGCGAGATCCTGAACAGCCACCGGACCATCACCCACAGCAGGCCGGTAAGGCCGCTCCGGTCGCCGACGCGCTGCAACTCGCGGACACGGCTGACCACGGCGACGAGCCTGGCACCGTAGTCAGCCCACAGCGGCGCGTGCTCGTGGATACGGACCGCGAGTCCGGCCAGCCTCGCCGCGACCCTATTGTCGGGGTACTCGTTGGAGTGCAGAGCTAGGTACAGCTGATCTTGCAGAGGTGCGCACCGTGTGTCCGTCGCCAGTGGGTGACTGAGGGTGAGGCTGCTCGGGTCGTGAT
>NZ_QGSZ01000135.1 GCF_003857055.1 Micromonospora inaquosa | reverse complement strand
TCGCTGCACAGGTAGTACGACTGGTCAAAGTGGCTGGCCTGCCACACGGTGTAGACGATGTGCCGTCCGGTGCGTCCGGGCGCGCTGACCGGGATCTGGATCGAGACACCACCGGTGTCCGAGTCCCACTGCGAGGCCGGGGTGTTACCGATCTGACCGGCCAACTCCAGGTTGCCCCAGCCGAGCGGTTGGGTGGTGGAGTTGAAGCCCTGCTTGGTCACGTACACCCGGATGTAGTCGGCGCCGTGACTGGCCTGGTCGAAGAAACGCAGCCGGAAGTTGTTCGACACCGAGGTGGCCTTCCAGGCGCCGACGGTGTCCAGCGCGTTGTAGCGGGGGCTCTGGGTGCGTCCGCCGCTGCACAGCTGCCCGTCGGGGACGGCGGCCTGGTGGTTGCCCCCCACGCCCTCGCGGAACAGGCCGTTCCAGTTCCACATGGCGGCGGGGTCGGCCTGCCAGGCCTGCCAGCACATCGGGTCCTCGGTGGCCATTTGAGGGTTCTGGAAGTCGCCGCCCCACCGTTGCCAGCAGCTGTAGTTGCGTGAGGCCGGGTCGACGACCGAGCCGTGCGCCGAGGCGGGCTTGGTCAGCACGGTGGTCAGTGCGGTCGTCAACAGGAGCGTGGTGGTCGCCACGATGGCGAACAGCCAGAGCACGCGTCGTGATCGGGTGAGAGTGGACATGGAGCCCCCGGGGGGATGAGGTCGGACGTCGACACCCGGATCGCCGGGAGTTGCCCACTCCCGTGCCTCATCGCTGGCTCTGGCGATGGCTATACCCGGCACGATGCCAGCTTGATCGTCACACGTCAATGGGTTCGCGTCGCATCGGCGTGTGCGGAATGCCATCCTCGACGTACTCGGGGCCGCTCACCGCGAAGCCGTGCCGGGCGTAGAACGCGACCAGGTGCGACTGCGCCTCCAGCACGCACTGCCGGTTGCCCACCACCTCCAGCGCCGCGCTCATCAGCCGCCCGGCGTGTCCGCCGCCGCGCGCTGCCGGGGCCACCACCACCCGACCGATCCGGGCGATGCCGTCCGGGTCGGCCAGGATCCGCAGGTACGCCAGCGGCGCGCCGCCGTCGGTGAGCCAGAGGTGCCGGGTGCCCGGCTCGACGTCGCGCCCGTCGAGTTCCGGGTACGGGCAGTTCTGCTCCACCACGAACACGTCGATGCGCAGTTTGAGCAGGTCGTGGAAGGTGCGGGTGTCCAGGTCGGCGAAGGAGGCCGTCCGGATCTCGGTGGTCTGCTGGGGCATCCGCCGATGGTAGGTCGGTGGTGCGGGCGTGCTCAGGCCGGGCGGGCGCCGACGGCGTCGCGGACCTCGGCACCCACCGCGCCCTCGACGGCGCGGGCACAGTGCGCGCAGCAGAAGAAGCGGCCGTTGACTTCGACGCCGTGCCCGACGATCTTGATCTGGCAGTGTTCGCAGATCGGTGCCATCCGGTGGATCGCGCATTCGAACGAGTCGAAGGTGTGCACGTCGCCGCTGACGGTGTGCACCTCGAACGCCATCCAGTAGTCGTTGCCGCAGACCTCGCAGGTTGCCACCGAAAACCTCCATTAAGTGAACAAGTGCCTACAGAATCCCCCAGTCCGCCGCGACGTGGGGCGGAACGTCGATGCCCTGACCGCACTGGCGGCGTGTCGGTCTCGGCGTGTTGCCCGTTATGCCGGGTGAACCGCCGCAACCCCCGGAGGATCACCGTGATCAAGCGCAACAAACTCTTCGGCAACCAGACCCGGGTCACCTTCTGCCTGCCCCGTGGTGTCCCGCCCGGCCCGGTGAGCGTCGTCGGCTCCTTCAATGGCTGGCAGCCGGGTCGCCACGAGTTGACGGCCCGCCGCGACGGCACCAGGACGGTGACCGTGAAGCTGCCGCCGGGGGAGCACCGGTTCCGTTACCTCGGCACCGGCGGCGTCTGGTTGGACGACGAGTCAGCCGATCAGGTCGACGACCGGGGCAGCCTGCTCCGGCTCTGACAAGAAAACCGTCACCATCGATGTATTTATCGATGGAGGTCTTTACTGTTAACAATGTTTAAATTACGTTGAGGGCACCTCACCGCACCTGAAGAAGGAGCTGCCCGATGCGTCGAAGAATCACCGTCCCGCTGGTGGCGGCGGGCGCTGTCGCCGCCACCCTCACCGTCGCCGCCCCCGCGCAGGCGCACGGCTACGTCTCCGCCCCACCGAGCCGCCAAGCGCTCTGCGCGCAGGGCCGGGTGCCCGACTGCGGGCAGATCAAGTACGAGCCGCAGAGCGTCGAAGGGCCAAAGGGCCTGCGCAGCTGCAATGCCGGAATCGCCCAGTTCGCCGTTCTCAACGACGACAGTCGGGGCTGGCCGGCCACCTCGGTGGGCAGCTCGCTCACCTTCACCTGGGTGAACACCGCCCGGCACGCCACCAGCAACTGGGAGTACTGGATCGGCAACACCCGGGTCGGCGTGGTCAACGGCAACGGCCAGCAGCCGGGCGCCACGGTGTCGCACAACGTCAACCTCGGCGGCTTCACCGGCCGGCAGAAGGTCCTCGCGGTGTGGAACATCTCCGACACGGCGAACGCCTTCTACTCCTGCATCGACGTGCAGATCGGCGGCGGCGGGTCGAACCCGACCCCCATC
>NZ_QGSZ01000028.1 GCF_003857055.1 Micromonospora inaquosa | reverse complement strand
GTGCAACAGGCCGGCGTGCGGGCGCTGCCCGGAGCACCCGCACGCCGGCCTGTTGCACGAATACCTCTCGCTTGTCGACGGCCGCGCCCTTTTCGTTCAACACGTAACCCGTCAGCCAGACCCAACCGTGGTAGGTCGGGCGCGGGTCCACGCTCACCAGTCGCAGGCGCAGTGCCCGGTTACCAGCGAACTGCACCGAGCACGCCGCGCCGATCAGCAGCAGGTCGCCGGGCTTCAGGTCGGTCACGTCGGCCAGTGCCCGCGGTTGATCGGGATGCGATGGCGCGCTCGGCAGGGCAGGTCCGCGCCGCAGCGGCACACAGTGCGCCAGCGCGTCCAGCTCCAGACGGGCCGGTGTCGACGGGCGAGGGTCAGTGCGGTGACCAAGAGGTATTCGTTGTACGACACGCGCACAGCGGTGTCCTTCCCGAAGAATAGCGTCACACCGGTTCACGGCTCATGCTCGCGCGTGCGGCAGTGGGCTATTGTCGACCCATTCCCGACGCCATTTCTGGGATCTGCTGACGCGTGACAGCATGTTCCATGCTGGCCACCTTGTGCAACGCCAAAACCCGCCCTAACCTCAGACCATATCGACGCACGAGGAATGGTAATGAAATGCGCTCGGGGCGAAACATTCGGTGTTGCAGGAGGAGAGCGGTGATGTTGCATGACGGATGAAACAAGCGGGTCCACGGTTCCTCGGCGGCAGCTCGGACGGTTGCTCACGCAGCTCCGCGAGGATGCGTCGGTGACGCTGGACGCTGCGGCCGAAGCACTTGACTGCTCGCGGCAGAAGGTGTGGCGCATCGAGAAGGGGTTGGTGCCGGTGCGCGTGGTGGACGCCCGCGCGATGTGCGTTCTCTACCGAGTTCCGGACGCGATGAAGGAAATCGTCGCTGGGCTCGCGAAGGAGACTCGCGCCAGGGGTTGGTGGCATTCGTACGGCGATGTGGTTCCGTCGTGGTTCTCGCTGTACGTCGGCCTAGAATCGTCGGCCACGCTGATTCGCCGATATGATTCGGAGCTGATCCCCGGGCTTCTGCAAACCCGGGAGTACGCCAGCGAACTGTTCCGCCGGAAGAATCCGACCATGACCGGCGAGGAGCGGGAGAAGTTGGTGGAGGTGCGGCTGCAACGGCAGGGCATTCTCGTGCGCCGGCTGCCCACCGCGCCCACCCTGCGGGTCGTCCTGAGCGAGGCCGTGCTGCGACGCGCGATCCCCGACCGCCGGGCGATGGCTCAGCAGTTGCGACACCTGCTCGACGTGGCCGCGCTGCCGAACGTGAGTCTGCGGGTGCTGCCGCTCGCCGCCGGTCCGCCCTTGGCCAGCGAGACCGGCACCTTCGTCCTGCTGGACTTCCCACAGGCGTTCGGCAGGGCGTCGACCGAGCCGACCACCGTCTACCTGGAGAACATCACCGGAGCGCTCTATCTGGACAAGCCAGCCGAGGTGGCCGCCTTCGAACATGTCTGGTCGGATCTGGAGGCGCTCGCGTCGGGTGAGGCAGAATCAGAGAAAATGATCACTTCGATCATCGAGGAGCATCATGACTGACCTTGCCGGTGCCAGCTGGCGCAAGAGCACCCGCAGTGGCGGGAGCGGCGGTGACTGCGTCGAGGTGGCCGACAACCTGCCCGGCGTCGTGGGCGTACGGGACAGTAAGGACCCGAGCGGTCCGGCGCTGACCTTCGCCCCGGCCACCTGGGCCGCGTTCGTGGGCGGCGTCAAGGAGCAGCGCCAGCGCTGACCTCGATCAACCCACCGCCGGGACGCGACTCGATCAGCGCGCAACCCGGTCGGGCCGGGCTGGCTATCCTTGGCACCTGTGCCAGAGGGACACACCATCCATCGCCTGGCGGCCCGGCACGCCAAGCTGTTCGCCGGGGACAAGCTGCACGCCACGAGCCCGCAGGGTCGTTTCGCCGACGGTGCCGCCCGGCTCTCCGGGACGGTGCTGGAGGGCACCGAGGCGTACGGCAAGCACCTGCTGCACCACTACGCCGGCGAGCTGACCCTGCACGTACACCTCGGGTTGTACGGCAAGTTCACCGACGGGTCGGGGGAGCCGCCGGAGCCGGTCGGTCAGCTGCGGCTACGGCTGGTCAGCGACCGGCACTGGCTGGACCTGCGCGGGCCCACGGCCTGTGAGCTGCTCACCCCGCCCGAGGTGGCCGCGCTGCGGGCCCGCCTCGGGCCGGATCCGTTGCGCGTCGACGCCGACCCGCAGCGGGCGTACACCCGGATCGCCCGCAGCCCCACACCTCTCGCCGCGCTGCTGCTGGACCAGTCGGTGGTGGCCGGCACCGGCTTGATCTTCGTGACCGAGGCGTTGTTCCGGGCGGGGCTGCCGCCCACGATGCCGGGGCGGCAGCTGACCAGAACCGGCTGGGACGCGCTCTGGGCCGACCTGGTCGGGCTGATGCGGCTCGCCGTCGAGCAGGGCCGGATCGACACCGTTCGCGACGCGCACCTGCCGGAGGCGATGGGCCGCCCGGCGCGGATGGACCGGCACGGTGGCGAGGTGTACGTCTACCGCCGCCCCGGCGCACCCTGCCACGTCTGCGGCACCGAGATCAGCCGCGGCGGCCTAGCCGGCCGCAACCTCTACTGGTGCCGTACCTGCC
>NZ_QGSZ01000255.1 GCF_003857055.1 Micromonospora inaquosa | reverse complement strand
GTCGAGGGCGGGCTTCGCGGGTCCCGCCCTCGGCGCGAACGGTCAGCTCAGGGCGACGTCGACGCCGCCGGAGAACATCGAGTCGTGCAGCTCGAGCTTGGCGAGCTTGACGTTCTTCGGGATGTCGAAGACGACGACGCCGGTCACCTGGTTGCCGGGGTTGATGTCGTTGAGGAACGTCTCGGCGTTCTTGTTCGCGTAGATCGCCGCGCCGGTGTCGGCGGAGTACTCGGTGCCGTCGGCCGCGTACGCCTTCTGGCTGCTGCCGTCGAACATCTGCGCTTCCTTGCCGATGTTCTTCACGTTGAGCGTGACCAGGCAGAACTGGCCCTGCGCCTTCTGGCCGAGCGGGACGCTGCCGACCTTGGCGACGCCGCACTTGGACGACTTCACCGTGAACTCGAACTTCCCGTCCCGGGCCGGCTCGCCGACCTTCGCGGTCTTCGGCTTGTCGTCGCCCTTGGCCCCGCCCGCGTTGTCGCTGGCGCCGCCCGCGTCGTTGCTGGAGTTGGTTGCGTTGTCGGTCGAGCCGGCGCCGCAGCCGAGGGCGACGACAGCGGTGGCGAGCAGAGCGAAGGTCGTGGTCTTC
The DNA here is from genome assembly GCF_003857055.1 of Micromonospora inaquosa. Taxonomy (GTDB): domain Bacteria; phylum Actinomycetota; class Actinomycetes; order Mycobacteriales; family Micromonosporaceae; genus Micromonospora; species Micromonospora inaquosa. The sequence continues at coordinate 48,619 of NZ_QGSZ01000255.1, read as the reverse complement.
CGCATGGCTTCTCCTGAACTGGAGGGTGGCGGCACTCAGTGACGCCGCAGGGGATGGATTACGCCGCAACCAGCGCGGCGAAAGCAGCGAAAGTAAAGCATCGCGTGAAAACACTGTCAACCACGATGTTGCCATCAACCGCCCGCTGCCCTAGGGTTGCGCTGACTGGTTGTCAACGAGGAGCAGACATGCCACAGGTCACCGCTGCGGAGATCTCCCGCATGGCCGGCGTTAGCCGGGCGACTGTCAGTAACTGGCGCCGCCGCCACACCGACTTCCCGTCACCCTCCGGCGGGACCGAGACGAGCCCCGCGTACGACCTGGACGCGGTCCGTTCCTGGCTCAGCGGTCGAGGTCAGCTGCCGGCCGAAATGCCGGCGGAGGATCTGCGAGCGGCTCTGCGTGAACGCCCAGAGAAGGGTGAGCCGTTACGGCTGCTGCCGTTGGTGCTCGCCGCGCACCGGCTCGACCCCGCATACCTCGACCGGGCGCTGGACCTGCCCGACAGGGATCTGATCCGGCGTGCCACCAACCTCACCGGCGATGCGGTGACGTACGGTGGCGACGAGGCCCCGGTCCTGCGGGCACTGCTGCGGTGCGTGCGTGTAGATGGCGCGCTCGTCGCCGCCGACCTTCTCGGCGAGCGGGGTGCCGACGATTCGACCACGACCGGCACGTACCGGACACCGGCGGAGGTGGCGGATCTCATGGCCGATCTGCTGCCCGGCCCCGATCAGCGTTTCCCCGCCGACGTGTACGACCCAGCCTGCGGGGTCGGCGGGCTGCTTGCCGCGGCTGCCCGTCGTGGCGCTCGCCGACTGCACGGGCAGGATCTACTGCCAGTTCAGGCGGCGCAGGCCGCGACGCGGCTTGGCCTGCAATTCGGCAAGGTGCGCGCCGACATTCGCGGTGGGGACAGCCTGCGCGAGGACGCGTTCCCCGACCTGGGCGTCAACGGGGTGCTGTGTAATCCCCCGTACGGCAACCGCGACTGGGGCCAGGAGGTCCTCGCGTACGACCCGCGCTGGGTCTATGGCCTGCCACCGAAGGGTGAGCCCGAGCTGGCCTGGGTCCAACACTGTCTCGCCCACCTCGCACCCGGCGGTCGAGCAGTCCTGCTGATGCCACCCGCTACCGCCGAACGCGCCTCCGGTCGCCGCATCCGAGCCGAGCTGGTGAAGAGCGGCGCTCTCCGAGCGGTCATCGCGCTGCCGGCCGGTGCCGCACCACCCCCGCACATCGGTCTGAACCTGTGGGTCCTGACGCGATTCGACGACGGAGCTCAGACGGCGCCCGACACCGTGCTCTTCGTCGACGCAGCCGGGCCAGGCCGACAGGGCTGGGAGTCCGTCCGCGACGCCGTGCTCGGTGCCTGGTCGGCGTACGACGGCGGGGTGTTCGAAGCCGTGCCCTCCGTGGCGCGGGCGGTGCCGGTCGTCGATCTGCTCGCCGGGCCGACCGACCTCGCTCCGGCCCGGCACGTTCAGTCGGTGACGGTGGCCATCCGGCCCGCGGATCATCTGCGCCAGGTGCGGCGGAGGCACGCCGAGCTGCGCCACGCGGCGGAGGCGCTGATCGGCGTGACGGAGCGGAGCGAACTGTGGACAGCCGCCGGCAAACAGCCGCAGACCTGGCGTACGACGGCTGTCGCGGACCTGCTCCGAGGCGGGGCGCTGACGTTGCTGCGTGCGGTACCCGCTGGTCGGGTTGTCGCCGTCGACTCGGACGTTGAGATCCGTGCGGGGGATGTCATCCTGCCGGAGTTGTTCGCCCGGCCCTACCGTGCCCGCGTCGCTGATGCCGCGGACGATGGCCGACCGCTGGGCCGGCAGCATCTCCTGCTGCGTCCCGACCCGCAACGCCTGGACGCGTGGTTCCTCACGGCGTTCCTCAGCGCGGAGGAGAACGTCAACGCGGCCGCCACCGGAAGCACCATCGTCCGGGTCGATGTCCGCCGGCTGCAGGTGCCGGTCATGACGCTGCCGGACCAGCAGCGGTACGGGCGGGCGTTCCGCCAGGTGCAGGAGTTGCGCGACACGGCCGACACGGTGAGCCGACTCGCCGACGAGGCCGCGGACGCCCTCGGCATCGGCCTGACCGGCGGAGCGCTGCGTCCACCGGACGAGGAGTAACCGTGACCGATCTTGGGCTGTCACCATTCGCGGTGACGCGACTACGGTAAGACCCCCACTTGACTGAATTCTGCTGGGACCAGGGGCCCTCCCGCCCCCGAAGAGTAGTGAAAGCGAGCTGTTCACGTGAGTACCCATCAAAGTCTGGCCAGTTTCATCTGGTCAGTCGCCGACCTGCTGCGCGGCGACTACAAGCAGTCGGAGTACGGCAAGGCGATCCTCCCGCTGACCGTGCTGCGCCGCCTGGACTGCGTCATGGCACCGACCCGCAAAGCGGTGTGGGACCGCGACGCCTCGCTGACGCTCACCAACAAGGACCAGTTGCTCCGGCTCGCGGCCGGCCTGCCGTTCTACAACACGTCCAAGCAGAGCTTCGACACCATCGGCGCGTCCGCCCCGGACGTGGCGAAGAACCTCACCGACTACATCAACGGCTTCTCGCCGAACGCCCGCGAGATCATCGACAAGTACGACTTCCACACCCAGATCGCCCGCCTTCAGTCGGCCAAGCTGCTCTATCCGGTGGTGCAGAAGTTCCGGGACATCGACCTCAGCCCGGAGCGGGTCGACAACCACCAGATGGGATACGTCTTCGAGGAGCTGATCCGGCGCTTCTCCGAAATCTCGAACGAGACCGCCGGTGAGCACTTCACGCCACGCGAGGTCATCAAGCTGATGGTGAACCTGCTCATCGGCCCGGACAACGAGCACCTCACCGGAGCCCCGGTGATCAACGTCCTGGACCCGGCCTGCGGCACCGGCGGAATGCTGTCGGCGGCGGAGGAGATCATCTCATCGCTCAACCCGAGCGCGACGGTGCGCCTCTTCGGTCAGGAGTTGAACGCCGAGTCGTACGCCATCTGCCGCTCGGACATGATGCTCAAGGGCCAGGACCCGTCGAACATCCACCTGGGCAACTCGTTCAGCGACGACGGCCACGAGGGCCAACGGTTCGACTACCTCTTGGCCAACCCGCCCTTCGGGGTGGAGTGGAAGAAGGTCAAGGACGAGGTCGACGCCGAGGCCACGCTCGGGCATGCGGGCCGGTTCGGCGCCGGCCTGCCGCGCATCAACGACGGCTCGTTCCTCTTTCTCCAGCACATGATCTCCAAGATGGAGCCGCCGGAGAAGGGCGGGTCCCGCATCGCGATCGTCTTCAACGGCTCGCCGCTGTTCACCGGCGCGGCCGAGTCCGGTGAGTCGAACATCCGCCGCTGGATCCTGGAGAACGACCTGCTTGAGGGCATCGTCGGCCTGCCCGACCAGCTCTTCTACAACACCGGCATCTCCACGTACTTCTGGATCCTGTCCAACCGGAAGGCGGAGAACCTCAAGCGCAAGGTGATCCTGCTCGACGCCCGGGACCAGTGGGTCAAGATGCGCAAGAGCCTCGGTGACAAGCGCAAAATGATCTCCGAGAACCAGGTCACACACATCACCCGGCTCTACGGCCAGGCCCTCACCATCGCGGCAGACGAGTTGCACCCGGACCACGGTAAGGTCAAGGTCTTCCACACCACGGACTTCGGCTACCAGCGAATCACCGTGGAGCGACCGCTCAAGCTCCGCTTCGAGATCACCGAGGAGACCCTCGCCGCGCTCGCGGAGAGCAAGCCCCTGTCCCGGTACGCGCACCGCGACGAGCTGATCGGCGCGTTCAAGCCACTGCTCGGCACGGTGTGGCAGACGAAGGCCGAAGCCAAGGACGCGCTGCACGCGGCGGCGGTCGCCGGGGGTGCGCTCTGGCCCACGGGCGCCCCTGGGAAGGCCATCATGGACAGCGTCTCCATCAGTGACCCGGACGGGGAAGTGCAGAAGGTCAAGGGCGAGGTCGTCCCGGACGCGGACCTGCGCGACTTCGAGAATGTGCCGCTCGTCGAGGACATCCACGAGTACGTCGACCGCGAGGTCCGCCCGCACGTCCCGGAAGCGTGGATCGACGAAACCAAGACAAAGATCGGGTACGAGATCCCCTTCACCCGCCACTTCTACGTCTACAAACCGCCCAGGCTGCTCGCCGAGATCGACGCGGAACTGCGCCAACTCGAATCCCAGATTCAGGCGCTGCTGAGCGAGGTGACTTCATGAGGATGAGTGTCGGCTCTCTTGATTCACCTCCTAGCTGGACCTCGGCCCGTATTAAGAACATGGTTCGTGATGTCCGTAACGGTGTCTGGGGCGAGGAGCCGCTCGAGGACGGATCTGACGTTGTGTGCTTTCGAGCCGCTGACTTCGACCGGGGTCGGTTGCGCGTAAAGCCTGACAAAGCTCCTTTGCGGCATGTCGCGCCTAGCGTCTTCAAGTCGCAGCGCCTGATTCCTGGGGACATCATCCTTGAAAAATCCGGCGGCGGCGAACGGCAACCTGTCGGCGCCACGGTGTTGTTCGATCTAGATGTCGACGCCGTGTGTTCGAACTTCTGTGCTCGACTCCGTCCAGCCGGGGGCATGGATGCCCGATTTCTCAATTACTCCTTCGCTGCGGCCTATTACCTTGGCGTTCCTGAGCGGAGCATCAAGCAGACGACTGGGATTCAGAACCTCGACGCAACCGAGTTTCTTGCGACCCCCTGGTCGTATCCAGACTTTGAGGAGCAGCGGCGGATCGCCGACTACCTCGACGCCGAAACCGCCCGCATCGACAGGCTTGCCGCTGCGAGGTTGCGTCAGCGGGTTTTGCTTTCTGAGCGTTGGCAGACGCGGCTGGCAGAGGCTGTCTCCAATGCGGTTCGAACGTGCGGCGAGTTGCCGCTGCGCCGCGTTTGTGTGGGCCTTGAGCAGGGCTGGAGTCCTCAATGCGATGACGCGGAGGCTCTGCCAGAAGAGTGGGCCGTCTTGAAGACGAGCGCCGTGTCTTCTGGCCGATTCGATGCATTGGCCCACAAGTTGCTACCAACTGCCACGGCACCTGACACCCGTTACAAGGTGGATGACGGCGATCTGCTGCTGACTCGAGGTAGCGGATCGGCGGACCTTGTTGGTATGGCTGCCGTGGCGCAAACAGAGGGCCGGAAGTTGCTGCTCAGCGACTTATTGTATCGAGTTAAACTTGCCCGGGGCTGGTCATCCGCGTTTGTTGCATTGGTCTTGAGGAGTCAGTATGGGCGCCAGCAGATAACCTCGACTATCCGAGGCGCGGCCGGCCTTACTGTTAAGATCCGGGGCGAAGACATCCTCGGGTTGACGATCCCCCAGATTCCGCCGAGCGAACAAGCGGCTTTTACGGATTCGCTAGAGAGGGCTGAGTCAGAGCTTTTCCAGCTCTCCACGGTGATTGATCAGAGCAATGTATTGCTTGCCGAGCGGAGGCAGGCGTTGATTACGGCGGCGGTCACCGGGCAGTTTGATGTCACCACCGGGAGGGGAGCGGACCTGTCGTGAGTGCACATGCCTACAAGGAGCAGGCGTTCGAGGCGACGATCGAGGCCGAGCTCCTCCAGCGCGGTTGGCACCGAGGGCTGTCCAATGGCTACCGTCCCGACCTCGGCCTCGACACCGGCGAGTTGGGCACCTTCATCGGGGCGACCCAGAAGAAGGAGTTCGACCGGCTCATCACCGCCTATGGCGACCTGGCCACCGCCCAGCGGGAGTTCGCGAAGCGTGTCGCGGTCGAGATCGACAAGCGGGGCGCGCTCGACGTGCTCCGGAGTGGGGTCAAGGACCGGGGCGTCACCATCCACCTCTGCTACTTCCGGCCCGGTCACACCCTCGCGATCGGCGCGCTCGACGAGTACCAGGCGAACCGGCTCACCGTGGTCCGGCAGTTGCGCTACTCGGCGAAGACGGCCGACGAGTTGGACCTGGGCCTGTTCGTCAACGGCATCCCGATCGCCACGGCGGAGTTGAAGAACACGCTGACCGGGCAGGACGTCGAGGACGCGAAGCGCCAGTACCGCAAGGATCGCGATGCCAAGGAGCTGATCTTCGCACGGCGTACCCTCGTGCACTTCGCCGTTGACCCGCACCGGGTCTTCCTGACGACGCGGCTTGCCGGGGAACAGACCCGGTTTTTGCCCTTCAACGTGGGCTCGAACGGACCGGGCGTGTCCGGCGGTGCGGGAAACCCGCCCGCGCCCACGGACGGCCACCAGACCTCCTACCTCTGGCGGCAGGTGTGGCAGCGGGACAACTTCCTCGAACTGCTGCAGCGGTTCGTGCACGTCGAGGTGCCGAGGAAGGGCAAGGCAGCCCCCCACATCAGCCCGTTGATCTTCCCGCGCTACCACCAGTGGCACGCGGTGCGGCGGATGATCGACCACGCCTCAGATCACGGGCCGGGTCACAACTACCTGATCGAGCACTCCGCCGGTTCGGGTAAGTCGAACACCATCGCCTGGCTGGCGCACCGACTGTCCAACCTGCACGACGCGGACAACGAGCCGGTCTTCGAGAAGGCCATCGTCATCACCGACCGGGTCGTGCTGGACCGGCAGTTGCAGGACACAATCTACCAGTTCGACCACGTGGCCGGTGTGGTCAAGAAGATCGACGAGGATTCCCAGCAACTCGCCGACGCCCTCACCGGCTCGACTGCCCGCGTCATCATCACGACCTTGCAGAAGTTCCCGTTCGTGCTGGACAAGGTCGCCAAGCTGGGCCAGCGCCGGTACGCGGTCATCATCGACGAGGCGCACTCGTCGCAGTCGGGGGAGTCGGCGAACGCGTTGAAGAAGGCGCTCGGTCGGCTCGGCTCGGACGACATCGACGCCGACGGTGACCTGCTGACCGCCTCCGCCCTGGCCCGGGGCAAACACGCCAACCTGTCCTACTTCGCCTTCACCGCCACGCCGAAACAGAAGACACTCGAACTGTTCGGCACCCGCAACCCCGGGACCGGCCAGATGGAGCCGTTCCACGTCTACTCGATGCGCCAGGCCATCGAGGAGGGCTTCATCCTCGACGTGCTGCGCAACTACATCACCTACGAAGCGCGGTGGCGGCTGGCCAGCGCGGCGGTGGAGGCAGTGGAGGCCACCGACCCCGAGGTCGATCCGAAGAAGGCAAAGGCCAAACTGGTTCGGGCCGCCGAGCTGCACCCGGAGTCTCAGGACCAACGAGCGCAGATCATCATCGATCACTTCCGCACCGAGGTCAGCGAGCGCATCGGCGAGCGGGCCAAGGCGATGGTGGTGACCCGTTCCCGTGAGCACGCGTTGCGGCTCTATCAGGCGATGCGCAAGTACCTCGACAAGCGTGGTGTCACCGACTGCGCGCCGATCGTGGCGTTCTCCGGCACGCTCACCCTCGACGGCATCGACTACTCCGAGTCGAAGCTCAACGGGTTCTCCGAGGCGGCCCTGCCGGACGCGTTCGCGTACACGAAGGTCGGCGATCCTCAGGCCACGGCCCGCAACCAGACCGAGTACCGCATCCTGGTCGTCGCCGAGAAATACCAGACGGGCTTCGACCAGCCGCTGCTCGCGGCGATGTATGTCGACAAGCCGCTCGCCAGCGTGGCAGCCGTCCAGACCCTCTCCCGCCTGAACCGCACCCACCCGGACAAGACGCAGGACGACGTCTTCGTGCTCGACTTCGCCAACAAGGCCGAAGACATCCAGAAGTCGTTCAAGCCGTACTTCGAGACCACCATCACCGAGCCGACCGACCCGAACCTGCTCTACGACAAGCAGCGCGAGGTGATGGACTTTCAACTGCTGGTCGAGTCGGAGATGGACGCCTTCACCGAAGCCCTGCTCGCCGCCGAGCAGTCCTCGACGACCGACGGGCAACTGGAGAAGGCGCACGCTACGCTCTACCGGTTCCTTGAGCCGGCGGTCGACCGGTTCACCCAACTGGCCAAGGACGACCGGGACCGCGCCGAGAAGTTTCGCTCGTCGGTGAGCGACTACGTCCGGGCGTACGGATTTCTGGCCCAGGTCGTCGGGTACGCCGACGAGGATCTGGAACGGCTCTACCTCTACAGCCGTTTCCTGCTCCGGCGGCTACCCTCCGAGCCGGGTGCTGGCGTGGACATCGGTGCGGCGACGCTGAGCCACCTGCGCATCCGCAAGCGCGCTGAGGAGGACCTCTCGCTGCAACCGTCCGGCGCGCACCTCATCCCCGGGTTCTCGCCCGACGGCGGCGCCGCCCGCCAGATCGAGGAGAAGCCGCTCAGCGAGGTGATCGAGGAACTCAACGAGCGCTTCGGCTACGACCTCAGCTCGTCTGATCAGATCCTGCTCGTGCAGCAGATCATCTCACTGGCTGAGGACGAGAAGATGCAACAGGTCGCGCTCAACAACGACATCGAACGGTTCGGTCAGGTGGCCGACCCAGAGCTGGACAACATCGTGGCCCGCAACCATGATCGCAACACCACCTTCGTCGGGCGGTACTTCGACAACCCGGAGTTCCAGGCCGCCGTCAAGGCAGAGGCCCGGCGTCGGGCGTACGGGCTGATCCTGAGCCCGTCTCGCGCCGAAGCCCTGCGCAAGCTCCGCAGTCAGGTCTCCGGGGCGAACGAGAAGCGTGCGACAGCGACCAGCGGCGAGTGACGATACGGGGGAACGCGCGCGGTGAGCGACGTGATACCGCCTGAGGAGTGGGTCTTCGCGGACCGGTACCGCGTCGACGCGCCGATCGGTAGCGGCGGCATGGGTGCCGTCTGGAGCGGCTACGACCGGCACCTGGACCGGCGCGTGGCGATCAAGCTGATGCGGAACACGCCCGGCCCGGCGGTGACGTTCGGCAGCGCGGAGAGCGCGGCGTTCAACGAGGCAGTGGCGGCAGACCGGGAGCGGTTCCTGCGGGAGATCCGCACGACCGCCCGCCTCGAACTCCCAGGCATCCCTGCGGTGTACGACTTCGGGGTCGAGGAGTCGACCGGCCGCATCTACCTGGTGATGCAGCTGGTGTATGGGCAGACGCTCGCAGAACTCATCGCCTCCCGGACCTATGCCGCCGACCCGTGGCCGATCACCTGGGCCGTCGCCATCACCGCCCAGGTGGCGGCCACCCTTGTGGACGTCCACCGGGTCGACGTCGTCCACCGCGACATCAAACCCACGAACCTCATGGTCAGCGACGGGGGAGTGGTCAAGGTCCTCGACTTCGGGGTGGCCATCCTGCGCGGCGCGAGTGCCCTCCCACGACTGACCCAGGTCGGCCTGACCGTCGGCAGTCCGCCCTACATGCCGCCGGAGCAGGTTCTGGGCAACCCTGTTGGGCCGGCGAGCGACGTCTACGCGCTGGGGTGTGTCCTGTACGAGGCCCTCACCGGGCGGGTGCCGTTCGTGGAGACAACCAGCCGCTCCTACCAGGATCACCATGTCAACACCCCGGCGCCGACGGCACGGGCGCTGCGCGCCGACGTGCCCTCCGACCTCGACAACCTGGTCGCGCGAATGCTGGCGAAGCGGCCCGCTGACCGCCCCTCGGCGGAGGACGTCTACGAGACGCTGCTTCCGATCGCCGCCCAGCCCGGTCCCGCTGGCCCCGGCGGAAACCGTGACCCGCGCCGTCCCTTCCTCCGCCCACTCGCACCCGCGCCCCGTCAGCGGGGAGCCGCCCCCGCTCCGAAGCCGACGTCGACGACCTCGGCGCCGCTGAGCGTCGACGAGGCCATCGAGATCCAGCAGCGGGTCGGCGACCTGGTCCAGGAATCGCAGTTCCAGCAAGCGATCGATCTGCTTGACGAGGCGGTGGGGCGGGCCGCCGCTGATCCGGCGTTGAAGCTGGAGATGCAGGTGGCCCTAGCCTCGACGCTGTGGTTCGCGGACGAGTTCAGCCGGGTGGCGGCCGTCCTCGACGAGATCCTCCCAAAGATAGACGCTGGCGACGACCTGGCCGTTCTCCACTACTACTCGGGCGTCAGTCACGCCGAGATCGGCAACATCGACGAGGCCGTCAAGCAGCTCTCCAATTTCCTCGCCCTCGCCGAGCCGTACGACCCCCTGCACCGGGACGCCACCTACCGCCTCGGCATGATGCTGCCCGCCGTAGGCCGTACGAGCGAGGGTCTTCGACATCTCGAGGCGCTTCGGCCTGCTCTCGTCGCGGAGTACGGGTTGGGCTCCGCCCACGTCAGGACATTGGACAGTCGGATCGCCCAGATCAGGCGTGGACCCGACCTCTAGCAAAGACCGCGACGTCCGGGTCCGTTGGGCGACGGGAGCGCGTCCGGTAGGGATGCGGGCCGCGCTCCCGCCTGGCGTACGGCTCAGTGCCCAGACTTGGTGGCTCGGACGAAGTTGGCCCAGGCAGCGGGGGAGAAGGCGAGTGCGGGTCCGGCCGGGTCTTTGCTGTCACGTACGGCGACGAGGCCGGGCAGGTTGTCGGCGACCTCCACGCAATCGCCGCCGTTGCTGCCGCTGCGGGTGCTCTTGCGCCACTGGGCGTCGATCAAATCAGCCATGGTGGACCTCTCCGATGATCTTACTGATGAGTTGGCTCGATTGTGCCTCATCGAGCGTCAAGTCATCGAGGCCCGCCCACACCTGCTCGTAGGCTTCGTACTCCTCTGGTCGATCCAGATACAGGGCTCCGGTCCACGATTCGCAGTAGACAACCGGCGGCTCGGGGGTGGTCCGATTGCCGGGTGGGAAGTCGAGGATGACGAAGGTCCCCGCCTCAGCGCCTCGGTGGATTCCGGCCGTCAGCGGGAGGACTCGGACCGAGACATTAGGAATCTGCCCGACCTCCAGTAGGCGACGAAGCTGGTCGGCCATGGTTGCCGCATCGCCAACCCTGCGGAGTAGTGCTGCCTCGGCCAGGATCACTTCGAGCTTGGGTGCCGGCGGCAGTCGCCGGTGAAGGAGGGTCTGCCGTTGCAGTCGTATGTCAACCAAGCGCAGGCGATCCTCTTCCGTCACCTCGTGGCGATGTTGGTAGATCGCCATGGCGTAGGCGCGTGTCTGAAGCAGTCCGGGAATGAGTGCTTCATCGAAGCGGCGGATGAAGGACGCGGCGGATTCCAGGCCGACGTAGAGCTCGAACCAGTCGGGGACGGCGTCGCCGTACGAGTGCCACCAACCTTTGGCCTTGGTCTCGGCGGCGAGGGAGGTGAGAGCGCCGGTCAGGTCTGACGTCGCCCCGTACAGCTCGCACAGGGCCTTGGCGTCCACCGAGCGGACCGGGCCGAGGCCGGTCTCGATGCGCCACAGCTTCTGCCGGCTGAACTGCATCGCCTCGGACGCGCCGTCCAGCGTCATCCGCGCCTCGGTGCGTAGGTCGCGCAGCGCTCGCCCGAGCTGCCGTCGCGGCACTGTTGATCCCATGTCGTCGGCCATCGGCTCCCGTCCTCTCCGTGTTGCATTTTGTTACATCCGGACGCCATCGGTGAAACGCGTGATCGTTGCCCAGGAATCAATTTCTATAGGCACTGTCACGCAGGATCAACACGCCACTGACCATACAAGACACCCCCCGACAGGAGCCATCAGCGCGCGATTCCCACGCGCTGCTTATCGGCGTACTGTCGAGGGTGTAATGGTGTTGCGGACTCCGTCGCGGCGAGACGGTCCCGACCGGCTGTGATGGAGTTGGGCCGATCACGACTGATGGAAAGCGTATTGCTTATTGGTGGTCTATAGCGACGCAGTGATGCCTTCGCGAAGCGCGGCAGCACGGGTATCGTCGAACCCGGTCAGCAGGGCCTGAGCCTCCCGCCAGTGTTGGCCGGCCTCCTGGGCGCGTCCTGCCGCCGTCAGCGCGGTAGCCAGATGATGCAGCGTCAGGGCGAGTTGCCAAACGTCTCCGAGTTGCCGGTGCACCGCTGCCGCACGCAGGTGAAAGGCGATGGCCTCGTCCGCCTGCCCCAGCTCCCGGTACGCCTCGCCGGCCCCGTCGAGAGCAATTGCCTCGCGGCTGCGGTCTCCGAGCCGACGCTGAATCGTGGCCGCCCGGTGCACGGCCTCCAGCGCCTCGGCGGACCGACCGGAGGAGCGCAGCACCCGCGCGTGCTCCACCAGCCAGTGCCCCAGCCACACCTGGCTCACACCCTCGGCGATGGCGATGGCCGACTCGATGGCGGCAAGCGCTTCGTCGGTACGGCCGAGTTCCCGCAGCATCATGCTCTGGAAGAAGAGCGAATTGCCCTCCTGCGCCCGGTCGTCAATCTCCCGCTGCACCGCGAGCGCCTGCTCCAGGAGCGCTGCCGCCTCAGTCAACTCACCCAGCTCGTAGCGGGTCTCGGCGAGGTTACTGAGCAGCAGGGCCTGCCACCGCCGGTTGCCGAGTCGTTCGAAGATCGCCAGGCTCGCCCTGAAGTGGCTGAGCGCCTCGCCGAGGTGACGGTGGCGCAGGTCCAGCAACCCGAGCGCGTTGATTGACACTGCGATGCCGTATTCGTCGCCGATCTCCCGCCGGATGACCAGTGCGGCCTGATGGTGCTCGGCGGCCTCGGTGAGCTGGCGGGCTTGAAAGTGAGCCTTGCCGAGGCTTTCCAACGCCTCCGCCTCACCGCGCCGGTCGGCGAGCGTGCGCGCTGCCGCCAGCCCGATCCGGGCCGTGGCAAACCAACTTTCGAAGGCGTTCTGATGCATGAAGACGCTGCGTAGCAGCGCAGCCAATTGCCAGGCAGTCCGCGGTAGGCCGGCGCCGGCCGCAACTCGCGTGGCGGACACCAGGTTGTCCCGTTCGACGTCGAACCAGGCGTCCGCCTCGGCGTTGGTCGCGAAGGTGAGCGGCCTGACGTCGCTCGGCGGGCCCAACGGTACGGTCCGGTTGAAGGGCAACGTGCTGGCCAGCGCGGCATCGGCGGTGTGTAGATACCAGTCCAGCCCTCGGCGCAGTGCCGCCTGCCGTTCCTCTGCGCTCTCCAGGTGTCGAACCTGGTCGACCGCGTAGGCGCGCAGCAGGTCGTGGAGTTGGTAGCGTCCCGGCGCGGTCTGTTCCAACAGGTGCGCGCTAACCAGAGCGCCGAGCGGCTGCCGTACCTGGGCCAGTGTCACACCGGTCAACGCGGCGGCGGCCGGGGCGCTGAGGTCCGGGCCGGGGTGCAGCCCCAGCAGCCGGAACAGTCGGGCGGCCGCCGGGCTCAGCGCACGGTAGGACCAGGCGAAGACCGCCCGCACCGCGTCGGACTCCTCGTCCTCCTCGGCGGTGAGCGCGTCCCACAGGGCCGACTCGTCTCGTAGATCCTGAATGAGCTCGCCCAGCGGCATGAATGGCCGGCTTGCCGCGCGCTCGGCAGCGATACGCAGCGCCAGCGGCAACCGGGCGCAGAGTCGCGCCAACTCGGTCAGCTCAGCGGGGGCGTCGCCGCTGCGGTAGGGCGCTGTGACGTCGCGAAGCAGGGTGACGGCGTCGTCCTCGGCCAGGATTCGCAGCGTCAGCCGTCGGCCTCCGTCGCGGGTGGTCAGCCCGGACAGCATGTTCCGACTGGTGACCACGACCAGGCAGTGATCCGTGCCAGGCAGCAGCGGGCGTACCTGACGTGCGCTGGCGGCGTTGTCCAACACCACCAGCACGCGCCGACCAGCCAGGCGCGAACGGTACAGCGCCGCCCGACCATCCAGATCCGCTGGCACCGCCGAGGACGGAACGCCGAGGGCCCGCAGGAAGCGGTCGAGGATCTGATCCGGCTGCGCCGGCTCGCCCGGATCGTAACCGCGCAGGTTGGCGTAGAGCTGCCCGTCCGGGAACTTGTTCCGGACGCTGTGCGCCCAGCGTAGGGCGATCGAGGTCTTACCGACTCCAGCCGTCCCGGTGATCACCGACAGGCTGACATCGACGCTCTGATCCCCCTCGGTCAGCAGCCGGTTGAGCGTTCGCAGCTCCTCCACCCTGTTGACGAAACCTCGTACGTCACCGGGGAGTTGCTGCGGCCGCTCCTGGGAATCCACCTCGCCGTGGAAGTGCACACCGCCGTACACGTCGCGGGCCTGGACCAGCTCCGCCGAGCCGGACAGCTCGGACCGGTTCACCTGAACCGGCCGCTGCCCGGGCTCGTCCGAACCGACGCCTTCCACCTAATCACCCCACGTGGGGAGGCCCCATCGGTGCCACCACACGCGCAAAATACTCGTCCAGCGGCTGGCCGCTTCGGTAGAGCGACTCGATGAAGGACTGGCAGTTCGTTACCAGCTCGGGGTCGCGCCAGCGGCGGGCAGCCGCCAACACGCCGTCGGCGTCGTAGACAGCCTCGTACATCACCTCGGCACCGAGGGTGTAGATCTCCGGCAACTGACCGCTCGCCTCGGCCGACGCCACCGCGTCCGCACCGACCACGCGGGTCAGGCCGCCGTGCTCGTGCCGCAGACGCAGAACGTGCAGCTCCCACTGGAGGTACGGCGTGAGTGGCTCTTCGACAACCCGAACCCGGCGGGTGGCGAAGCCGTTCTCCGCGATCCGCCGGTAGTAGCTCTGGAAATCGGGGCGGCGCGCGTCGAGGACCCGCAGCGAATGCTCCCATCGCCCGTCGGCGAACGCCTGCCATCCCTCGTCGCCGGGCTCCTTGAAGGTCTGCTGACGTTCCAGCTTCCAGAACCCCGGAACACTGGTCCGCCAGAACCGATCGTCGAAGTCCGCCCAGTAGTCCTCCAGGCGGAGCAGCTCACCGGGATCCCCATGGAACAGGTCATGCATCAGGTATGTCCACCTTCGCCGCGATCATTGTCGATCGGGGAATTATGATAAGTCGTTCGCCAGGATCGACCGAGACGTCGGCGGGAAGTCGTCCCTGGTAGGCCTCCGTGAGGTCCTGCCCGATCACCGCGATGTCGCCGTTGCTCAACTCCCAGACGTCGGGGCAGCTGCCGTCGCCGGAGGTGTTGCCTAGCTCGTGGGAGGACTTCCCCCAACGGCGGGTCAGCTCGGCGGTAGGGTCCGCTTCCCAGCGCTGTCCGCTCATGACGACCTCCGAGGTTGAGTGTCCGCGCGAGCACCCAAGGTAACATCGAAGGCTCTTAATTGATGATGCCCCGTGTTCGTCTCTACGAGCCGAGGGCGATGGCGGGAGGCGGATTGTGACCGACCCGATCATGGTGACTGCGGCGACGACGCTCGTGGCGTGGGCGACGACCGAGCTGGCCCAGAGTGGGCGGGCGGCGGTGTCCTCCTTGATCGGCTTTCTGCGCACCCGGTTTCAGCACGAGTCGGCGTCGCGTGCTGCCGTCGAAGAGGCCCTGCAACAGCGTTCGCCAGAGGCGGTGGGCCGCCTCGCCGAGCTGCTCGACAGTGAGTCGCGCCGCGACGTGGCCTTTGGGGCTGAGTTGCGCGCTCGGTGGTCACAGATCGAGGCCACCGTCGCCGAAGGTGCTGGCGGTGTAGCTAACTCGATCTCCGGCGACGTGCACGGGCCGGTAGTGCAGGCGCGCGACGTCCACGGCGGAATCAATCTCGGCGGCCGCCCCTCGCGGCACTGACGCTCCGTACCGAACGGAACGATCGGTCACCACCGTTCTCGACGCCCTGACCGGCTTCGCGATTGGCCTGGTGGGCCCGGCCTGGCAGTAGAACCGCGCCGAGTTCGACGCGCTCAAGGAGTGCATTGCAAGGTGCGGGCGCTGGCACACGCTTTCGAGATGCTCGGCGAGTCGCCGCAGCAGATCATGAGAAGGTGTGGCCTGCGCATGGTCGTCATCCCAACATCGCTCTGATGACTGCCTCGATCTCCGAGGTCGCCGGATGCTGACCCAGCACGACGCGGATGCGGCGGCGCATAGCCACAAAGTTCATGCCCTCAGTCAAGTTGAGCCCGGCGATCGTCTGGCGCTGCTCACGGCCAAGATCGGCGAGTCGCTGATGCGTCGGGTCGGCGTCGTCGTAGCTAGGAATGGGCAGCTTCCATACGTGCTTGTCAATGTCCCGCTCGTCTTTGCCGTAGGACATCATCGGTCGCACAAGCTCGGTGAGAACGGCGCTGTTCAGGATTGCGGACAGAAAGTGGCCCTCCTCCCAGCTTGCGATCGGGGCCCAGTAGAGCTTGTGATCGATGATCGCGGTCGGGTCGTCGACGACGGCGGCGGCGACGTGCATGCCCGCCTTGCCGTGGACCAGACGCAGGGGTGGCGTCGGAAACTGCGCGGTCAGCTTGTGCCGGAAATCGAGTTGCTCGGTCAGGTTGAGGCGTCGGCTGCTGCGGTGCGCCTCCCAGGTGGCCTCGGCCTGCCGCCACCACTCGGCGAGGCCGAAGTAGTAGTCGAGCCGCGATCCCGGCCCGGACATCAGCGTGGAGCCGTCGATCGGGAGCACCGCCTGCCTCGCCGGCAGGATCCGGTACGGCAGCAGGCTCTCACCGAGCAACACCCGCCGGATGAACTCGCTCTCCACGACGCCTTCGAGCGCCGGCAAGTCCCTCCACGGCGTCTTCTCCAGGTTGCTGCGCGCCGAGCGCACGGCGTGGCGCCCGGCACCGAGCCCGAGCCGCCCACCGGTGTCCGTCTCAACGAAGAAGAGCACCCTCGGCACGATCGAAGCGCCCTGCGTGAACCGTGGCTTGTACGGTGATTCGGAGAGGGGCGACCCACCGGCGACCAGATTGGCTGGCTCACGGGTCATGAGAGGCTCGACCTCGTGCCAAGACCGGATGCTCGCCGGTAGGCGTCCCGCCCAACGCTCGGTCACCGCGGAGAGGCGCCGGTAGGTGCTCAGGGTGGCCCGCCGGCCGAAGACGACGCCGGCGCCGCGCGGAAAGGGGTGAGGGCGGAGTCGCCGTAGGTCCCAGGAACCAGCGAAGGCGATACCGGCAGGCTCGGCGGGGTCTTCGTACCACCCGCTGCGGAAGCCTTTGAAGTATTCGCGATCGAGCACCGAGTTGGGCATGACGAAAGCGAACGAGCCGTCGAACCGAAGGTACTGCTGGACGGATCTCGCCACGAACAGGGCTGAGAGGTCCTGGTTGGTCGCGAACTCTCGGCCGTGCCATAGCCCGCGGTCGCGGGACAGTTCTCTGAACCTTGCCTGCATGTCCCGAGGCATGTGGCGGTAGGCGAGCCACGGCGGATTACCTATCAGGACGTCCATCCGGTTGTCTCTCAAGGCGAGCCAGACGGGCCGGGCGAGGTTACGCAGGTAGTAGCTCCAGATGTGGTCGCGCCCCTCGTCGTGCAGCCGGCACATCGCCTCGAAGGTGCTGAGGATCATCGGCTGATCGTCGGTCCCGATCTTCATCCGATGGAAGAACGCGTTCAGCGACGGCGGACCGTTGCCCTCTCTCGGTTTCGCCGCGATGCCGGCCAGGCCGGCGACGACCTGGTCGAAGCGGCTCGGCTCCTTGAGTAGGTCCTTCGGAAAACGGAGCCATTCCTCGACCTCGTTCGCGTTGTAGCCGGCGCTGATCCGCACATGTTCCTCGCTGAACAAGTCGTGTCGTTCCCTCCACTGCATACTGTCGCCGAGGTAGACCGGGATGGTGATGGCGTCGCGCTGATCAGTCAGCCGCTCGTGGCCGATGGCGAGCAGGTAGGTCACCCGTGCGAGCGCCACGGCGACCGGGTGCAGGTCAACGCCAACCACATGCTTGGTGAGCTGTGTCAACGCGGTGTCGAGCGGAACGGCGGCCGCCTCGGCGGCAGCAAGATACCGGCGTACGGCGTGGAAAAGGAAGGTGCCGGAGCCGCAAGCGGGGTCCAGCACCCGTTGCCGCAGCGGATCGGTGACGACGGTGTCGACCAGATGCTCGGCGAGCCAGTCGGGGGTGTAGTACTCACCCATCCGCTTGCGCGTCTCGGCGCCAATCATCGACTCGTAGAGCACCTTCAGGATGTCGTGGTCGGCTCGGGGCCAATCGAACCGGGCAAGCCGCCGAGTGAGCCCCTGGACGAATTCGCGACCACCGGGCACCTCCGTGGTCCAACCGAAGAAGTCGTGCTCGACCACGCCGAGGATGCGGGCCTGGTCGAACCGTTGCCCGGTGATGAGGTCCTGCGGCTGCAGATCCATGGCGTCGATGCCGACGACCAGGTGCGCGATGATGTGCGCGCTGTTCATCAGCAGGGTGTGCTCGACGAAGAGGTCCGGGTCGTCGACGAACTGCGTGCCGAGCGCGCTGTCCAGCAACCCCGCCCAGAGTTGCCGTTTCAGTCTTACGGTTGGGACCTGCGCGTGCTCTTCGTAGAGTGCGGCGAGCGCAGCGCGATCCAGCTTGTGGGAGGTGCTCGCGGCGCCAAGACGACGGGCAACCTCGGCGGGTGCCGGCCGGACCCGGTGACTCGTTGCCAGCACGCCCTCAAGCCAGTAGAAGAGGGCCAACCCGTCGGGGCGAGTGGCAGCCAACGCGTGGGTGTCGATGAGGGTCAGCGAGTCGCCGGTTAGCTGGTACGCACGCCAGGTGGCCCCGTCGGTGAGGATGCCGACGTACCGTTGGCTGCTCTCGTGGCTCCGCGAGCGAACGTAGCCGCCGAGTTGCCGCTCGGCCTCCTGCAGCGGACGTCCGTTCTGGAGTCGTCGCTTGACCTCAATGACTGTGTAACCAGCCTCGATGTCGATACGTCTGCCACCGCCGGCTTGAGCTTCGAGGTCAACGTCGAGGTGGGCCTCAGCGAGGCCGAAATCGCCGGCCAGCAGGAGTTGTCGAATGTCGGCCTGCAGGGTTGCTTCGCTACGGGCGGCCAGGCGATCGGCGATTCGCGCCAACAACGGCTGCAACGAAGGGGGAAGGCCGTCGGGCGCGGGCACCTCCGGTCGAGGCGGTTTCTGGCGGCTGCGGCTTCCATCTGGCGTACCGTCCGAGCGGGCCATGTACCAGTGTGGATCTAACGACTCGTCGGATTCAAGAAATTGCGAATCGCTGTCAGATTATGGACAGCTACGGGTAGTGATGGGATTCAGGTAGGCATGGAAACCGATAGCGTGGCCGGTAGGGTCGCATCCGCGCGCCGAGCGATCACGCAGGAGGCCCCGACCGTGCCGCAGCTCGCCTTTGCTAACACCTTCTGGCAGAGCTACGACGTTCTGGCAAAGCCGGTCAAGGCCGGCGTACGCAAGGCGATGGAGAAGTTCCAGCTGCTCACCATCGCCGAGCTGCACGCCGACAAGGGCCTGCACCTGGAGTCGGTGAACAACGCCCGCGATCCGCGGATGCGGACCATCCGGGTCACCGACTTCTGGCGCGGGGTGGTGTTGGCGCCCGACGACGGCAGCGACACTTTCCTGCTGCTCAACGTCGTGCCGCACGACGACGCGTACACCTGGGCCGCGAAGCGGATCTACACGGTCAACACGGCGACCCGGGCGCTGGAGGTCCGTAACGTCGTCGCCATCGAACAGCTCACCCCAGCGCTGGAGAAGGCCGCAGCGGAGGCGCCGACGCTGCTGTTCGCCCGCCACTCCAACACGGTGCTGCGCGACCTTGGCATCGACGACCAGGTGCTGCGTGCCGTCCGTACGGTCACCGACAGGGCTCAGCTGGACGCGTTCGGCACGTTGCTGCCCGAAGACCAGTTCGAGGTTCTGCAGTACCTCGCCGAGGGCTTCTCGCCGGACGAGGTCTACGGCGACGTGGTGGCCGAGCGCCGGCCGGCGGACGCGACGCCGGAGCCGAGCGAGAGCCTGGCGGCGGCCATCGCCAACACGAAGAGCCGCATCACCCTGGTGACCCGACCGGACGAGCTCGCCGAGATCCTCGACAAGCCCTTCGCGGCCTGGCGTGTCTTCCTCCACCCGTCGCAGCGGCGGGTCGCCTACCGCGTCTCCTACAACGGGCCAGCGCAGGTGACGGGTGGGCCGGGTACGGGCAAGACCGTGGTGGCGCTGCACCGGGTCAAGCACTTGTTGTCGCGTACGCCCGATAGTCGGGTGCTGCTCACCACGTACACGAATGCCTTGGCCGCGGCCTTGCGGGAAAACCTGGCGCTACTCCTCAACGACGAGGAGCAACTGGCTCGGGTGGAGGTGACCACGGTGAACGCCTTCGCGAACCGCGCCGTGCGGGCCCTCGCCGGGCGGGTGCCGACCCCGATCGGCGACGTTGACGAACGGCAGATTTGGCGGCGGGTGTGCCGAAGGCTGACCCTGCCGTGGACCGAGCAGTTCCTGGCGCAGGAGTTCCGCCACGTCATCCTGGCCCACGGTGTGCAGAGCCGCGAGGACTACCGGGCGGCCAGCCGACGCGGCCGCGGGTCGGCGTTGGGGCCGCGGCAGCGCGACCGCGTGTGGGACGCCGTCGAGATGTTCCAGAAGGAGGTGTCGGCCGCCGGCACCAGCACTCACCTGCAGATCTGCGCGCGGGCCGCGCAGCTGCTCGACGGCGCCGACCGCACCATCCACGGGTACGACCATGTCGTGGTCGACGAGGCCCAAGACCTGCACCCCGCACAGTGGCGGGTGCTGCGCGCCGCGGTGGCCCCCGGCCCGGATGACCTCTTCATCACCGGAGACCCACATCAGCGGATCTATGACTCCCGGGTCTCGCTGGGCGCGCTCGGCATCTCCGTAACCGGGCGCAGCAGCCGGCTGCGGGTCAACTACCGCAGCACCGAGGAGATCCTCGCCTGGTCCACTGGTGTGCTCGTCGGCGCGCGGATCGAGGGCCTCGGTGGCGACGGTGATGACACCCTCGCCGGTTACCGATCGCTGTTGCACGGCAAGCGACCTCACTCCGCCGGGTATCCGACCAGCCAGGCTGAGGTCGCTGCGCTCGTGGAGCGGGTGGGGGAGTGGTTGAGGCAGGGTGTGGCGGCCAACGAGATCGCTGTCTGCGCCCGCTTCAACCTGACGCTGAATGCGGTGCGCGACGCGCTGGCCGACGCCGAAATTCCGTCCGCGCTCGTTCGGGACCAGCCAGGTGCGGACATCGACGGGGTGCGCCTCGCCACCATGCACGCCATGAAGGGTCTGGAGTTTCGCTGTGTCGCGATGGTAGGCGTCACTGCTCGGGCGGTGCCGTTCGCCAAGGAGATCACGCCGGCTGAAGTGGACCAGCTGCAGCACGACAACGACCTGCTCCGGGAACGTTGTCTGATGTTCGTTGCTAGCACCCGGGCCAGGGAGGCCTTATCCGTGTCTTGGAGCGGGACGCCGAGCCCGTTCCTGCCGTTCGTCTCGGATACGGCGTCGTCGCCGCAGCGGTAGGCCCCGCCGCCAGCCGAACGTTGGAATTGCCGTAACGGGACACCCCCGACAGCAGCCATTGAAGCGCAACTTTCGAGCGCAGTTGATTGGCGTGCTGTCGGGGGTGGAATGGTGTGGGATGAGGTTTGCAGGTCGTAGGGAATGCGGGCCAGACGGTCAGCGCCGATGCCGTCTGCGACGCCGAGATGAATTGTCAGACGCAGCCGCAAATTACAACGAGACGATGACCGGTTGGACCTGGACGTTCTTGGTGAGCTGCTGCGGCGTGGGGATTGGTGTGCTGATGTTGACAGACGTGTTGTAGCCGTAGATGACGACCCCGTCGAGGTGGTTCGCGCCCGGCCAGTTCGACTCCAGGCGGACCGCCATCTGGGTGGGGAAGTTGGTCACTTCCTCGGCGCACGACCGGATCAGGACGACGCTCGGGGTGGCGGTCAGGTGGGTGGCCAGCATCCGGGCCAGCTTCTTGTACGTCCAGCCCCAGTCCTTCGCGCCGGCCTCGGCGTCGCCGATCTCCTCGTCGTTGCCGTGCGCGCGGATGCACAGCGGCTCGCCCGCTTGCACCCCGGCCAGGTAGGTAGCCAACTGCCGATCCGCCTCGGCCTGCGTGAGGCCGGCGTCGATGGGTAGGAGAGCACCCCACGCATCCGCGCCCGATTCGGGAGCTTCAGACTGACCGCGCGTCTTTGGATCCTGGGTCGCCACGATGAACATGACATTCTCCTTTGAAATGGTCGCGTGTTTCAGCGGAACCGCCGAAGGCAGATTAGCGTGGTGGTCGAAGAGTTGCCCTGTCAGCTATCCGGCTCGCATTTAACTCTGTCGTTGGTCGGACAAAGGCTTGCGGCTGCGCAAGGTGACGCTCGATTAAAGTCCATCATCGACGCGAAATTACCGCAGGCGCAACAGACGTACGATGGCACCCGACGTCGGGGCAACTGCTGGATGCGTGCTGGCTGCCTTCGGCCACCACGGGAGCTACCGGGGGTGAGTGTGCGCTATCAGATCCACTTCGAGCAGGAAGTGCCCGCCGGGGCGCTCTGCCGATTTTTGACCGAGGGCTACGGCATCTCACCGGATGCTGTCTACGTGGGACGCGTCGAGGATCGAGCTGTCGATGACCCTCGGCCGGTTGCCATGCTCAGCGCTCCCCTGGAGGACGAGGAGTTCGGCTGGATCCTGACCGGTGACACCGACCTTGCTGACGCCATCGGTCAGGGTGAACGAGAGCTGGCGGTTACCTTGGCCCGGACCTTCGGGGTGCGCGCGCTGGTCGACGACGGCAGCATTTATCCCAGCCGGTGGCTGCTGGTCGGCACCGACGGCAGTAGTGGCCGAGTCCTCATCGACGAGGACGCAGCGGCCGACGGGCATCTGCGGGTGGTGCACGCTCTCGAACCGATCAGTGGAGAGCCGCACCTCGCCGTCGTACCGCCGCCGGACTGGGCACGTGACTGGTGACCGACTGGAGGAGGCCGCGCATCATCGGCGAAGCCGACCTTTAGCTGGGGCGGCCCTCCCGTTTGGCAGCCGCGATGAAGTCGGCCCATGCCTGAGCGGTGAAGGTGAGTAGCGGTCCCGTGGAATCCTTCGAGTCGCGCACGGCGACAGTGTCGGGGAGGTTGGTCGCGACCTCGACGCAGGCGCCGCCGTTGTCGCCGCTGCGGGTGCTCTTGCGCCAGACGGCGCCGGTCAGGTCAGTCATGCCGCATCTCCCCGGAGATTCTCTTGATCATGTCTTTCGATTCTGCCTCGCCGAGGGCCATCGCATCCAGCCCTCCCCAGACGCGTTCGTATGCGGCTAACTCGTCGGGCTTGTCGAGGTAGAGCGCACCGGTCAGCGACTCGCTGTAGACGACAGACGGTTCCGGGGCTGCTCTGCCGCCCTTGGTGGGCGGGAAGTCGAGGATCATGACGGTACCGGCGACCGCGCCGGGGTGTGGCCCCGCCGCCAGTGGTAGCACTCGGACGGACACATTCGGTAACTCTGACACCCTGAGTAGGTGGTCGAGTTGCGCGGTCATGACGTTGGGGCCGCCGACCTTGCGTCGAAGCACTGCCTCCGACAAAACCGACTCCAGCCGTGGCGCCGGAGGAAGCCGCCGGACGAGTAGCGCCTGCCGCTGAAGCCTTACTTGGACGGCGCGCTCCCTTTCCTCGTCGCTGAGGATCCTGCCGCGCCGGATCAGCGCGTCGGCGTAGCCCTTGGTCTGCAGGATGCCGGGGATCAGAGACTCGTCAAAGCCTCTGAGCCGCGAAGCGGCGGATTCCAGGCCGACGTACAGCTCGAACCAGTTCGGCACCGCATCGCCGTACGCGTGCCACCAGCCCTTCGACTTCGTCTCCGTGGCCAGGCCGCGCATCGCCTCGGTCATCTCGGGCGACACCCCGTACAGCTCGCACATGGCCTTGACGTCGAGCACCCGGACGGAGCCCTGGCCGCATTCGAGGCGCCAGATCTTCTGCCGGCTGTATTCGAGGGCTTCGGCGGCGGCGTCGAGTGTCACTCCGGCCTCGTTGCGGAACTGTCGCAGCAGCCGGCCGAGTTGCCGGCGCGGCACTGTCGATCCGATGTCTTCGGGCATCCGCACACTCCCTGGTTCCATCACGCAACACTGCGTGACTTGCTCCTGCAACTCCTACGGGTTTCAGCAAAGAAAGTCAATGCACAACGGCGAAATTGCGGTGTGGAACGTTGCGTTTCCACTGCGGACTGTCGCAGGCTGATCACAGCACGGCGGCCGGCCGGTCCCCCCGAACGGCCGCCGTGTTTCCCCGAACACCCCTCGCCCCTCCGCAGCAGGAAGGCAGGCAGACATGAACGCCAGCAATCAGCGACCGGAGCCGCCGAGTGGTGCGACGTATCGCTCCGCCGCGTACACCGGTCTGCTGCCGTGGCAGGTGCGTGAGCGCCGCTTCCCACCGACCGGGCTCGGACGTCGCGGTCTGAACCCCGACGACGTGTACGCCTTCCTCGACCGGGTCGCCGTCGACATGGCCGCGGTCTACGCCGCTCTCGCCGAGAGCCGCCGCGAGACCGCCCGGATCAAGGCCGGCCTGCGTCGCTGGCAGACCGATCAGGCCCGCGCCCGCAACGAGCGGGGCCGGGCCCAATGAGCCAGCGGTACGTCATCCACCTGCCCGTCGTTGCCAACGACCTGTCTGCCGCGCAACGCCTGGCCCGGGTCATCGGCCGGTGGATGCTGGTGCTGCCGATGGCGGACCCGGGGGAGACGACCGTCTCTGAGGAGGACCAGCAGTTCCTGCGCCACCGGGTTTTCTGCGACCTGCGAATGCCGGGCGGCCGGCGCTGCCTCCTGCGCGACGGACACGACGGCGACTGCTCCCGCCGCCTACGTCGCTGACACAACCGGACGATCCGACATCTGAACTGCCCGTTGTGCCGAGTGCGGTGATGATCATCAGGCCGCTAGCGTGCGCAGCACTGGAGGTGGCGGGAGATGGCCGTTCGGCGTTGGGACGCCAGGTTCGAGGAGGAGCACCTTGTCCTCCGGCGTTGGCGCTTGCTGCCGTGGCCGAGGGCTTACGTCAGGCGGATACCGCTGGCCGAAATCCTCGATATCGGGTCATTCACCGCAACCGACCAGGCGAAGCGGCACGCCCAACTCTCCGTTCAGGACCCGTCGGCACCGGACCTGAGCGAGGTCATTCCGGTCAGTTTCACCCGGGAGCAGTGGACCTTCGCCGGCTGGTTCATGGAGGAATGGCGAGCGGCGAAACGGCGAGCGGCCCCGACCAGACGGCCGCAACCCCGTCCGAAGGCACCGGCGGACCAGGTGGCCCTGTCCGGCCCGGCGGCGGACGTTGCGGCCCTGTCCCGCCCGGCGGCCGACGTTGCGGCCCTGGCGCGGCGACGGGCGCAGCTGGCGGCTGCCCTACGCGCTCACCTTGCGTCCAGGCAGGCCTCGACCACGCCGAGCATCACGCCGGGTACCAACCTGCGCACCACGCCGAGCACCAACCTGCGCACCAAGCCGAGCGCCACGCTGAGCGCCCGGTCGACAACGTCGGTGATGCGACCCGGCGATGGCCGGAGGCCGGTGTGGTTGTGGCTGGAGAATGGGGAGATCCACGGTTCCCTCGTCCCGGCCGGCGACGCCTTGCCACGCAATCTGACCCCAGCGGACGTCGCCCATCTCCTGCTCGCTGAGCCGTCCCGCGCGATGCCGGCGATTTGTTCGCTCACCGGCATCGCCGACAGCCAGCACGCCCTGACCCAGCTACGGAGCTGGCAGCGGCCGGACCGGGTTGTCGTCAACCTGAGGGCCTCCGACCTCGCCGGGCGACGGGTGACGGAGGCTCAACCGAAGCCAGGCCGGAGCAACCCGGACGGCAGCGTGCGGACCGTGTCCGGTGGCCTTCCGAGTCTGAACAAGCGCCGACGTTGACCAGCCACGGAGACGCCGGCTCACCCCGGGCGACGCGGGCGTCTCCGTGACTGCTCAAGCGGCGGGTGAGCCCAGGTCGAAGCCGTCGAGCAGGTTGATGAGCGCGTCGTCGCGGGTCACCTCGTAGCCGCGTACCCGCAGCTCGGCGACCAGCTCGCCCTCACCGGCGACCGCGATCTCAAGGTAGTCGCCGTTGTGCACGGTGACCTGACGCTTGCCGTACCGGTCCTGCAGGTCCTGCGGCAGCACCGTGAACGCCCGCTCGGTGACCATCGGCGGCCAGTTGCCGTCCTCGACCGCACCCACCTTGGTGATGTCGAAGGGCTTGTCGTCGGCGTACCCGTCCTCCGGCTCGTGGTATTCCGGGCCTGCGGGGTTCGGCAGGTGGGTCATTCGAACCTGCCGGGCTTCGCCCCATGTCCGCGCGGCGGTGAGCGCCCGGATCTCCGCGGCCTCTTCGGTCGCGGTGCCGGCGTCGGCGAAGGCGAGGCAGTCGTGCGCCGTGGAGTGGCCGTAGACCAGGTGCTGGTGTTGCGTCGTCATGGCGCACATCCTGCCTCAGACGTACGACTTCCAAGATCGCCGTACGGTACGCCCGGCCTCATGGCGGCGACCCACAGACGTACCGCGGGTACCGGGTCACTCAGGCGAGCAACGACTGGGCGTTCGAGGAAATGCCGCCCGAGGAGGTGGCGAGCGCCTTCGTGGCCGCGCCGCAGGGCCTACCGAGCATGGGCGAGGAACGGCCACTACGCGCCGGCCTGGAGCGGCTCGGTCACCGCCGACGCACCGAAAAGATCGACAAGCTGCTCCGGTACGGGCTGCACGTCGCCGTGACCAGCGGTCGTCTTCGCTACGACCAGCAGGGCTGCTCCACCACCCACTGCTGGGGGACGCCGGCGGCGGAGTATTCGCTGCGCTTGGTCACCGTGTCGACGCCCTCGGAGACGGGCGAAACGATCTCGACCACGAGGAGCACGTAGGCGACCGGTAGCCACACGGCGTCTGCCTGAGCCTTGCTCCACACGACCAGGTCCGGTATGCGCCCACCGACACCCCCGTCACGGCCCGGAATGGGTAACCCGACTGCTTGGGCGATGTGTTCCGCCGGAACACCGCCGAGCCCGGGGATCAGACACCTTCGTCAACGCGGGCATGGGTCACTTCGGACAGATCACAAGGAGTAGGAAACTCGATGATCTTCTGAACCGGTCATGCCCCCCCGCTACCACCAGCAAGGGCGCGTTTACTTCAACCCGATCAAGCCGGACACCTCAGGGCTTTGCCGGGGCCCTGAGCCATGGTGAGAGACCGCTGTCGGCGGTGCGCCGACAGCGCCGGCGCCCGATATGGAGGAGTCCTAAGCCGGAGCGCGGGTGCGTTCAGCGAGGGCGCCGGTCTCGGCCCATGCCGTGTAGGCAACCACCCGGGCATGGGGCGGGCGTGGTCAATTGTGCTTGTTCGCGGTCTCGAACGCGTTGACGATGGCGTCGACCAGCGCCGTCGCGACCTGGACCGTCGGGTCGAGTTCGGGGTCGTAGATTCCCACGTGCATGCCGACCGCGTTCGGCGATGCCAACAGGGTCGCCAATACCGTGGTCAGTTCGGTGACCGACAGTCCGTCCGGAATCGGGGAGTCGACCGCCGGCATGACGGACTTGTCCAGGACGTCGGCGCGCGTTGCGTGACGCGCGGGTCCGGGCCTAACGTGCCCCCATGGAAGAGGACTGGGGCCACCCCGAGCACACCTTCGACACGTTTGTCGTCGGCTCGTCCAACCGATTCGCTCACGCGGCGGCGGTCGCCGTCGCCGAAGCACCGGTGAAGGCGTACAACCCGCTGTTCATCTTCGGCGGCTCGGGGTTGGGCAAGACCCACCTGTTGCACGCGATCGGGCAGCACGCAACCATGCTCCGCAACGCACAGTTCATCCAATACGTTTCGTCCCAACAACTCGCCAAGATCACCAAGTCCCTGCGGCACAACAAGACGCATGACTTCCAACGCCGCCACCGCCACGTCGACGTCCTACTGATCGACGACATCCAGCATTTAGAGAACAGCGACCGGGCGCAGGAGGAGGTCCTCCACACCTTCAACGCCCTGCACAACGCCGACAAGCGGATCGTCATCAGCTCCGACCGATCCCCGCGCCAGCTGTACACCCTGGATGACCGCCTGCGGACCCGCTTCGAGTGGGGCCTTCTAGCAGACATCCAACCGCCGAACCCCCAGACGAGAACCGCGACCGCGATTCCGCGGAAGGATTGAAGTCCTCACAATCGCGTGACAACGTTCAGTGATCGACCCGTTGCGCAGAACGGCTCACTGCCGGCACACCAGGCGCTTCTCAACCGAATGCCTCAAGTCTGAGGCGATCACGACGTCGCCGGAGCCCTGGACCAACTCCTACGGTGATGGGACCGCACGGCGTCATCGACTACCAATACTGCCTGATCCGGGAAACCCAGCCGAATAGGTTGTGTCGACCAGTTCCTGAAGATGGCGGATGACGTCGACCTTGTGCTCGGTCTCCGGAAGTTGTCGCTCGCCAGCCGTCACCAGGCCGTTGCGCCAGTGGCCCACGATCTCCTGCTGTGCTGCGATGGGCAAGTCGTCGATCCACAACGACCCGAGGTTGTTGTCGACGATCTCCTGCAGGTGGTCGGCGGTCTGCCTGTCGGAGAGACGGGAGATCAAGAACTCTAGCGTCCAGTCGAACAACCCTCCGGTTGCGGTCCAGTCGACGCCGGGTTGCAGGACGATAAGGCCAGCCATTAGTTCCCACAATCAATGCTCGCGGACCAGGTCACCCTGGCCTAACAGGCGCACAGTCGTTACGTCACGAGGCGGTAGTCGGGGATGCCCCGGTTGCGTTCCTCGCTCGGCTCGTCCGTCGATCGGGCGGTGACTCCGGGTGGAACGGGCGCCCGGGACACGTAGATCCCCTCCAGGCAGGTGTCGCACCAGAACGAGACGTACCCCTCCGCAGCTGCTGGCCGTGCCGTGAAGACGATTCGTAGGGTCCGGTGCCCGCAGTTCGGGCAGGCAAGATCCGACGTCGCCGGCAGCGCACGATAGACGACGTCGTACGCCGTCAGCCACTCATCGAACGTGGCCATCAACGCGCTCCTTCCGGTCTGACCGAATGGTTGGTCCACCACTGTTCCTCATGCGCATAAGCTCGATCCTCGAATGCGTCGATCTCATGACGGCTGGCTGGGTACGGGTGCCCTTGCCGGAGTTCGGCGACATGGAACCGCTCATGCTCAAGGGTACGGGCAAGGTCCTCCTCGCTCCGGAAGGCTTCTCGACAGAGCATGACCGACTCGTCGGGCTTCGTCAGCCCGCACACACCAGACACCCGGTTATTGACGGTGAGCCGGATGTCGGAGATATCAATCCCGTACTTCGCGGCAATAGTCGTCACCGATTCTGTGTTCATCGGCATTCGAGGACCAGCGCCTCGACCGCGAACCCGACTGAGGTCGCCGAGGTCTACCGGCGATCCCCTGAGTCGGCCCAGGACCTGCTTGAGTTTCTCGATGAGGTCGCCGAGTCGGCGTACCTCCGGGATCAACCGCCGCAGGCTGGCCAGCAACCCGCGCAACAGCCGCGCGATCCGCGCACCCCACGACGCCACCAAGGTCGTCACCTGCTCCGCGACCAGCGGCGCGGCCAGGCCGCCGGTGATGAGGAGTTCGCCGGCGTACGTGATGATGCGGGACACGCAGGTGGCGATGGCGTCGCGGACGAGGAGCCGGACGGCGGCGACCAGGCCGGCGGCGCCTTCGGTGATCGCGGCCAGGGTGTCGGCGCCCTGGGCGAGGCCGGCGATGGCCTGTTGTTGTTCGGCGGCCCAGGCTCGGTAGGCGGGGCCGGCGCTGCCGCCCCAGCCGGCGACGTCGTTGCGGACGGCGCGGGCCAGTTCGGCGGCGTCGTCGCGCAGTGACCCGGCGACGTTGCGCCAGCTCTGGGCGTGTGCGGTGATCTGCGCGGGGTCTCCGGCGAGCCAGTCCAGCGCCTCACTGAGCGGCTTGACGTGTTCGATGAGCCAGGCGATCCCGTACTGGAGCAGGGCGCCGACCGGGTCGGAGACGAGGGCGAGGGCGTCCAGGCCGGCGCTCACGACGCCGAGGCTGCCGTCGATCCAACTGCCGTTGCGGACGCCCTGCGCGATGAGTTCGATGTCCTCGCAGATCCACACGCCCGCCCAGGCGCTGGGCGGGGTGTCCGCAGCGGCGGCGACGAGCGGGTTCGACGTCACTGGTGCTGCCGCGCCCCGTCGAGCTGGTGCTGCCGCACGTTGTCGAGCAGGTGTTTGGCGTGGGCGTCGGAGCTTCGGTAGCGGTCCGCTCCGACTCGCAGGTTGCCGGCGGTGTCCCGGACCGATACGGCGGCGGCGCCGATGCCGTCGACCAGGGCCTGCTGGAGGCCGTCGAGCAGCACCGGCATCATCGCGCAGAGCTGCCCGTAGGCGTCAGCGCCCAAGCGGACGTGCTGGCCTGCGTGTTGGGCGGTGTCGAGGCTGTCGGCGCAGCGGTCGAGGCGCGCGGCGTGGGCGGTCAGGTCGTCCGGGTCGACCTGGATGCCGTCACCGGCGGGCATCGTTCGATCCCCGGTCGGGGAGAAGCCGGCTGCGGTACGAGTCGATGATGGCCTGGGCGCTCGCGTCGTCGCCGAGCGTTTCCTCAGCTGCGGCAGTGACCTGTCGGAGCAGGTCCGCGCGGGCGTCGGCGGTGGTTTCCAGGATCTGCCGGGCGGTGTGGGTCGCGGGTTGTTGGCGGGTGCCCTCGTCGAGCTTGAGGTCGATCAGTAGGCCGGTCGAGTCGACGGTGACCTCGACCGTCCGGTCGGCGTTGCGGGCGGTGCCGGTCAGGTTCCGCATCGTCGTCGATAGCGTCCTGGCTCGTTCCGCCCGTTCGGCGAGCGATGATTCCCACTCGTCGAGCCGGCGCTCCGCCGCGTCGAGCGCGGCGTCGTCCGCCCACATGTCGACCCTCCCCAGGGGACCGCTGCCGGCGGCAACCGGCGACATGACCGGCACGTTACCAACCGGTGCCGCTGCGTGCATGCCTGCCAAGGTGGTCGGCGAGGGTGCCCCTCAACGCGCGATCTTGCAATTTCTGTGGCGACAAATGACGCATTCTCCCGCATCTTGACCACCGAAACCGCAAGATCGGCGCGCAGTGGGAGAGGCATTCGCGGTCGCCGTCGCCGGGGAGGAGTAGCAATCCGAACCGTGTGACGGTCAGGTCGGCGAAGATTGTCCCCGTGACGAGCGACAACATGCGCCGGGGCTGGACCAGCCGCACGGCCTGGGAGGGGCGGTTCAACGCTCCGCTGCGCGCGTTCCTGCGTACCGAGACCGGCGGCGCGCGGGTGGTGTTGATCGCCGCGGTGGTCGCCCTCGGCTGGGCGAATCTGCACGGGTCGTCGTACGAGTCGGTCTGGAGCACCACCCTCTCGTTCCAGCTCGGCGGCTGGAACGTGTCGCATGACCTGCGTACCTGGATCAACAGCGGCCTGATGACGATCTTCTTCCTGGTCGCTGGGTTGGAGCTGCGCCGCGAGTTCGACATCGGCGAGTTGCGGGAGCGGCGTCGCCTGGCGTTGCCGATCCTGGTCGGGGTCGGCGGCATGCTCGTGCCGATCGCGATCTACCTCGTGATCAACGCCGGGCGGACCACAGCGGCGGGGTGGGGTGCGGTGATGGCCACGGACACGGCGCTCGCGCTCGGCGCGCTGGCCGTCTTCGGGCCGCGCTTCTCGGAGCGCCTGCGGGGTTTCCTGCTGACCGTCGCCGTCGTCGACGATGTGGTGGCGATCGCGGTGCTGGCCATCGCGTACCCGCACCATCCCTCGCTGACGGCGCTGGTCGTCGCGGCGGCGATCTTCGGTGTCGTCCTGCTCGTCCGGGCGTGGGGTGTGCAGTTCGGGCCGGTCTACGCGTTGTTGGGGGTGGCGGCCTGGCTCGCCGTCTCGATGTCCGGTGTCGATCCGGTCGCGGTGGGCCTGGTGATGGGGTTGCTGACCTACGCGTACGCCCCCGGCCGCAGCGACCTGCAGCGGGCCAGCGACCAGTTCCGGCTCTTCCGGGAGCAGCCCACCCCACAACTGGCGCGGGTGGCCCGCGCCGGGCTCAGCTCGGCGCTGTCGCCGAACGAGCGGCTGCAGACGCTGTACCACCCGTGGGCGAGCTACCTGATCGTGCCACTCTTCGCGTTGGCCAACGTCGGCATCGTGATCGACGGCGAGCTGCTGGCCAGGGCGGTGACCTCCCCGGTGACGGTCGGTGTCGTGGTGGCGTACGTCGTCGGCAAACCGGCCGGGATCGTGCTCACCGCGTGGCTGGTGGCCCGGCTCAGCGGCAACCGGTTCCGGCCGCCCGTCGGCTGGCTCGCCGTCCTGGGGGTCGGCACGGTCTCCGGCATCGGGTTCACCGTCGCGCTCCTGATCGCCACCCATGCCCTGCACGGCCCGGCCCTGGACGACGCCAAGTTCGGCATCATCGTGGCGACGTTCGGCGCGTCGCTGGTCACCTGGCTGGTGTTCCACTCCGTCGGGCGGCTCTCGCCGGCGCGGCGGTCACGGGCGCTGCTGGGCGTCACCGAGGGGATCGTCGACCTGATGCTGCCGGTCGATCCGAACCGCGACCACCTGCGCGGGTCGCCTGACGCGCCGGTGACGGTGGTGGAGTACGGCGACTTCGAGTGCCCCTACTGCGGGCAGGCCGAGCCGGTGGTCCGCGAGCTGTTGGCGGATTTCGCCAACGTCCGGTACGTCTGGCGGCACCTGCCGCTCATCGATGTCCACCCGCATGCCCAACTCGCCGCCGAGGCCGCCGAGGCGGCGGGGGAGCAGGGCGCGTTCTGGGAGATGCACGACCTGCTGCTCGCCCACCAGGACGCGCTCAACCCCGCCGACGTGCTCGGCTACGCCGAACAGCTCGGCCTGGACCTGGACGGGTTCCGGGAGCACATGGTGAAGCGGATGGGCGTGGACCGGATCGCCGAGGACGTCGAGTCCGCCGACCTCAGCGGCGTCACGGGCACCCCGACCTTCTTCATCAACGGCCGTCGACACCACGGCGCGTACGACATCGCGGCGCTCTCGGCGGCGGTGAAGGCGGCGTTCGCGAGCGCGAAGCTCCGCCCCGAGTACCGCCCTCGCGATCCCGAGCACCGCGCGGGCGGCCCGGCGAGCTGACCGCCGGGCGCTGGTCGTCACCGGGCCAGGTTGTCGACGGGTACGGATGACGCCTCGCCCGGCGCTCGGTGCCCGGCGCTCGTGGCTCGTGGCTCGTGGCGCCATCGGATCGACGGCTGAGCCGCCGGCGGGCGTTCGGGTGTGATCGGCGGCCGTGCTGGCGCTGCCGTGTGGGTGGGCATCTCTGGGCCGAGCCGTGGACCGAGGGGAGAAGGTGGCGGTCGTTGCCTTTGGAGCTGAATCGTTTGCGGCATCGCCGGCCAGGTGGTGTCGGTGGCCTGAATCGTTTGTGGCATCAGCTCCAGAGGCAACCTGCTAAGCCTGCCGCCCCGGAGCCGCAGGGCCGCGGGGCCGCAGGGCCGCGGGGTCGCAGGGCCGCGGGGCCGCAGGGGCCCCGGAGTCCCGGAGTCCCGGAGGCCCGTCGTCGGGTCGGTGGCGGAGCCGGCACGGGTGTGTGTGACGGTCAGAACCGCGATGTCCTGGGCCAGAATCGCGATGTCCTGACGAATTCCGATTCCGACGCCGATTCCGATCACGACCAGCGGCAGCGGCAGGCGGCGTCCGGCCCCGCTGAGCCGCCGCCAGCCTCGCGTTCTACGATCCCCGGCATGCCAACCGAGCCTCCCGGCGTGGCCACTGACCATGACACGGGACCGCTCCCCATCACGTCGGACGTCGCGGACGTCTACCGCGACCTGCTGCGGGTGGCACCCGTGCCGCAGCGGGAGTTCCTGTCCACCGCGCCGCCACGGGCCGCTCGCGCGCTCGCCGGGCTGCTGAGCAGCGGGGCGGTGCACCGCGACAGCGCCGGTGTGCTGCACCTGCGGCCACCGCGAACCGCGCTGGAGAGCTGGGCCGCCCAGCGCGAGATGGAGGCGGCCCGGGCCCGCGCCGCCGCGGAGGCGCTGTCCGGTCTGTACAGCGCGGTCCACGGCACCGGCGCCGCGTTCGTCGAGGTCGTCGAGGGCAAGCACACCGCCCGCGAACTGTTCCGGCAGCTCCAGGCCGGTGCCCGCACGGAGGTACGCGGTCTGGAGCGGGGGCCGTACCTGCGGGACACCGCCCGGGTGCCGGAGGAGGTCCAGTACGACGGGCTGCGTCGCGGCCTGCGCTATCGCTGCGTCTACGAGGGGGAGTTGCTGCACGACGAGGCGATGCTGGCGGCGGTACGCGCCGCGGTCGCGGCGGGTGAGCAGGCGCGGGTCTTCCCGGAGTTGCCGCTGAAGATGGTGCTGACTGATTCCGACCACGGTCTCGTCATCCTGCCGCGCGGCAGTGGGGAAGAGACCGACGCGTTGTTGGTGCACCGCTCCCGCCTGCTGGACGGGCTCTCCGAACTGTTCGAGGTGTTCTGGCGACTGGGCGCGCCGATCCACACCACCACCGACGCCGCTGAGCCGGACGCCGAGCCGACGGCCGCCACCCAGCGGCTGCTCGCCCTGCTCACCGCGGGCCTCACCGACGAGGCCATCGCCCGCGACCTCGGCGTCAGCAACCGGACCGTGCACCGGCGGGTCAGTCGCCTGCAGGAACTGCTCGGCGCGCGCAGCCGGTTCCAGCTCGGCGTGCAGGCCAGCCGCCGCGGCTGGTTGTGACTGGCCGGATCATGCCATGGCCGGTCTTCGTCAACCGGAGACCGCCGCCGCGAAACACTCCTGGTCCAGGGTGGAGCCACTCGATCATCAGCTCCACGAGAGGACGGGACGATGCCCCACCTCACGACCAGCTCGCGCCACCCACACCGGGTGCGCCGGCCGGCCGCCATCCTCGCCGCGACACTGGTCGCGGCCGTCCTGAGCAGCGGTACGGCCGGCACCCCGGCCGCCGCGGCGAAGGCGGCCGAGCCGGACACCGCGGCCCTGGCCGCGACGCTCGCCACCCAACGGCTTTCCTGGGAGCCCTGCGGGTTGCCCGACGTCAGCGCCGAGGACGAGGCGCAGTTGCGGCTGACCTGTGCGACGGTCACGGTGCCGCGCGACTGGCACAACCCCGGCGACGGCAAGACGATCCAGGTCCGGATCAGCCGTACCGTCGCCTCCGGCAGTGACCGCAAGGGCATCCTGCTGGTCAACCCGGGTGGCCCCGGCGGCAGCGGCCTGTCGCTGGCGCCGTACGTGGCGCGGTCCGCGCCCGCCCTCGCCGAGCACTACGACGTGATCGGGTTCGACCCGCGTGGTGTCGGGCAGAGCAGCCCGTTGCTCTGCACTGTCACCTACCGGGACACCGACAACACCAATGACCTGATCACCCGGGCCAACGTGGCCGGCTGTCGCAGCACCGAGCTGACGAAGTACATCACCACCGAGCAGACCACCTACGACATGGACTTCATCCGGGTGCTGCTGGGCGAGCGCAAGCTCAACTACCTCGGCTACTCGTACGGCACCTGGCTGGGCACCTGGTACGCGGCGACGTTCGGAAGCCGCACCGACCGGATGGTGCTCGACTCGGTGGCCGCTGTCGGCTCGCCCACCCTGCAGGAGACCTGGGACCTTCAGCCGTTCACCCGCGACCGGGCGTTCCAGGAGCAGTTGCTGCCGTACATGGCACGCCACGACGACCTGTACGGCCGGGGCACCGACCCGATGCTGATCCGGGAGATGTTCGAGCGGGCCGGCGGCACCCGCATCGGTATGGGCCCGTTCATGTTCGGCTGGTTCATCCTCGGCGCTCTCTACGACACCCAGAACTACCCGGTCGCCGCGGCGGCCGTGAACACCGTGATCGAGTACTACGAGGAGTGGAACGGCTGGACGCCGGAGCAGATCCTCACCGCCGCCAGCGCGAAGCTGCGCACGGCGCCGGGGATCACCGCCGATGGCCGGGCGTACATCGAGCAGGCGCGGGTCTCCGCCGAGGCGGCACTGCAGACGCGGCGTGACCGGGCCCAGCTGGTCCAGGCCGCGGACGAGTACAGCTACGACATCGACTACGTCTTCGAGGTGATCCGCTGCCAGGACGGGCAGTGGAATGACAGCGTCGCATACTGGAACGCGTTCAGCCGGCGACTGACCCGCGACGCCCCGCTGGTCGCGCCGTACCTGCAGAACCCGCCCGCCTGCGCGTACTGGCCCACGAGCAACCGGATGCCGACGTTCGACCGGAAGACCTTCCCGAAGGTGCTGATGCTCCAGGACGAGCTCGATGTCGCCACGGCGTACGAGGGTGCGTTGGCGGCGTCGAAGAAGCTGCCGGGAGCGTCGATGATCAGCGTCGACAACGAGGGTAGCCACGGTGTCTTCCCGTACTACACGCCCTGCGTGGACGACCCGGTGTACGCCTTCCTGCTCGACGGCCGCCTGCCCGACCAGACGTACACGGGTTGCCAGGCGGTGCCGCTGCCGGGCGAGACGGAGGTGTTCGAGGTGGGCGGCAAGCTGACCGGCAAGGGAACGGTGCGGACCCGTCTGATCACCGACGACATGCGGGCGGCGAACCGCATGCTCAAGCGGATGCTGCGGACCGAGCCGGGGCCTTCGTACCCGGAGTGATCGGCCCGGGGGTGCGGGCGGTGGACGGCCGCCCGCACCTGCGCTGCGTGGTCGTGGAAACACGGTGGACCCAGGCTCTTGACTCGGGGGAAACAGGGGACCACGATCTGACAACGTTGTCACGGATCACGTCTGACAACGTTGCCACGTCTGGAGGCACGATGTCCGAGCCATCGCCGATCTCGCGGCGTACCTTCCTCTCCGCCGGCGCGACGCTGCTGGCGTCGGTCGGGGTGACCGCGGTCCTGCCGGACGCCCTCGCGTCCGCCGCCGGGCCGCCGCCACCCCCCACCCCGACCGCCACCGACCTTGCCCGGTACCGCCCGGTGACGGTCTCCTCGACCGACTACGCGCCGACGCCCGCCACCTTCGCCGTGGACGGCCTGCCGCAGGTCGGCGTCCGGGGGAGCGGTTGGCGTGCCGCCAACGGTGATCCACAGTGGATTGCGGTGGACCTTCAGGCGCCGTGCCGGATCGAGGCCATCTCTCTGGTCTTCGAGGCCACGCTCACCGACGCGCCGTTCGACGGCAACTACACCGACACCGACGGTGACGAGATCCTCTCCAGCGCCGCGACGGCGTACCGGATCGAGGTCTCCACCGACGGCCGGGCCTGGCGGTCGGTGTACGAGACCACCGAGGGCCAGGGCGGCGTGCAGACCATCAAACTGCCCGAACCCGTCACCGCCAGGTGGATCCGGATGACCGTCACGAAGCGATCGAACAGCAACCCGGTGGGCCTCAACGGCTTCCAGGTCTACGGCGTGGCGCTGGCCGGCCGGCCGAAGGCCGAGGGTTGGACCAGTTGGGAGGGCGGCAACGCCGGCCCGGCCCCCGAGCTGAAGGTCGCCGCCGACGGCACTGTGCCACTGGAGTCGGGCTGGTCGTTGACGATGGACGACTTCGCAGGCACCGCCGACGGCGCCGAACTCTCCCGCGCCGGTGTCGACGTCCGGTCCTGGCTGCCGGCGACGGTGCCCGGCACCGTGCTGGGCACCCTGGTCGAGCAGGGTCACCTGCCCGACCCGGTGGCCGGCCTCAACAACCTGCGCATCCCGGAGGCGCTGTCCCGGCACACCTGGTGGTACCGGCGCGCGCTGCGGTTGCCGCGTGACCTGGACACCTCGGCCGGTCGACGGATCTGGCTGGAGTTCGACGGGATCAACCACGAGGCGACCGCCTGGGTCAACGGCGTGGCGGTCGGCAGCGTCACGCACCCGTTCGCGCGAGCGGCCTTCGACATCACCGACGCGCTGGCCGGTCACCGTGGCGAGCACGTCCTCGCCGTCCGGGTCACCCCGATGCCGCATCCCGGCACCCCCGGCGACAAGGGCCCCGACGGTCGTACCTTCCTCCAGTCGGCCCACCACTACCTCGACGCGCCGACCTACCTGGCGGTGTCCGGGTGGGACTGGATGCCCGCCGTCCGCGACCGGGTCACCGGCCTCTGGGACCACGTCCGCCTGCGCAGCACCGGCGCCGTGGTCATCGGCGACCCGCACGTGCAGACCACGCTGCCCGACCTGCCCGACACCGACACCGCCGAGGTCACCATCCGGGTGCCGGTCCGCAACGCGGCGGCCAGCGCCACCACTGTCACCGTCCACGCGGAGTTCGACAGGGTACGCGTCGAGTCGACCGTGACCGTTCCCGCCGGCGGGAACACCACAGTCACCTTCACCCCGGAGCGCTTCCCCGCGTTGCGGCTGCGCGAGCCCCGGCTCTGGTGGCCCAACGGCTACGGCGACCCGCACCTGTACGACCTCACGCTCACCGCCACCGTCAACCGCTCGGTCAGCGACCGGCGTGCGCTTCGCTTCGGTGTCCGCGAGTTCGCCTACGACTGGCACCAACCGATCGTCATCTCACCCCCCGGCAGGCCGGCGCTGGAGTTCGTCGACGGCGCCGCGACCCAGACCGTCACGTTCGACCGCCAGCACGCCCGGCACGTACGCATCCAGGCCGGCCAGCGCGCCACCGGCTGGGGCATCTCGATGTTCTCGCTGTCGGTGGCCGACGGGACCGGCCCGGATCTGGCCCTGCGCCGCGACGCGACCGCGTTGTCGTCGGAGAACGACAGCAACGGTCCCGGCAACGCCGTCGACGGCGATCCGGCGACCCGCTGGGCCTCCCAGGCCGAGGACAACCAGTGGATCCAGGTCGACCTCGGCGCGGCGGTCGACTTCGACCGGGTCACCATCGTCTGGGAGCAGGCGTACGCGCTGGACTACCGCGTCCAGGTCTCCGCCGACGGGGACGCCTGGACCGATGTGAAGGCGGTCAGCAACGACACCCCGCTGGGCAGCCGCGCCACCCAGGTCGAGATGTTCGCCAGCCAGACCGCCCAGCACCTGCGCATCCAGACCGGTGCGCGGGCGACCTCGTGGGGCGTGTCCATGTGGGGGCTCTCGGTGCAGCGGCAGGCCGAGCCGGACGTCGACCTGGCGCTGCGCAGGACCGCCACCGCGTCGTCGTCCGACAGCGACTCGAACGGCCCGGACCGGGCCGTCGACGGCAACCCGCGGACCCGGTGGTCGTCGAAGTTCGAGGACAACCAGTGGATCCAGGTCGACCTCGGCGCACCGGTCAGCTTCGACCAGGTGACCATCGTCTGGGAGCAGGCGTACGCGCGCGACTTCGTCATCCAGGTCTCCGACGACGGGCAGCGGTGGACCGATGTGAAGTCGGTCAGCAACGCCGTCACCCAGCTCAAGATCAGCGTGAACGGCGTGCCGGTCTTCGCCCGGGGCGGCAACTGGGGCTGGGACGAACTGTTGCGTCGGGTGCTGCCCGACCGGCTGGCCGACACCGTCGAGATGCACCGCGACATGAACTTCACGATGATCCGCAACTGGCTCGGCAGCAGCAACCGCGAGGAGCTGTACCAGGCCTGCGATGAGCAGGGCATCCTGGTGTGGAACGACTTCTGGCAGGCGGGCGCGTTCCTGCCCAACCCGCCCGGCTACGTCGACATCGCCGCCGACACCATCCGGCGGTTCCGCCACCACCCGAGCATCGTGGTGTGGTGTGGCGCGAACGAGGGTGACCCGCCGCCGATCGTGGACGCCGGGCTCAAGCAGGCCGCGGCCACCGAGCACCCGGAGATCCTCTACATCCCCAACTCGGCCGGCGGCATCGTCAGCGGCCACGGCCCGTACCACTGGGTGGAGCCGGCGACGTACAACAACAGGAACACCTACGACACGGGCGCGTTCGGTTTCCACACCGAGATCGGCATGCCGGTGGTGCCGGTCGTCGAGAGCATGCGCAACCTCGTCGGTGACGCGCCGCAGTGGCCGATCGGTGAGGTGTGGAACTACCACGACTGGTCGACCATCGGTAACCAGCGCGTCGGCACGTACCAGGCGGCGATCGACGCGCGGCTCGGTGAGTCCGACTCGCTCGACGAGTTCGCCGCCCGGGCGCAGTTCGTCAACTACGAGAGCCACCGCGCCATGTTCGAGGCGTGGAACGCCAACCTGTGGCAGGACGCCACCGGTCTGCTGCTGTGGATGTCGCACCCGGCGTGGCACAGCACTGTCTGGCAGACCTACGACTACGACCTCGACGTGAACGGCGCCTACTACGGCGCCCGCAAGGGGTGCGAGCCGGTGCACGTCCAGGCCGACCCGGGCACCTGGCAGGTCCGGGTGGTCAACCACACCGCCGCGCCGCTGAGCGGGGTCACGGTGAGCGCCCGACGGTACGACCTGAGTGGCCGGTCGCTGGGTTCGCCCCAGCGTCAGCGGGTGGACGTGGCCCGCTCGGACACGACGGCGGTCTTCCCGCTCGCCGCGCCGGCCGGTGGCGGGCTGCACCTGGTGCGACTGGAGCTGCGCGACAGCCGCGACCGGCTGCTCGCGGAGAACACCTACTGGCGCTATGACAAGGCCGAGCAGTTGCGGGCGCTCACCGACCTGCCGAGCACGCGGCTGTCGACGTCGTCGGGCAGCGTACGCGTGGTGGACGGGCGCAACACCGTCACCACGACGGTCCGCAACCAGGGCCGTGCGGTCGCCGCGTTGGTGCGGCTGGCCGTGCGCGACCAGCATGGTGAGCGGGTCCTGCCGGCCCGCTACGACGACAACTACTTCTGGTTGCTGCCGGGGGAGACCCGTGAGGTGCGGATCTCCTGGCCCGCGCGCGCGGGCGTCGCCCGCCAGGTCACGGTGACCGCGCAGGCATACAACTCCTAGGTGTACGCGGTGGGAAGCGGCACCGTGCGCGCCGCTTCCCACCGCGTCCCGGCCGCTTCGCGGTCGCGAGCGTCTCGGCATAGCTGGACGTGAGCCTGGCGGTTGGTCGCCGAGCCGGGTGTCCGGTGTCGGTGACCAACCGCCGGGCGGCGGGACGGTCACTTCTTCTTCATGATGGCCTCGCGCCAGATCAGACCGGCGATGCTCGGCCTGACCTCGGTGGTGATCACCGCCATCGCCCGTCGGACGTACCGGTCGTCGGTCAGCTGCGCCACCATGCTCGCCGCCAGGTCCGCGCGTGCCGTGAACAGGCCGTCCGCGACGTCCTCGGCCACCTGGTAGTGAGTGACGCTCGGGTGGTCGAACAGCCCGGAGGGCCGGGTGATGGTCCAGTCCAGGTCGCTGTCGCGAACGAGGGACTCCATCCGCCGCATGTCCTCGTGCGCGGTGCGGCCCGCCCTGCGGTTGAACAGCGGGTCCAGCACGTTGTTGAAGAAGAACTCGCCGGACGGTCGCCAGGTGGGATCCAGGACGCTGGAGCTGACGGTGATCAGGCGCTTGATTCCGTGGCGGTCCATGGCGGCCAGGATGTTCGCGTTGCCCCGGGAGTAGACGGTGATCGGCTTCGCGGTGAGCGGGACGCCCAGGCTGGACAGAACGGCGTCGCCGCCGGCCACGGCCCGGTCGACGGCGCCGGGGTCCGCGACGTCCGCGCTGACCACGGTGAGGCCGGGGCGGGGTTGCACGGCGTGTAGGCGGCGGGTGACCGCGACGACCTCGTGGCCGGCGGCCAGGGCCTGGCCGATGATCTGACGGCCGGTGGGGCCGGTGGCGCCGAAGACGACAGTGCGCATGTGTTCGCTCCTCGCTGGGGGTTGGCGGCGTTGACCGTGCCAGCGGGGGAGAGCACTATTCAACCGTGTTGAATAAAACTCGGGGTCGGCCCCGCGGCAACCCGGACACCAAGGCCCGCATCACCGCGGCTGCCCGCGAGCTGTTTCTGAAGCACGGTTATCCGGGCACGACGGTCCGGGCCATCGCCGCCGCCGCTGGCGTCGACGCGGCGTTGATCAGTTACCACTTCGGCTCCAAGCAGGGCCTCTTCAGTCAGTCCCTGGACCTGCTGTGCGTTGATCCCACCGCGCTCGACCAGGCTCTGCGGGGCGACCGGGACCATCTTGCCGACCGCCTGCTCGACTCCGTCACCGGCCTGTGGGACGCCACCGGGCCGGTGCAGAGCCGGATGGCGGTGCAGGATGACGACACGATGCGCGCCCTGCGGGACTACCTGGACGGTGAG
Organism: Micromonospora inaquosa; assembly: GCF_003857055.1. GTDB lineage: Bacteria > Actinomycetota > Actinomycetes > Mycobacteriales > Micromonosporaceae > Micromonospora > Micromonospora inaquosa. The sequence goes on along the minus strand of NZ_QGSZ01000255.1, from coordinate 6,932 downwards.
TTACGCCTCCGCATCGCTGAATTTCTCGGCGGGCCCGACGCGACGCGACGTGCCACCGCCGCGGTCGGCGTGCTCGGTGGGCTGATCTTCACGCGCTACCTGAACCCGATCCGCTCGATCGGTGCGCTTTCCCCGGTCGACGTCCGGCGGGTCTTCGGACCGGCGCTGCGGGCGGCCCTGTCCGGCCGAGCCCGGGGTTGAGCGCGCAGCCACCTGATGCGGTCGTTTCGGGCCGTTACCGCATCTCCGCCAAGGTCAAGACCCATGCTGTACGCGGGGACAGGGGCCGCGACGGGGAGGGTGCGGGAGTCGGCGGCGCGCAGGCAGGGGTCCGATCCCGGGGGGAGTGATCATGTCCGACGCCAGCCGCGCCGGGGGCGCAACGACCCGGTCCACGTCCGGCGCGGTGCGGGTCGCGTTCGCGTTCTGGATCACGCTCGTGGGCACCACCGTGCCGACCCCGCTCTACCCGCTCTACGAGCTGGAGTTCGGGTTCTCGTCGTTGACAGTGACCGTGGTCTACGCGCTGTACGCGCTGGGAGTCGTCGCCGGGCTGCTGGTCTTCGGTCGGCTCTCCGACCAGATCGGCCGACGCCCTGTCATCCTCATCGCGCTGCTCCTCTCCGTCGTCGCCGACGCCGTGTTCCTGACCGCCGTGGACCTGGCGATGATCATCGTGGGCCGGATCATCGCCGGTCTCTCCGCCGCGCTGGTCATCGGAGCGGCGACCGCCGCGCTGGCAGAGCTGATCGACCCCCGGCACCCGAAGCGTGCCGCCACCGTGTCGATCTTCGCAAACCTGGGTGGCCTGGCCACCGGCACCCTGCTGTCCGGGATCGTGTCGGACGTGGCGCCCGAGCCGCTCCGGTTGCCCTGGGCCATCGTGCTCGTGCTGGCGGTGATCGCGATCCTCGCGATGATCGGGGTGCCGGAGACGATGCGGGAGCGTTCGCCGGTGACGCTGCGAGTGCAGCGGTTGCACGTGCCGGCGGCCATTCGCGGCGACTTCGTCCGCTCGGCGATCACCGCTGGCGCGGGTTTCGCCGCGCTCGGGGTGCTCACGTCGGTGAGTGGGCTGTTCCTCGGCATGGTCCTGCACGAGACCTCACACACCCTGGCCGCGCTGGTGGTCTTCGTGGCGTTCGCCGGCGCGGCGTTCGGTCAGCTGCTGACCCGCGTGCTGTCCTCGGGCGCCGCGCTGGCCAGCGCCTGCGTCGGCCTGGTCGTGGGGGCTGGCCTGCTCGGGTTCAGCATGTGGATGGCGTCGCTGGCGACGCTGCTCGTCAGCGCGGTGCTCGTCGGGGTCGCGTCCGGGGTGGCGGTCGGCGACGGCATCGCGACGATCACGATGAAGACCGAACCGCGGCACCAGGCCGAGGCGGTGTCGACCTTCTTCGCCATCCTTTTCGCCATGCTCGGTGTGCCCGCCGTCGGAGTCGGTCTGCTGATCCAGACGATCGGTCTGCGCCCGGCCGGCGAGGTCTTCAGCGCGGTGGTGGCGGTGCTCGCGCTGGTCGTCCTGCTCAGCCTGGTTCGAGGCGGCCGGACGCGGCCCGCGATCTGACACCGGGCGGGTCCTGTTCAGGGCACCCGGGTGCCTGGCGAGCCGTTCACGAGGGTCTTGCGGCGGACATCGTATACAACATACGCTCCCCGAATCGCCCACTCGAGGAGCTCTCCATGACGAACCTCTCCGTCCGCGAAACGAACCTGCCCCGCCGTCGGGTGCTCCGGGCCGCCGTGGCGGCGGCTGCCGTCGTCTGCACGGTCGTCGCCTGCTCACCGGTGTCGAACAGCGAAGGCGGCGACCCGTCCGGCGGCGATCAGTCGGCAGGCCAGGACTCCTTCGGTACGCCCGCGGACCCGGCCGCCGTGAAGCAGGGCGGCGAACTGGTCATCGCCCTCTCCGCCGAGCCCGACGCGCTGGACCCGACGCTGTCGAGAAGCCTCTACTCCCGCTACGTCTTCCAGGCGATGTGCCAGAAGCTCTACGACGTCAACGAGCAGGCGCAGGTCGTACCGCAGCTCGCGACGGCCCTGCCCACCACGAGCGGCGACGGCCGGACGGTGACCATTCCGCTGCGGTCCGGCGTGCGCTTCGCGGACGGGACGGCGTTCGACTCAGCCGCGGTGAAGGCCACCCTGCAACGGCACCTCACCAACGCCCGGTCGGCGCGCAAGAGCGAACTCGGCCCCATCGACGGCGTCGACACCCCGGACCCGCAGACCGTCGTCCTGCGGCTGAAGCAGCCGTTCGCCCCGCTGCTCGGCGCCCTCGCCGACCGGGCCGGCATGATCATGAGCGCCAAGGCGTTGCAGAGCCTCGGCGACGACTTCGCCTCGGCGCCGGTCTGCGTCGGCCCCTTCAAGTTCGCGAAGCGGGTGCCGCAGAACTCCATCGAGGTCGTCCGGGACCCCAACTACTACGACGCCAGCAAGGTGCACCTGGATGCCATCTCGTGGCGAATCCTCACCGACGCGAGCATCCGCGCCGCCAACCTGCGCTCCGGCGACGCGCAGGTGGCCGACTCCGTCTCCACCCAGGACGTCGCCTCCCTCCGACAGGACGCGGCGGTCTCCGTCCTCCAGTCCCAGTCCCTCGGCTACCAGGGCCTGACCATCAACGTCGGCAACGTCGACGGCATCGGCACCGCCCCCAAGCCCATCAACCGCCCCCTCGCCCAGAACGCCAAAATTCGGCAGGCCTTCGAGCACGCCATCGACCGCAAGGCCCTGGTCGACGCGGTCTTCAACGGTCTGCACGCGGTCGCCTGCTCCCCGATCTCGCCCGCGAGCACGTTCTCGTCCCCCGAGGCGCAGACCTGCCCGGCGCACGACCCCGCCAAGGCCAAGCAGCTGCTGGCCGAGGCCGGCGTGCAGACGCCGTACACGGTGACGATGCTGGCCTCGAACACCCCCGACACGCTGCGCCTCGCCCAGGCGTTGCAGTCAATGGTCAAGGACGGCGGCTTCGACCTGAAGATCAACCCGGTGGAGTACTCGTCGCTCCTCGACGAGCAGGACCGCGGCAACTTCGAGCTGCTGCAACTGGGGTGGAGCGGACGGATCGACCCGGACGCCAACATCACCAACTTCGTCGGCACCGGCGCGAGCCAGAACGTCGCCGGCTACAGCAACCCGCAGCTCGACACCCTGCTGACCGAGGCCCGGCAGGCCGGTGACATCGAGCAGCGCCGCAAGCTGTACGGGCAGGCGGTCACCCTGATGCAGCAGGACGACGCCCTGATCTACCTCTACCGGCAGCGCAACCTGACCGCCGTCAGCAAGCAGATCCAGGGCCTGCAGGTCTACCCGGACGGCGTCATCCGGGCGGCCTTCGCCGGCTTCGGCAAGTAGGTAGTCGTGGCCCGATACCTACTCACCCGCGCCTGGCAGTCGGCGGTGACCCTGCTGCTGTCGACGATCGTGGTCTTCGTCGGCGTACGGGCGCTCCCCGGCGACCCGGCCCTCGCGCTGGCCGGCGAGGACCGGTCGCCGGAGGCCCTGGCGGCCATCCGTCAGCACTACGGGCTGGACCAACCGCTGCCGGTGCAGTTCGCCCAGTACGTGGAGCGGATGGCGCAGGGCGACTTCGGGGTGTCGATCCGCACCGGCACCCCGGTCTCGTCGATGCTCACCACCGCCCTGCCGGTGACCGTCGAGTTGTCCGTCCTGGCGATCCTCATCGCGGCGGCGCTCGGCGTCGGCGCCGGGGTGCTCGCGGCGGTCCGTCGTGGACGTCCGGCGGAGTGGCTCGCCAACGGCCTGGCCCTGATCGGGCTGTCGGTGCCGCACTTCTGGCTCGGGCTGCTGGCGATCCTCTACCTGTCCGTGGCGACCGGGCTCTTCCCCGCCTCCGGTTTCGTGCCGATCCTGGAGGACCCCGTGGACAACCTGCACCACATCGTCCTGCCCGCGGTGATCCTCGGCACCGGCCTCGCCGCCATCATCATGCGGCAGACCCGGTCGGCGATGCTCGACTCGCTCTCCTCCGACTACGTGCGGACGGCGAAGGCGAAGGGCCTACGACCGCGCGCCGTCATCACCCGGCACGCCCTGCGCAACAGCCTCATCGTGGTGGTGACCGTGGTGGGTCTCCAACTTGGCGGGCTGATCTCGGGCGCGGTCGTCACCGAACAGATCTTCGGGCTGCCGGGCTTCGGCAAGATGACCATCGACGCGGTGTTCCAACGGGACTACCCGGTGATCCAGGCCGTCGTCCTGCTCACCGCGGCGGCCTACATCGTGATCAACCTCTTGGTGGACCTGCTCTACTCGGTCATCGATCCACGCATCCGGGTGACGGGAGAACCGGCATGACCGTCCTCACCGTACCGATGGCGGAGACCGGCACCGTCAGCGTCACCCGGCGTGCCCGCGTGTTGCGGCGGCTACGACGCAACCCGCTCGCCGTCGTCAGTTTCGTCGTGCTCCTGCTGGCGGGCGTCATCGCCCTGCTGTCGCCCTGGCTCGCGCCCTACTCGGTCGACCAGACCGACTTCGCCCGCACCTTCGCACCTCCCGGCACCGCCGGGCACCTGCTCGGCACCGACGATCTCGGCCGCGACGTCCTCTCCCGCATCATGCTCGGTGCGCGGGCGTCGTTGCAGGTGGGGCTCCTGGCGGTGGCCACGTCGCTGGTCATCGGGGTGCCGCTCGGGCTCGCGGCCGGCTACTTCCGGGCCTGGGACGCGGTGATCTCGCGCTTCACCGACCTGCTGCTGGCGTTCCCGTTCCTGATCATGGCGGTGGGGTTGGCGGCGATCCGGGGTGCCAGCCTCGGCAACGCCGCGGTGGCCATCGGCATCGCCCAGATCCCCGGGGTGATCCGGGTGGTCCGCTCGGACACCCTGCGACTCAAGTCGCTCGACTTCGTCGCGGCGGCCGTCGTGGACGGGGCGAGCGACCTGTGGGTGCTGGCCCGGCACATCCTGCCGAACGCGACGTCGGTGATCCTGGTGCAGGCCACGGTCGCCATCCCGGCCGCGATCCTCGGCGAGGCGGTGCTCTCCTTCCTCGGCCTCGGCATCCAGCCCCCGGCGCCCAGCCTCGGCACCATGCTGGCCACCGCCCAGCAGTTCGCGGCCCGCGCACCGTGGGCCGCGGTCCTTCCCGGCGTCGTGATCATGGGCCTGGCGCTGGCGTTCAACGTCTTCGGCGACGCCCTGCGCGACGCCCTCGACCCGAAGGGAGACCGGCGATGACCACGGCCTCCGCGCCCGTGCTGGAGATCCGCGACCTGTCGGTGTCGTTCCCCACCGAGACCGGCACCGTCTCGGCGGTCGACGGGGTCAGCCTGGACCTCGCCCCCGGGGAGATCGTCGGGATGGTGGGCGAGTCGGGGTGCGGAAAGAGCGTCACCGCGATGAGCATCGCCGGGTTGCTACCGGGCAGCGCCCGGGTCACCGGTTCGGTACGCCTGGACGGCACGCAGCTGATCGGGGCCCGCGAGTCGGCGCTTCGTCGGGTCCGCGGCCGGGAGATCGCCTACATCTTCCAGGAGCCGATGACCTCGTTGAACCCGGTGCTCACCGTCGGGCGGCAGATCGGCGAGGTGCTCCAGGTCCACGAGCGGATGTCCCGACGGGCGGCGCGGGCGCGCGCCGTCGAGCTGTTGACGCTCGTCGGGATCCCGTCCGCCGCCCTTCGGGTCGACAGCTATCCGCACCAGCTCTCCGGCGGCATGCGCCAGCGCGTGATGATCGCGATGGCGGTGGCCTGCGGCCCGAAGGTGCTGGTGGCCGACGAGCCGACCACCGCGCTGGACGTCACCGTCCAGGCCGGCATCCTCCAGGTGCTGCGGGACCTGCGCGACCAGCTCGGCACGAGCGTCCTCATCATCACCCACGACCTCGGCGTGATCGCCGACATCGCGGACCGCGTCGTCGTCATGTACGCGGGCCGGGTGGTGGAACGGGCGCCGGTGGACGACCTGTTCGCCAACCCACGACACCGGTACACGGCCGGCCTGCTGTCGGCGTCACCGCAGCCGGGCCGGCACGCCGGCACGGACCGGTTGACCGAGATCCCCGGGCTGGTGCCCGTGCTGGCGAGCCAACCCGACGCCTGCACCTTCGCGGATCGATGCCCGGCCGCTGACCAGCAGTGTCGGGAGGCCGCCCCGCCGCTGGAGGGCATCGGTGGCACCGACCATGTCGCGGCCTGTTGGCACCCCTGCACAACGGCACCGACCGCACCGACGGCAGCTCAGGAGGCGAACCGATGACGCCGCAGCCGAACGCCCTGGAGATCGCGGACCTGGTGATGCACTTCGGCCCGGTGCGTGCCGTGGACGGGGTGTCCCTGACCATCGCGCGCGGCCGGGTCACCGCCCTGGTGGGGGAGAGCGGCTCCGGAAAGTCGACAGTGGGCCGATGCGTGGTGCGCCTCGTCGAGCCGACCGCGGGAACGGTGCGGATCGCCGGCACGGACGTCACCCACCTGTCCCGGCGGCGGCTGCGCCCCCATCGCGGCGCGGTGTCGATCGTCTTCCAGGACCCGGCCGCGTCGCTGGACCCGCGCATGCTGGTGGGCGAGATCGTGGCCGAGCCACTGCGGCTGGCCGGCAAGCGGATCTCCCGGCGTGACCGGGACGCCCGCGTCGCTCCCCAATTGGAACGGGTGGGCCTGCGCGCCGAGGTGGCCCGTCGCTATCCCCACGAGCTGTCCGGCGGGCAACGCCAGCGGGTCAGCATCGCGCGGGCACTGATCTCCGAGCCGATGCTGCTCATCGCGGACGAACCCACCAGCGCGCTCGACGTGTCAGTGCAGGCGTCGGTGCTCAACCTCCTCGCCGACCTGCAACGCGACATCGGGTTCGCCTGCCTCTTCATCACCCACGACCTCTCCGCGGTCGAGTACCTGGCGGACGACATCGCGGTCATGTACCTGGGTCAACTCGTCGAGACGGGCAGCCGCGAGCGGATCTTCGC
>NZ_QGSZ01000265.1 GCF_003857055.1 Micromonospora inaquosa | reverse complement strand
TGTCGGGGTACTCGTTGGAGTGCAGAGCTAGGTACAGCTGATCTTGCAGAGGTGCGCACCGTGTGTCCGTCGCCAGTGGGTGACTGAGGGTGAGGCTGCTCGGGTCGTGATCGGACCGGGGTGGGGCGGCTGGCGGTGGGGGCGTTGGATGAGCAGCGGTGGCTGGATGTGCGCCGGTTCCGGGCGTTGCATGAGGCTGGTGCGAGCGTCTCGGAGATCGCTCGTGAGACGGGCCTGAACTGGCGGACGGTGAAGAAGTACCTGGCTGCTGGTGGCGGCGAGGTGGTGCCGCCGGTTCGGGTGCGGCCGGCTCGTGGGCAGTTGATCGATGTGTTCGCGCATGTGGTCGATGCGTGGCTGCGGGCGGAGTTGCTGCTCAAGGGCACGGTGATCCATGAACGTCTTGTCGAGCAGTACGGGTTCACCGGTAACTACCAGCGGGTGAAGTTGTATCTGCAGCAGGCCCGTCCGCGGATCGCGGCGGAGTTGGGGATCAGCCCGGATCAGCTGGCCGGGCTGCATCGTCGGTTCGAGGTCGTTCCGGGTGCGCAGGCGCAGGTGGACTGGGGCGACGAGGGCGGCATCCTGGCTCACGTCGGGATCGCGAAGGTCTACTCGTTTCACATGGTGTTGTCGTACTCGCGGGATCCGTTCTGTTGCTTCACCACCAGCCAGGACCTTGCCGCGTTCTGGGAGTGTCACCGGCGTGCGTTCGCGCATTTCGGCGGGGTCCCGGGGGCGATCGTCTACGACCGGACGAAGACCGTGGTCCGCCGGCACGTCGCCCCAGGTCAGGCGGTGCCGCTGCATCCGGAAGCGGTCGCGTTCGCCGGGCACTACGACTTCGACATCGATGTGCTGGCCGCCTATCGGCCGACCGGCAAGGGGCGGGTCGAGCGGCAGGTCACCATCGTCCGTGATCATGTCCTGGCCGGGCGGGCGTTCTCCTCGCTGGCGGAGCTCGATGCCACGTTCGTGGCCTGGGTGCCGCAGCGGCGGGCCGTGCGGCATCGCACCCACGGTGAGATCATCGGCGTGCGGGCGGTCCGGGACCATGCCGCGCTGCGACCGATCCCGGCCCGGGCGTATGTGGTCGCCGACCGGCATCTGCGGCATGTCGGCAAGGACTGCCTGGTCGCCTACGCCGGCAACCTCTACTCCGTGCCGGCCCGACGGGTCCGCCACCGCCAACTCGTGGAGATCCGGGCGACCGCCGCCACGATCACCATCCACGCCACCGTGCCCGGCCTGGACGGCGCCACGCTGCTGGCCACGCACCAGCGGGCCGTGGGCCGCGGCGCCCGCGTCGTCGACGAGAGCCACTGGGACGGTCTGCCCGACGGACACACCCGTGCCGTCACCACCGGAGACCCCGCCAGTGGGCAGCCGACCACACGCCGACCGGACCGCCATGCAAGCGGCCAGGGACCGCTGCAAGCCCTGCTCAACCGGGCCGCCGCCGCCCAGATCGCCGTCGAGGCCCGGCCGCTGTCGGTCTATGAACAGATCGCCCAGGCCAGCCCGTTCACCAACCGCCCACACCTGAAGGATGTCTCCAAGTGAGTGAGCTGGTCACCAACCGCATCCACGCCAGCGCCACCAAACTCGGCCTGCCTCACCTGGCCAAGACGCTGCGGGAGCTCACCGGCCGAGCCGACACCGAGGCCATGGGCTACCTGGAGTTCCTCGACCTCGTCCTGGAAGAGGAACTCGCCGTCCGCGACGAACGCCGCTTCCGCGCCGGGCTGCGCCTGTCGAAACTGCCACACCACAAGACCCTCGACGACTACGACTTCAGCTTCCAACCCGACCTGGACCCCCGCAAAGTCCGTGACCTCGCCACGCTCGCGTTCGTGCAGGCCAAAGCCAACGTCGCTCTCCTCGGCCCACCCGGCGTCGGCAAGACCCACATCGCCGTGTCCCTCGCGGTCGCCGCCTGCCGAGCCGGCTTCACCGTCTACTTCACCACCCTCGACGACATGGTCCGCCACCTCACCGCCGCCGACGCGATCGGCCGCCTGGCCCGCAAGCTGCAGACCTACCTACGCCCCACCGTCCTGGTCATCGACGAAGTGGGCTACCAACCCCTCGAACGACCCGAAGCCAACCTCGTCTTCCAAGTGATCTCGAAACGCTACGAGAAGGGCTCCACCCTGCTCACCTCGAACAAAGGCTTCGGCGAATGGGGCCAAGTCTTCGGCGACGAGGTCCTGGCCACCGCCATCCTCGACCGGCTCCTGCACCACTGCGACGTCGTCCCCATCAACGGCCCCAGCTACCGACTCAAGAACCGCCTCACCGCCCTCGACAACGTCGCCTGATGCCCACCCGGCCCATCCCGGACGACCCCACGGCCACCAGCGACACCAACCACGGCGATCTCCTGCCACTCCTGCTTGAGATCTGCGAGGACTTCCTCGCCCACACCGGTCCGGCGACCCACCACGAGGTCGACACCCTCCTACGCACCCGCGGCATCACCGGCGGGCCCGGATGGCTGATCGACATGCTCGGCCTCACCCGCCTGCGCCTGCAAAACGCAACCCACCGTGACGAACAAGGCGCCCACCACGACACCTGACCTCTGCAAGATCAGCCGTACTCACCTCTGCACTCCAACGAGTACCCCGACA
>NZ_QGSZ01000158.1 GCF_003857055.1 Micromonospora inaquosa | reverse complement strand
CGGTGCCGGTGCAGGTGGTGCCGTTGAGCGCGAAGCTGCTCGGCACCGGGTTGCTGCCGGTCCACGAACCGTTGAAGCCGAACGAGGTGCTGCCGTTCGTGGCGATGGCGGCGTTGTGGTCGACGTTGCGCGCGGTGACCTGGGCCCCGGAGTGGGTGACGGTGGCGTTCCACGCCTGGGTGACCTGTTGGCCTGCGGCGTACGACCAGGTGAGAGCCCACCCGTTGACCGGGTCGCCGAGGTTGGTGATGGTGACGTTGGCGCCGAAGCCGCCCTGCCACTGGTTCGTGATCTGGTAGTCGACCCGGCAGCCGACGGCGGCGGCCGAGGCGACGACCGTGCCGAGGGTGCCGGCCACGACGGTGGCCGCCGTCGTGGCGGCGAGCAGGATCAGCCGATGTCTGGACGGGTGCATGCACTGCCTCCGGGATCCGGTGATGACCGCTACGACCCACCGGCCCTGCCCGGGAAGCACAGTGGACCAACCCACCGCGACGGCGGTGGACGGCGATCTGATCGGGGTGAAACGCCCTGGAACTCACGGATCCGACTCACCGCGCATCGTAAGGCAAGCGCTTTCCGGTCCGCAACATCGACCGTCATCACATCGCTGCGCCTGCCGACTCCCGCTGGCGGTGCGAGAGGCTCGCCGAGGATGGGCGCGGCCAGCACGCCGTGCGGCACTCGGCGCAGGCAATCAGCGGCGGTGCCAGCGAGTCGACCAAAAATGTCGATCGAGGCACCACCGCATCAGATTGCACAAGACGCAAACCCCAACCCACGGACAACTATTCTCCGCTGGGACAGGATGTCTTTAATTGCGTTATCAGCAGTTCTGGTTGACGACGCGCGCCGAGTTTCCGTCAGAGATCCGAATCCATTTGTAGGCGGCCGACGTCTGCAGCAAGTCGCCGGTGTAGCGGTAGTAGTTACCGGTACACTGCAACGCGAACGTGTCGGTGTCCTTTTTGTACTTCGTCGAGACTTCACCCGGCTTGAGCAGGTAAGTCTTTCCGCAGGAGCCGGTCCCATCACACCAGTCCGCGATGCTTACCGGGTGCGCCGAGTCATTGCGCACCACAAGGTCAACAGGCCGCCCGCATGGATCTCGGCGTTACAGAAGAGTGGCGATGGCGGATGTGATGTGTTATGAGTGTCGATCCGGCAGACGGCTTGTTTTGGGCGCGCGCGCCTGATCAACTCGTCGGATGGCTCACCACATGGACCCCGCCGAATTCCGTCGCGCCGGCCACGCCGTCGTCGACTGGATCGCCGACTACTGGGCGACAGTGGAGCAACGCCCGGTCGCCCCGGCCGACCCCCCTGGCACGGTGGCCGCCGCCCTGCCCAGCGAACCCCCCACCACCGGCGGCGAACCGGTCGAGGCGATCCTCGCCGACCTGGACTCGATCGTCGTACCGGGGCTGACCCACTGGCAGCACCCGGGCTTCTTCGGCTACTTCCCCGCCAACACCTCCGGCCCGAGCGTGCTCGGCGACCTGGTCAGCTCCGGGCTCGGCGTCCAGGGCATGCTCTGGGCCTCCAGCCCCGCCTGCACCGAGTTGGAGACGGTGATGATGGACTGGCTGGCCCACCTGCTGGACCTGCCACCGCGGTTCCGCTCGACCAGCGCCGGCGGTGGGGTCATCCAGGACTCGGCCTCCTCGGCGACGCTCGTGGCCACCCTGACCGCACTGCAACGGGCCAGCGGCGGCCGCTGGCGGCACACCGGCATCGACCAGCGCTACCGCGCCTACACCTCCATCCACGGGCACTCGTCCATCGAGAAGGCGGTACGGATCGCCGGGCTGGGCAGCGACGGAATCCGGTCGATCGAGGTGGACCCGGACACCCAGGCGATGCTGCCGGGCGCCCTGCGGGCCGCCATCGAGGCCGACCTGGCCGCCGGTGACGTGCCGGCCATCGTGGTGGCAACCATCGGCACCACCTCCACCACCGCCGTCGACCCGCTGCCGGAGATCGGGGCCATCTGCGCCGAGTACGGGATCTGGCTGCACGTGGACGCCGCGTACGCGGGCTCCGCCGCCGTCTGCCCCGAACTGCGGTGGACGCACGCCGGCCTGGAGTACGCCGATTCCTACTGCTTCGACCCGCACAAGTGGCTGCTCACCGGCTTCGACTGCGACGCGTTCTGGGTGGCCGACCGGGCCGAACTGATCGAGGCGCTGACCGTACTGCCGGAGTTCCTGCGCAACGCGGCCACCGAATCCGGCGCGGTGATCGACTACCGGGACTGGCAGGTTCCGCTGGGCCGGCGGTTCCGGTCCCTCAAGCTGTGGTTCGTGCTGCGCTGGTACGGCGCCGAAGGGCTACGGGCGCACATCCGCTCCGGGGTGGCGCTGGCCGAACGATTCGCCGAGCGGGTCCGCGCCGACGACCGGTTCGAGTTGGCCGCGGCGCACCCGTTCTCACTGGTCTGCTTCCGACTGCGCGCCGACGACGACACCAACGCGGCGTTGCTGGCCTCGGTGAACGCCACCGGACGGGTGCACCTCACGCACAGCCGGGTCGACGGCCGCTACACGCTGCGGCTGGCGGTCGGTTCACCCCAGAGCACCGAAGCGCACATCGACGAAGCCTGGGCCCTGCTCTCCGAGGCGGCCACCACCCTGCTCACCCCCTAACC
>NZ_QGSZ01000029.1 GCF_003857055.1 Micromonospora inaquosa | reverse complement strand
GGTGCGGGGCGGGCGGGAACATCGGCGGTGCGGTTGGCGTGGTCGAGCGGTGGCGGCCGAACCAGCTGTTCGCCGCGGGCAGCGCCAGCAGCGTAGCTACTACAAGGTAACCGAGCCCCTGTGCGACGGAAAGACCGGCGTTGAGCGGGATCCACCAGGACGGGTACGCGTCGCCGATCAGGCCCAGCAGTTCGGCGAGGGACTGCTCGCCCGAGCCCAGTTGCAGTGGCGCGGCCCGTTCGCCGACGACCACCGCCACGCTGCAACAGCCGGCGAGCAGGCCCAGCCCGCTGACCACCCAAGTCGCCACCCGCACGCCGTTGCGACCGGCCAGCAGCCCGAGGGCCAGGCCGCCGAGCAGCGGCGCGGAGAGCGCCGCCACCACCGCCGACAGCACCGCGGAGACGCGGAGCAGCGTCACCACGTCGTCGATCTGCGCCGGGCCCGCCGAGGTGTCGCGGGCGGCGGAGCGGAACGCGTCGACAGTCGCGCCCAGCACCACCAGGTCGACCACGGCGTACGCGAGCGCGGCGACCGCCATCACCAACAGCACTGTCGCTGCCGACAGGACGGCGGCGGGCCGGCGGGCCGGTGCCGATTCCGGGTACGACACGACGAATCCCTCCGGTAGGCGTCGGGTTGCAACCTACTCGGAGGGATCGTCGGCGTCGTGCTTATCGAGTCGTCAGCTCGTCGACGGCGGGGTTGACCCGGGCCGATCCGTGGGCGGCGTGTCGTCCGGCCGGCTCGCGGGCGGCGGCGGGTAGCCCGGCTCCCCGCTCGACGGATAGCCCGGTTCACCGGAGGCCTGCGGGTAGCCGGGCTGACCCGGCGCCTGCGGGTACCCCGGGTAGCTGGCACCCGGGGTCGGCGGCTCCCAGGCCGCGGTGGGCTTGCGGAAGAACTCGTTCGCCTTCGGCAGCGCCAGCAGGATCAGCGCCGTGATCAGCGCGATCAGGCTGAGCACGCCGAGCAGGATGCTGACCGGGGTGAGCCAGGACGGCAGGGCCTCTTCCAGGCGGCGCTGGATCTCCTCCGGGCTCGGCCCATCGCCGCCGGTCCCGCCGCCGGTGGTGAGACCGCTGGCCGCGTTGCCGAGCAGGCCACTGCCGACGCAGCAGACCATGATGCCGCCGACGATCCAGGTGGTGATCCGGGCGCCGTTACGGCCCTGGTTGTTGAAGAGGGCCAGCACGCCCAGCACGACCGCGAGCAGCAGCAGCAGCACGCTGCCGGCGATGCCGATGACGGCGAAGACTTCGGCCACCTGGTCGGCACCCTCGACGGTGCTGTCCGCATACGCTTCACGAAGCGCGTCCTGCGTCTTGCCGAAGGTGCTGAGCGTGATGATCAGACTGATCACCTGGAGTGCCAGGAACAGGTAGAGCAGGTAACTGGAAATCGACACAATGGACGGCCGCTGACGGGCCGGCGTGCTCTGGGAATCGACCACGATTCTCCTTCCCTAAGATCGCGCCCACACCGTATCGACAACCGGCCAGTTCGGCATGCCGCGGCGTGCCCGGCGTGCCCGCCCGGTCCGGCTCAGCGAACCTCAGGCGCGGGGTGGATCGTCAGGTCGGCCGGGCCGAGCAGAGCACCGCGGGCCACCCGCCAGCCCTCTTCGCCGTACGCCTCGAAGGAGAGCCGCGCCGCGCCACCGGACTGGTAGTCGTGGTAGCGCATGGTGCCGGTCGACGGCAGGTCGGTCTCTCCGGTGGCGGTGTAACGCGCCTGCCCGGTCTCGGCCCAGGTGTAGCGCCGCCCGCCGAGCTCGATGGTCGGGGCGCCCGGGGTGACGGTGGCGCCCGGTTCGGCGGTCCAGAGAACCAGTTCGAGTTCGGGGCCGTCCTCCACGGAGAGCCGGTGGTGGGTGCCGGAGTCGTCGTCGAGCAGGTGCTGCACCCAGCTCCAGTCACCCTCGACCAGGCGGATCGTGGCGCTCACCGCGTACTCCCGCCCACGGATCCGCACCCGGTCGCCCGGGGTCAGCCGGAGCGGGCCGGAGCGCGGCGACTCCGCCGCGCCGCCACCCGCCGCGCCGCCGCCCGCTGACCGTCGGGGCGGTGGCAGGCCGCCGGGCCGGGCTGTCCGGCGGGCCCGTGCGACGAGCAGGAGCACGACCACCACGAGTACGGCAAGCGCCGCCACCAGGTACGTCACCAGCGCGTCCACCCGACTACCTCCCCAGGTTCGTCGGCGCAGACGGTAACAACCTTCGGCACCATCGGGACCCGTACCGTGACCGACGGCTCAGCTACCGATGGCAGCGGTGGCGTCGCCTGGTGTGCATGGCTCAGGCTGCGAGCCGTCGGCTGGCGTAGGTGCCCAGGGTTTCGCGGTCAATGACGCAGCCGACGAAGGTGGTGAACTCGCCCGGGTCGTCCCGCAGCGATGTCCAGGCCGCTCGGGCCGCCGCCGGGTCGACGCGCTCCAGGAGCGTGGCCGCGTACGCCCGGCCGGCGGGTGTGCCGTCGGCCAGCACCCGGTCGAGTTGGCGGCGCACCTCCTCGGGGTGGTCGTCGAGAGCGGCCGACACCCGCTCGTACGCCTCGGTCACCGGCAACAACGTGCCGGCGAAGCCAACTCCCCCGAAGGCGAGCGTGTCGGCCGCCACCAACTCGTCGACGGCCGCACCAAGTTCCCTCTCCCACTTTTTCCCATTCCCGAACATGCCCCACCTCTTTCCC
>NZ_QGSZ01000030.1 GCF_003857055.1 Micromonospora inaquosa | reverse complement strand
CGTCGCCGCGGCCACCCCCACCGCCGCGCCGACGATCCCCGCGACCCGGCCCGCGGCCGTCCTCGGACGCGGAATGCGATAACTCACGGCGTCACGGCCTCTCGCCGTCGTAGACGCGGGGCACCCGCGGGCCGCCGAACCGGGTGACGATCTCGTAGTTGATCGTGCCGACCGCCTCGGCCCAGTCGTCAGCGGTCGGCTCGCCGTCGACGCCGCTGCCGAAGAGCGTCGCCACGTCCCCGTCGGCCACCGGGTCGTCGCCGCAGTCGAGCACGAACTGGTCCATGCAGACCCGCCCCGAGATCGTCCGGCGTACGCCGCCGAGCTGCACCGGGCCGGTGTTGGACGCGTGCCGGGGGACCCCGTCGGCGTACCCGAGCGGCACCACGGCCAGGTTCGCGTCGGCTTCCGTCGTGTAGGCGTGCCCGTAGGAGATGCCCGTGCCGGCGGGCACCCGCTTGGTGAGCATCACCCGGGCGCGGGCGCTCATCGCCGGCCGCAACCCGTACGTCTCGCCGGCCACCGGGGAGAGCCCGTAGATGGCCAGGCCCGGGCGGACCAGGTCGAAGTGGGTGTCCGGGCGGGTCAGGGTGGCGGCCGAGTTGGCGAGGTGCCGCCAGCGCGGTCGCAGCCCGGCCCGCTCGACCATGGCCAGCCCTTCCTGGAAGACGGCCAGTTGACGGTCGGTGGTGGGGTGACCGGGCGAGTCCGCGTACACGAAGTGGCTCCACACGCCGACCACCTCGACCAGGCCGTCGGCCTGCGCCTTCGCGGCGGCGTCCAGCAGCGCGGGCCAGTCGGCGACTGTCGCACCGCCCCGGGACAACCCCGTGTCAATCTTGAGATGCAGACGGGCGGGACGCCCGGCGAGGCGGCTGGCCTCGATCATCTCGTCCAGTTGCGGCAGGCTGGCCGCGCCCAGGTCCACCCCGGCGCTGACCCCCTCGTGCATCGGCAACCCGGGAGCGAGCAGCCAGGCCAGCACCGGCACGGTCACCCCGGCCCGGCGCAGGGTGAGCGCCTCGTCGAGGGTGCAGACGCCGAGCCAGTCAGCGCCGGCGTCGAGGGCTGCGCGGGCGGCCGGAAGCATGCCGTGGCCGTACCCGTCGGCCTTCACCACCGCCATCAACTCGGCGCTGGTGCCGGAGCGGAGCCTGCTCACGTTCTCGCGGATGGCGTCAAGATCGACGCGTACCTCGGCCTGCCACATGTGCCCAGCCTACTTTCCACCGTGATCACCGGGGGCGGCGACGCACGTCCCGACGCGGTGGTCCGGTCACCGCGCCCGGAACCGACCCGTTCAGCCCAAACGGGCCAGCACCGGACGCAACGCGTCGGCCACGTCGGGCGCGGTCACCGGCCCACCCCGGGCCGCCTCCCGCCCGGCGAGCCCATGCAGGTACGCGGCGGAGGCCGCAGCCCGATCGGCGGGCACCCCGGCCGCCAGCAGCGAACCGAGCAGCCCGGCCAACACGTCCCCGGTGCCGCCGGTGGCCAGCGCCGGGGTGCCGGTCGGGTTGACGTACGCCCGACCGTCCGGCGTGCCGATCACCGTGCGGTCACCCTTGAGCAGCACCACCGCGTTCATCCAGGCGGCCAGCCGCAGCGCGGCGCCGACCCGGTCGGCACCCGGTTCCTCCCCGCAGAGACGGGTGAACTCCCGGTCGTGCGGGGTGACCACGATGGGTGCGTCCCGACCTCGCAGCCGGTCGGCGAGCGAGCCGTCCACCAGCAGGGTCAGGGCGTCGGCGTCGAGCACCACCGGCACCGGGGCGGCCAGTACGGCACGCAGCTCGGCCGCCGCGTCGGCTCCGGTGCCCAGCCCGGAGCCGCAGACCCAGGCCTGCACCCGGCCGGCGTCGGCGACCCGCTCACTGGCGATCACCGAGGGGTGCTGGTGCAGCACCTCGGCGCGGGCGCTGCCGGCGTAGCGGACCAGGCCCGTCGGCCCGGCCAGCGCGCCGCCAACGGAGAGCACCGCCGCGCCGGGATAGGTCGCCGAGCCGGTCGCCACCCCCACCACGCCGCGGGTGTACTTCTCCGACGCCGGACCCAGCTCGGGCCACCAGTCGACCAGATCGGACCACTCGGTGACCTGCAGCGCCGGGGTGCCACGCAGCCAGGGCCGCAGCCCGATGTCGACCAGCTCAACCTGCCCGGCCAGGGCGGCAGCCGGCCCGACCACCAGGGCGGGCTTCAGCGCGCCGAAGGCCACCGTCACGTCGGCGCGAACCGCGGTGGGCCGGCCGGACGCGGACAGCGGCACGTGGCCGGTGTCGACGGCGACCCCGCTGGGCACGTCGACCGCCAGCACGGTGGCCCGCTCCCCGTCGCGTCCGCGCAGTTGGTCGAGGCGTTGGACCATCCCGTCCGCGTTCGCCCGTAGCCCGCCGGTGCCGCCGATGCCGACGATGCCGTCGAGGACCAGGTCGACCGGGCCGGCCGGACCCGGCACGACCCGACCGCCGGCGGCTCGCAGCGCGGCCAGGCCGGCGGCGTGCGCCCGCCCGGGGGAGATCAGCATGGCGGACACCTGGACACCCCGGCGGGCCAACCGCTCCCCCGCGTACAGCGCGTCGCCGCCGTTGTCACCGGAGCCGACCAGCAGCAGCACCCGGCCCCCGTAGACCCCGCCCCGCTCGGCGAGCACGAGCGCGGCGCGGCGGGCCAGGCCGGCGGCGGCCCGCTGCATCCG
>NZ_QGSZ01000281.1 GCF_003857055.1 Micromonospora inaquosa | reverse complement strand
CCGCCGGCGACGGCAACAACGCCTCGGACGGCTCACCCCGATCGAGTTTGAGACAATCAACCAGCCCGTACACGCGGCCTGAACCACTCAAACCCGCGAGTCAACCGAACCCGGGGCAGTCCCCACCGGCCGTCGACCAACCGGCCGCCGACCAACCAGCCCTCTACCGAGGTGCGGCCCGATCCGAGGTCGCCCGCCGCCTGCAAGCCGTCCTCGACCTATCCGACCCCTACCCGGTCGTGAACGCGGCGCGTCAACTTGCCGCTGGGCCGTTGGAGCGGGCCCTGGCTGACGTCGTTGCGGGCCGGCTGCTGCACGAGCCCACCGGCCGCCGCATCCCGCTACAGGAGCTACCCGCCCGCACGATCGCTGCGCTTACCCGCACCCATTACCTCGACGCGGACCAGAGCGACGCCCTGGGATTCGCGCTGCGCTGCGCCTTCGCGTGGCCTGGCGTCGTCGGTACCCCGGACGCCCCGCACGCGCTCAAGTCGGTGCTCCCTGCCGGATTCGCGCCAATCGCCACGGTCGAGCAGATTGCCGCGAGCCAGGCCACCGCCGGCCCCGATGGGTTGAACACCAGTTACATGATCTCGCAGATGAAGGGCGGCATGTCCGCCGACTTCGGCATCGGCTGCCCCTTGATGTGCGCCTACTGTTATCGGCGCGAAGGCGACACCGTCGACGGCTACCTCGGTTCCTGGGAGCCGACCGGGTTCCTCGAGCCCGAGGATGTCGTGGCGCGGCTGCTGTCGCACCCGTGGTTCACCCCGCACCACACGCCCATCGGCCTGCACATGTCCACCTCCGAGGCGTTCCTGCCGAAGCTGTGGCCGCGGACCTGGCGCGCGTTGCAGCTGCTCGACGAGCTCGGTCTGACCAACCGCGTTTCGTGCATCACGAAGTACACCCTCTCTGACGAGCAGATCGACTGCCTGGAGTCCCTCGTCCACGTCGACCTCGACATCAACGTCTGCTATGCCGCGATGCCCGAGTCGATCGAGCCGCCCAATCGTGGGCGCCGGCTGCGGTTCCTGCGCCGCATCCTGCACTCTCAGAAGATCAACGTTCTGGCGTATTACCGGCCGATCGCCGAAGGGCTCAACACCACCGACGCTCACCTGCGTCACGTCTGGCAGACCTTCAAGGACGCCGACGCCCGCACCGTGGTCCTCGGCGGGCTGAAGTTCGCCGACGACCACGTCCAGTCCTTCATGTCCTACGGGCTGCCCCTGCCGGCAGGGTCCTTCACCCCCGGCAAGAAGCTGCTCACCGCCGGCACCGAAGCGCGGATCATGGCCGCGTTCGACGAGGTGTACGCCGACGCGGCCTCCGACTGGCGCCCCGCGGTCCTGAAACGATCCTCGTGCGGTCGAGCGGTGGAACGCGGCAGCCACATCCCCGACTACAACGGCCACTACGACCAGCCCACCACGAACTGCCGCCTGCGCTGCCCCGCCGCCCAGCACCAGGTATGCGCGGCAGCCCAGCCGCCGGACGAGGAAACAGTTCGGCACCTCCTGGCACGCATCGGCAGGCCTGACGCGCGCGTGGACATCACCGGCATCACCACCGTCGTGCACGCCGAGCTGAGCCAGTTCGAACGAACGTTCCTGCGCCAGAACCTGCTCTTCCCGGTGCACACCGCCCGGCAGGCCGCCGAACTCGTCGCCGGAAGGATCCCCCGATGACCGCCGCCGCACGCCCCACGCCTAAGCGGATCTTCCTGCCCCTGGCCGAGTCCCCGTTGCTTAGCCACCACGGCGAGGAGGACGTCGACCTCGCCGTGCTCCTGGCCACGACCGCTGACCCCGAACCCGCGACCGTGCGGGCGCTGCTGTCGATCACCGCCGCCCTGGCCGCCGATCGGATCGCCCGCGCGCTCGACGAGCGAACGGACCTACCCCTTACCTCACTGGCGCTACTCGTGGCGCACCGGCCCGACGCTAAGCAGGCGACCGGTGCCCTGAGGGGCAGACTCTTCCCCGACAGCACCTCACCCGGTGCATGTCATCGATTCGCCCGCACCATGGCAACGCTCGTCCACCAGCCCGCATCGGTCGACGATGCCTACCTCGACAGCGAACGATTCCGCGCATCCGCCGCCGCAGCCGACCCGGCTGTCCTGGAACAGCTACTGGCGCCGATCTTGGACGGGGGCACCCTGACCGGTCCCGCCCAGACCGGGCTGCTCGCGCTGCTCGACGCCCGCGCCGGCCGCGTCCCAACGGCCCCCCTCGATTTGGCGGGCGCGACCGCTCTCGACCGCGCCCGCCAGCAGCAGGTGCGCGCCGCGCTTCTCGCACGGCGCGAACAGACGATCCGTGACCTCGCCGACCACACCGCGGGACTGACGCTGGCCGCCGAGCTGTGGTTTGACTCGCTCACGGCCACCGCCGACACCCCCGCGCAAGCCAGCCAAGCCCTCGCCGTGGCCGAGAACGCCGCCAACAGCCTCGCCTCGGGAGAAGACCCGGCCTGCGCCTGGCCTGCCGTCCGTCGCCGCTGGCAGCACGTCACCGCCGCCGCGAGCGCCGCCGGAGCCCAGCCGGGCGGCTGGGAGCAGGCGTGGCAGGCAGCCGAGTTCACCGACGAGGGCGCTCGATGGGACGACACTCAACGCGCCCTTGTGGCCGGCTACGACCTGCTCGCCAACCACGTTCGCAGCACCTGGGGATCACCCGACACCCCGCCCACCCCCGACCACTACTGG
>NZ_QGSZ01000330.1 GCF_003857055.1 Micromonospora inaquosa | reverse complement strand
GTCTACTACCAGGGGTAGGATTGGTTCGTGACTCGGTTGGGCGATCTTGAGCGTGCGGTGATGGACGTGCTGTGGGACGTGGTTCCCGGCACGTCGGACGGGGTGACCGTGCGCGAGGTGGCCGACGCACTCGATGGCCGCGAGCTGGCGTACACCACGGTGATGACCGTGCTGGACCGGCTCGCCGGCAAGGGCATGGTGCAACGGGAGCGGGAGGGCCGGGCCTGGCGGTACCGGCCGGCGGCCAGCCGCGAGGCGCACATCGCTCAACTCATGCTCGACGCCCTCGACCTGGGTGGCAGCCGGGACGCCGCGCTGGTGCGGTTCGCCCACTCGGTGACCGGCACCGAGGCCGAGGTGCTGCGGGCGGCCCTGGGCAGCGAGGCCGGGCTGACCGGGCCTGCTGCCACCGGCGGCGACCCGGGTGGCACCGACGCGTTGACCGATCGAGTGGACGGGCCGGCGGGCCGACGACCCGCCGGCGAGGCAGCGGAGCGGTAGGGGCGCACGCCATGGCCTACGCCGTGCACTTCGCCGCCACGATGCTGGCCTGCTATCTGACCGCCCAGGTGCTGGCCCGCTCCACCTGGACGTGGCGCAGCCCTCGGGTCGCGATCGTCTGCTGGCAGGCCGTCGGGCTGGCGTTGGGCCTCTCAGCGATGGGCCTGCCGATGGCGCTCGGGTTGAGCGCGTACGACCGGCCGACCGGCAGCGCACTGCTCGCCCTGGCCAACGACCTCGCCCACGGTGCCCTGCCGATCGGGGTGGGCACGTTCCACCTGGCCGGCGTCGGTGTGGGCTTTGGCATCGGGGCGGTGCTGGTCACGACGACCGTGCGCAGCATCCACGGCACCGTACGCGCCCAGCGCCGCCACCGGGATCTGCTCTCCCTGGTCGCCCGGAACGACCCGGCCGCGCCGGGTGCGCTGGTGCTGGATCATCCGAGCGCCGCCGCGTACTGCCTGCCGGGGGTGAAGCCGCAGGTGGTGGTCAGCGCCGGCACGCTGAGCCTGTTGGACCGCGCCGAGCTGGCCGCTGTGCTCAGCCACGAGCGTGCCCACGCCCACGAGCGGCACGACCTGGTGCTGCTGCCGTTCACCGCGCTGTGCCGGGCGCTGCCGTGGTTCGGCTGGGTGCGCGACGCGCACGAGCGGGTCGCCCTGCTGGTCGAGATGCGTGCCGACGACAAGGCCCGCGAGCTGCACGCCGAGGCCCCCCTGGCGGGGGCGCTGCGCCGCTTCGCCGCCGCCGGGCACCGGATCACGCCGGCCGGTGCCTTGGGCATGGGCGACCGGGATCTCGACGTGCGGATGCAGCGCCTGCTGGTCAGTGACCGACCGCCCCGGGTGCTCGGTGCCACCGCTCTCGCGGTCGCCACCATGTTGGTCGCCCTTCCGGTGACGCTCTTCCTGAGCTGACGCGCCACCCCGCCGACGCCCGTGCCGGGTGTCGGCGCAGGTGCCGCAGCGTGGCCGTTCCCTCCGCCGACGTCGCGTCGTCGCACCTTCCCGACAAGCGCATCTACTACGCCTCGTCGTAGCATTGATTACTACGACACGTAGTAATTCTTACGTGTAGCTAGGCTACGTGTAGTGTGGCTACGGCAAGGGAGCCAACGCTAGGGAGGGCTGGTCATGGACACCCTGCTCCTCGCCCGCCTGCAGTTCGCCACCACCACCTCGATCCACTTCCTGTTCGTCGTCGTCACGCTCGGGCTGGTCACCCTGCTGGTCGGCATGCAGACCGCCTGGGTGCTCACCGGCAACCCGAAGTGGGAGCGGCTGACGCGCTACTGGGGCCAGCTCTACGTGATCAACTACGTGCTCGGCATCGCCACCGGGATCGTGATGGAGTTCCAGTTCGGGCTGAACTGGAGCGGCCTGTCGCGCTACGTCGGCAACGTCTTCGGGGCACCCCTGGCCATCGAGACGCTGGTGGCGTTCTTCCTGGAGTCCACGTTCCTCGGGATGTGGATCTTCGGCTGGCACCGACTCGGCAAGCGCGTGCACCTCGCGTTGCTCTGGGGCGTGGCGATCACCGCGTACGCCTCGGCGTTCTGGATCATGGTGGCCAACTCCTGGCTCCAGAACCCGGTCGGGTACGAGGTCCGCGACGGGATCGCCCACCTCACCGACTTCGGCGCGCTGCTCACCAACCCCAGCCTCGGCATGGCCCTCGGGCACGTGATCTCGGCGGCGCTGCTGGTCGGCGGGATGCTGATGGCTGCGGTCAGCGCCGGGCACCTGATCCGGCGTACCCCCGACTTCGCGCTCTTCCGCACCTCGCTACGGATCGGCCTGGTCACCGCGGCACTGGCCATCTCGATGGTGCAGGGCTTCGGTTTCGCCCAGTTCGGTCCGGTCGGCGCGGTGCAGCCGACCAAATTCGGCGGCGGCGGCCCGGAGAGTCAGACGCTGATCGCCGAGTGGACCACGCGGTTCGGCCCCGGCGACTACACCCCGCCGGTGCTCGCCAACGTCGGGTTGGGCTTCATGATTTTGATCGGCTTCACCCTGGGTTGCGTCTGGCTCCTGCTGCCCCTGCTCTTCCGAGACTGGATCATCCGACTGCGTTTCCCGCTCTGGCTGATCCTCTTCGCCCTGCCGCTGCCGTTCGTCGCGGTGATCCTCGGTTGGATCGCCCGGGAGGTCGGCCGCCAACCCTGGGTGGCGTACGGGCTGCTCCCCACCGAGCAGGCCGTCTCCCCGGTCAGCGCACCGCTGATGCTCGCCTCGCTGATCGGGTTCAGCCTTCTGCTGGGCACCCTCGCGGTCACCAACTGGGTGCTGCTCGCCCGACACGCCAAGCGTGGCGCGGCCGACCCGGCGCTCGGGCGTCCACCGGCAC
>NZ_QGSZ01000108.1 GCF_003857055.1 Micromonospora inaquosa | reverse complement strand
GGAGGGGGTGGAGGCGGACGTTTTCTTCTCGGCCTGGGCCTACGCCTACGACGCTCACCCTCGTTTTGCAGAGTTCTTCGACCCGCGCGATGTAGCGGCGGGCGTTCTCCGGGAGGTCGTCGACGCTGCGGGCCTTGGTGATGTCCTCCCACCAGCCGTCGAGTTCCTCGAAGACGGGCTTGGCGTGGTGGAAGTCCGTCTGGCTCATCGGCATGTCGTCGACCCGGACGCCGTTGATCTCGTAGCCGACGCAGATCGGCACCTTGGGCAGGCCGGTGAGCACGTCCAGCTTGGTGATGACCAGGTCGGTGACGCCGTTGAGGCGGCAGGCGTACCGGGCGACGACCGCGTCGAACCACCCGCACCGGCGCTCCCGCCCGGTGGTGGTGCCGTACTCCGCGCCGATCTTGCGCAGGTGGTCACCGTTGGCGTCGAACAGCTCGGTCGGGAACGGCCCGGCACCGACCCGGGTGGTGTACGCCTTGCTCACCGCGATGACCTTGTTGATCGCGGTCGGCGGGATGCCCGCGCCCACGCAGGCGCCACCGGCGGTCGGGTTGGACGAGGTCACGAAGGGGTAGGTGCCGTGGTCCATGTCGAGCATGGTGGCCTGGGCGCCCTCCAGCAGCACCGTCTCGCCCCGGTCCAGGGCGTCCCAGAGCATCGCCCGGGTCTCCGCGATGTACGGCTTGAGCCGCTCCGCGTACTCCAGGTACTCCTCGACGGTCGCCTCAAGGTCGATCGCCTTGCGGTTGTAGACCTTGAACAGGATCTGGTTCTTCTCGCGCAGCGCGAGTTCCAGCTTCTTGCGCAGGATGCCCGGGTCGAGCAGGTCCTGAAGTCGGATGCCGATCCGGGCGACCTTGTCCCCGTACGCCGGGCCGATGCCACGGCCGGTGGTGCCGATCCGGGACGAGCCGAGGTAGCGCTCGATGACCCGGTCCAGTGCCCGGTGGTGCGGCATGATCAGGTGCGCGTCGCCGGAGATCCGCAGCCGGGACACGTCGACGCCGCGCTCGGCCAGGCCGTCGATCTCGGCGAGCAGCACCTTCGGGTCGACCACCACACCGTTGCCGATGATGATCATCGCGTCCGGCGAGAGCGCGCCGGACGGCATCAGGTGCAGCGCATATTTTTGGCCGTCCGGGGTGATCACCGTGTGTCCGGCGTTGTTGCCGCCGGAGTAGCGCACGACGTAGTCGACCCGCTCACCCAGCAGGTCGGTAACCTTGCCCTTGCCCTCGTCGCCCCACTGAGCGCCGATGAGCACGATCGCTGGCATCTCTTCCGCCTCCAGAAGGCTCGGGTGCCAGGTGGCGACCGCTCGGCGAGCCCGGGGTGTCAGGTTAACAAGTAGTGACGGCGTGGCCGGCAGGGGTCGCGTCGAGAGGCAGGAGGCTCCTTCCGTGTACGACGTGGTGCTGCTCACCCTCGGTTCGGAACGGGACGCTCCCGGGGCCTGTGGCAGCGGCGGGGCCTGTTGCGGCGGCGCGACCGGGGCCGACACCGCCCCGACGAGCCAGACCGACACCAGCCAGGCCGACAGCGGGCAAACCGACACCGGCCAGGCCGAGCAGTGCGCGACGGAGCGGCCGCGGGTGCCGGTGTTGGCCTGCGCCGACGCGCTGAACGCCCGGGGCGCCCGGGTGGAGACGATCACGGCCCGCTCCGACGCCGAGATCGACGCGGTGTTGGCCCGGTTCGACGGCCCGGCCCGCCCGGACGGCCTCACCTGGCCGGACTCGGACAGCAAGACCCGGCTGGTCGTCGCCGTGGCCAGCGACGGGCAGTTGCGCGCCGTGCTGCGTCGGCTGGTCAAGCGGTACGCCCCGGCGCCGAGCAAGCGCCCGGCGGACCTGCCCGGCAGCCGGACCCTGCCCGACCTGCCGCCGGTGGCCGTACTCCCGCTGGACCCGGCTCGTGGCGGCACCCACCGGGACCTGGCCGCGCAGCTCGGGCTGCCCCGTGACCCGGCGGCGGTGGCCGCTGCGGTGCTGGACGGCACGCCGCGCCGGCTGGATCTGCTCCGCAACGACGGCGGCTCGGTGACCCTGGACGGCGCGCTCCTCGGCGCCGCCGACGACGCCGGCCGACCGCTGCACTGGCGCGCCCGGGTGGAGGTCGACGACACCATTCTCACCGACGGCTCCGAACCGCTGCTGGCCTGCGCGGTCGGCAACGCCGGCGGGTACGCGACGCTCGACGACGTGACGCTGCTGACCGCGCCGGACCCGACCGACGGCCAGGTCGAGGTCGCGGTGGCCGTGCCGGTGGTCGTCCGCTCGACGTGGGGGCGCAAGCGGGTACGCCTCGAAGTTCGGCGGGCCCGTGGGCGGGCGGTGTCGGTGCTGCCCAGGGAGGGCAAGGTGCCGTACCTCGACGATGGTGTCGAGGGCGAGCTGACCCGCAAGCGTTCCTGGTGGATCGAGCCGGGCGCCTGGGCGGTCTGGTCGAACTGACCTCGACGCATCGATCGGCCGACCTGCCTGCGCCGATCGGCCCTGCTCGGCGAATGGGCCTATCCTCGCAGGAGGACTGGGGAGGGCCGTAATGGACGAGAACGCCGACCGGGCGCAGGTGCCCGGCCAGCAGCCGGCGCCGGAGCGGGACATCGAACCACTCTGGCCGCCAGATCCGGGCGACCGGGGCGCGACGCCGCCCTGGGCTGCGGTCGTCGAGCAACGGAGTGGGCCGTCGCCGGTCGCGGTGCCGGTCACGCCCCCGGTCGCCGCACCTCCGATCGGGCGACCGCCGGTTCCCGGCCAGCCTGGCGCTGCGGCCCAGTCACCGCCCTCGCCGTCGGACTACCCGTCGCTCACCGGCGCCGTCCCGGCACCCGGGGGGTGGGGGGCCGGCGGCCCGTCCGGCACCGGGTCGGGTTGGGCGCCGGCGCAGCCAAGTTGGCCACCGCCGACCGACCCGGCCGCTGGGTCCCCGCCGCCC
>NZ_QGSZ01000031.1 GCF_003857055.1 Micromonospora inaquosa | reverse complement strand
AAGGCGAAGACGACATACGAGATTACTACGCGTCTCGTGTGCTCGGAGATGTGTATACGATACAGGTCTCTACCCCCGTCAGGAGCCCGCCCGACATGACCCAGTCCCCCGCCGTGCGTACCACCGGTCGGTCCGGTCCGGTCCGCATCGGCGAGCGAGCCGCCCGTACCCTCGTCGCCGAGCTGGCCCGGATCAACGACGCCAAGGCAGCCCTGCTGGTCGGGGTGAACCCGGACTCCGTAGTGCTGGCCGCGGCGGTCGAGGCGCTGCTCCCCGGTGACCGGCTCACCGTGGTGCCCGTCGAGCCGTTCGGCGCTGCGGCGCTACGCGAGCACGTCACCGCCCAGGGCCGCTGGGTCGCCGACCGGGTGAACGTCGTCGACTCGCTGGCCGAAGCCGAACCCGCCGCGGTCGTCATCGCCGGTGAGGTGTTCACCGGCACCGCCGAGGCCACCCGCAGCGGCGTCGAAGGGCTGGCCAAGTATTTGACCGACGGGGCGGTGCTGAGCGTGGCGACCGTTGCCACCCCCGGCCGTACCGAGGGCGCCGCCGCCGAACTGGCCCGACAGGACGCCCTCTACGGCGTCGGCGCCGACCTGGTGCTGCGCAACTCGCCACCGGTGCGGGTCTACCGACTGCGGTTCACCCCGGCCAGCCCGGCCACCGCCGACAGCCTGGCCCCCGCGTACCGGCCGTCGAGCGTGCCGCTGACCCGGGGCATGCACATCGACTCCAACGGTGTGGCGGCGGCGGGCATCGCGCTGGGCCTCGCGGCGGTGGCACGGGTGGCGCGTCCGTCGTCCAAGCTGTGGCTGCTGCCGGCCCTGGCCGCCGGGCCGGTCGCCGCGTTCTTCCGGGATCCCGAGCGGGACGTGCCGGAGGACCCGAGCGCCGTCGTCGCCAGCGCGGACGGGAAGGTCCTGTCGGTGCAGCGGCTGCACGACGAGCGCTTCGGCGACGGCGAGTGGCTGCGGATCGCAGTGTTCCTGTCGGTGCTGGACGTGCACGTCAACCGCGCCCCGGTCGCCGGCAAGGTGGTGGACTACTTCGTCGCCGACGGCGGCTTCGTCAACGCGATGAAGCCGGACGCCGAGCACAACGTCGCCGCGTACACCGTGCTGGACACCGCTCGCGGCACGGTGGTCGTCGCGCAGCGGACCGGGCTGATCGCCCGCCGGATCGTGCAGCGCGCGCCGATCGGCGCGCTGCTGGCCAAGGGCGAGCGCTTCGGGCTGATCCGGTTCGGCTCCCGCACCGACGTCTACCTGCCCGCCGAGGCGGCGGACCCGCTGGTCGGGCCGGGCGACAAGGTGGTCGGTGGGGCCACGGTCATCGCCCGCTGGCGCTGACCCGCGAACGAGGAACGGGGCGCCGCTGTCCGCGGCGCCCCGTTCTCGTCTGCTCAGATCAGGCGGTACGACGCTGCCGCAGCCAGAGAACCGGCCCGCTGACCAGGTAGCCCACCACGATCAGGGCGAACGTCAGCCGGATGTCGACCAGCGCACCGATCACCGGAGCCAACCAGAGCCACGGCGGCAGCTTCACCAGTCGGGCGAGCTTGGCGTACGGGAAGCTCGACACCATCGCGAAGGCCAGCAGCGCCACCCCGGCGACCAGCACGGCACCGGGCACCGGCAGGCCGATCGCCACCGTCACGGCGAGCACCGCGGCCGCCATGGTGGTGGGCACCCCGCAGAAGAACCGGCCGTCCTTCGGCGAGACGTTGAAGCGGGCCAGCCGGATCGCCGCACACGCCGCGACCAGTGCGCACGCCACCGCCGCCGCGGCCGTCGAGACGGAGCCGGCGAGCGACGCGTAGACCACGACCGGCGCGGCGAGACCGAACGAGCACATGTCGGCCAGTGAGTCCATCTGCGCGCCGAACGGGCTGGCCACACCGAGCCGTCGGGCCAGTGCGCCGTCCAGACCGTCGAAGCCGACGCAGGCGATCAGGCAGAGCGCGGCGACGCGCACCTCGCCCTGCATGGCCAGGAAGATGGCCAGCATTCCGAGCATCAGGCTGGCCAGCGTGCAGGCGTTGACCAGGCCGAACTTCATCCGGCGCGCCATGGTGCGCTCGCCGGGGAGCAGCGGGATCGAGCGGGCCTCGTCGGTCTGCGCCATCGGCGGCATCGCCGGGCTGACCGGCATGACCGCGTCGATGTCCGCCCGGTCCAGGCTCAGTGTCGGGTCCACACCCAGTGTCGGCCGGCTGAGCCGGTCCAGGCCGTAGCGACGGCGCTGCCGATCGGCGTACCGGTGCTCGGTCGGGGCCAGGTCGGTCGGGTGCAGGTCGCCGTCGCGGCGACCAACCCGGACCAACAGCACCTGGCGGGCGAACGTGCTGCTGCGGCGCAACCGGCCCGCCCAGCGACGCCCTGCGGGGCGCGGACTGTCAGTAGTACGACGCCGGCGCCATGGGGCTCTCGGCACGTTTCCTCCATCACCGGATCTGCTGGCCGCCGTGGGGCGGTGTCCGGCTGTCTCGTGCCGGACCTTGGATGGCCGGCAGCCGTTTTGCGGAGTACACCATCGCATAGGGGAACATGGCTTGGCGATAGCTACCGGCGGTACTTATAACTGGCTCAAACCGCGCGAAACGCTCGCTTGTTCCCATCCCGGGCCTCATCGCCCGTTTCCTCCATCATTCCCGCCTTTGACTGTACCGGAGGGTCACCAACTCGGCTCGACGAGCCGAGTGCTATCGGCCACTCTGTCCGATTGCCAAGGCAGCGATGTCGCTCAACGGCAGGTCAACCGTCTCGGCCCGGGTGAACCACCCCGCCCGCGCCGTCGACCCACCAGCCGATTCGGTGACCACCGCGTCAGTGGGTACGTCCACCAGCACCCGATAGATCACCCGTACGCCATGCCAGTCCAGAGGCCGACCTTCCGGCCCGTACGCGGCCGGGTTGTGCAGGTTGTTGACGCCAAGGAGTTCCACCACCCGGCCCACCTGCCAACCCT
>NZ_QGSZ01000032.1 GCF_003857055.1 Micromonospora inaquosa | reverse complement strand
CTCCCGCGGAGGCGAGCTGAGCCTGGGCGTGCGCCGGCCCGACCGGTCGTCTTCGTTATGGTCGCCGCATCGGCGTCGCGGCGTCGGCGGCCAGATTGGTGGCGTCGCCCAGGTGGCGCGCGGGAAGGGAGCGGATGTGTCCGACGCGGAGTTGACAGTCGAGGTGACCGGGCCGGTCGCCACCGTTGTCATCAGCAACCCAGCCCGGCGCAACGCGATGACCGCGGCCATGTGGCGTCAGCTCCCCGAACTGCTCGACCGGCTGGAGCCCGACCCCGACGTACGGGCGTTGGTGCTCACCGGCGCGGGCGACGCCTTCTGCGCGGGTGCCGACCTCGGTGACCTGGCCGAGCTGTTGGACGCCGGTGACGCCAGCATCGCGGTGGCCGCCGAGGAACGGCTGGCCCGATTCGCCAAGCCGACCGTCGCGGCCATCCGGGGCGCCTGCGTCGGCGGTGGCGCGCAGCTCGCCGTCGCCTGCGACCTGCGGATCGCCGCGGACGGCGCGCGTTTCGGCGTACCGCCGGCCCGGCTCGGGCTGGTCTATCCGGCGCCGACGACGCGCCGGCTGGCCCGGCTGGTCGGCCCGTCCGCCGCCAAGCATCTGCTGTTCACCGCCGAACTGATCGACGCCGAGCGGGCCCTGCGGATCGGTCTGGTCGACGAGGTGCTGCCGGTCGATCGGCTCGCCGCGCGCGTGGACGAACTGATCGCGACCATCGCCCAACGCTCACCGCTGAGCATCGCCGCCGCCAAGGAGATCATCGACGATCGGGCCGAGCCCGCGCGGATCGCCTGGTGGCACCGGAAGGTGACGACGACCGGTGAGGCCCGCGAAGGGGTCGCGGCGATCAGCGAACGCCGACAGCCCCGCTTCGCCTGGCAGCCACCGACCGCCGACTGACCGCGTTTCAGCTGTACGCGTCGATGGGTAGTCCCCGCTCCACGGTGGAGATCGGGGGTTCGAGGATGGATGACGGAGCTACGAATCTGGACGGGACCGAGCGAAGGTCGCGCCTCCTCCTACTGTTCTTCGTCGTGCTGTGTTGTTCTCCGGCGCCCTCGGCGCCCTCGGCGTAGGCATCGCGAAGGGCGGCACGGACACGGCCGCTTTTGATGGTGACCCACCGCGCTGGGCGAGTGTCCTCGGCGTTGTTCTGGTCCTGGTCGGGCTGAGTATCGGGATCGGCGCGGTCGTCTGGTCCGTGCGCTCCGGCCGGCACCGCGCCGCTCGGCAGTCGCCACTGTTGACCCTGAGCTGGTCGCACCGCAGGCGGTTGGGGCGGCAGGTCCGACGCGGCACGCAGGAGGCCGGTGAGGACCCGGCCCTGCTCGGCGAAACGGCCCGACAGTTCGCCGGCCTGCGCTGGTCCGCGGGCCTGACCACCGGCCTGGTGGTGCTCAGCCTTGGTCAGGCGCTGCTACGGTTCGCGCCGTTCTGGGCGGTGCTCAGCGCAGTGCTGACGGTAGCCGGCACCGTAGGAGTCGTGCTGGTTCTCAGGGACGCTCGCCGGGGCGAGGCGTTCCTTCGTGATCATCCCGATCTAGCTGCTGGATGATGGCTGGCGTCGCACCCATTGCAATATCTCGATCCCGGGTACGCGGTTTTCCGGCCGGTACGGCAGGCTGTCGGTCGTGCAGCGTGATCAGTTGCTTGCGGGCCGCTACCGGCTCCTGGAGCGTCTCGGCAGTGGCGGCATGTCGGCGGTGCACCGGGCGTACGACGAGGTGCTCGAACGGGACGTGGCGGTGAAGGTGCTGGTCGCCTCGGACACCAACGCCCGCCGGCGGATCCGGGGCGAGGCCAAGGCGGCGGCCCGGCTGTCGCATCCGCATGTCACAAGCGTCTACGACTACGGCGAGTCCGTGCTGGAGGCCGCCGAGGTCCCGTTCGTGGTGATGGAGTTGCTCGGCGGCCACACCCTCGAGCACCGGTTGGTGGTCGGGCCGTTGCCGCCGCGCGCCGGGTTGCGGGTGTGCGCCGAGGTGGCCTCGGCGCTCGCCGCCGCGCATGAGCAGGGGTTGGTGCACCGCGACATCAAGCCGGGCAACGTGATGCTCACACCGACCGGCGCGAAGGTGCTCGACTTCGGCATCGCGGCAGCCGCCGGTGCGCCGGAGATCGACTTCGAGGGGCGGCTGCTGGGCACGCCGGCGTACCTCGCGCCGGAGCGGTTGCAGGCCGGCGAGGTCCTACCGGCCAGCGATGTGTACGCCCTCGGCCTGCTGCTGCACCGGGTGCTCACCGGTCGACTGCCCTGGCCTGCCGAGGCGCAGACCGGGATGCTCCGCGCGCAGACGCACGTCGAGCCGGACCTGCTGCCCCCGATCGACGGCGTACCGCCCGAGGTGCACCGGCTCTACCGCTGGTGTCTGGCCGGCGACCCTGCCGACCGGCCCTCGGCCGCCGACGCGGCCCGCATCCTGCTCGCCGCCGCCAGCGGCGTCGCACCCGCAATGGCAGACGGCACCGGACCGACCGGCAGCGAGCCGACCGGCACTGGACCGACCGGCGCTGGACCGACCGGCGCTGGACCGACCGGCGCTGGACCGATCGGCAGCGAGCCGACCGGCAAAGGGCCGACGGGCACCGGACCGACTGGCAAAGGAGCCGCCGGCAACGGGCTGACCGGCACCGGACAAACCGGCAGGGAGACGATTGGCGCTGCGACCGGTGCCGGGCCGGCCGACGATGTGGCGGCGCCGGTGAGGCGCAGGCTGTGGCGTCGGGGGCGAGCCATTCTGACGGTCTGCGGTGCCGTGATCGCCGCGGTGGCGATGGCCGGGCCGCTCGGCGACTTCAGTAATCGTCGGGACGGGCAGAGCGCTGCGCCGACCGGCAGCGACCCGGGCACCACCACGGTGGGGATGCCCAGCGCCGAGGAGCCGACCGACCCGGTCGACATCGGACCGTCCGCCGTGCCGCCGGCCAACACCGCGCCCGCTTCCCGGACCGGCCCGCCGACCGTTCCGGGCGGCACAGCGGCCCCAGGCCCGACCACCACCAC
>NZ_QGSZ01000359.1 GCF_003857055.1 Micromonospora inaquosa | reverse complement strand
GGCCTGGCGGCTGGGGTGGCGACCCCGCGGACCCTGGTCCGCCGGCTCAAGGCCGACCCGGCCGACCGCTACGCGCACGAGACGTTCGACGAGCAGCGGTACGACGAGGCGTTCCGCCTGGAGCTGCCGGACGGCACGGACATCCACGTCGAGGTGGTCGAGCCGACCCGACCGGTGCCGGGGCGCCCGACGGTGGTGCTGGTGCACGGCTTCTGCCTGGACATGGGGACGTTCCACTTCCAGCGCCAGATGCTCGCCGCCCGGGGCGACTACCGGATCGTGGCGTACGACCAGCCCGGTCACGGCCGGTCCGGCCGGTTGGAGACCGGGGAGTACGACCTCACGGTGCTCGGCCGGACGCTGCGCCAGGTGATCGACCGAACCGCCCCGGACGGGCCGCTGGTGCTGGTTGGCCACTCGATGGGCGGCATGACCATCATGGCGTTCGCCGAGTTGTTCCCGGAGCTGTTCGGCGACCGGGTGGTGGGCACCGTTCTGATGGCCACGTCGGGCGGGCTCATCGCGGAAACAAAGCTGGTCGCGCCCGCGCTGCTCGGCCGGGTCGGTGGCCCGGTGCTCTACATGGTCAGCAACGCCACCCGGTACGGCGGGCCGGTGATTGACAAGGCCCGCAAGTCGACGTCGAACGTGGCCTGGCTGTTGACCCGCAAATACGGTTTCGGCACCCGTAAGCCCAGCCCGTCGCTGGTGTCCTACGTGGAGGCGATGAACTCCCGGACGTCGGCCGACACGGTGACCCGCTACCTGCGGACCCTGGCGACCCACTCGCGCTTTCCGGCGCTGGCGGCGCTGGCGGCGACTCCGGTGCTGGTGGTTGTCGGCGACAAGGACATGATCACCCCGGTCACCCACTCCGAGGAGATCGTCCGCCGGCTGCCGCACGCCGAGTTCGTGAAGATCAAGGACAGTGGGCACGTGGTGATGTTGGAGCACGCGGACGAGGTCAACGCCGCCCTGGCGCGGTTCCTGGAGTCATTGCAGAGCGGGGAGGAACGGTGAGTCACGTCGTCAAGCTGCCGGCCGTCGAGGACACTCGGGACTTCGGTCGGCGGCTGGCCGGGCTGCTGCGCGCCGGCGACCTGGTGCTGTTGACCGGCCCGTTGGGTGCCGGCAAGACCGCGCTCACCCAGGGCATCGGCGCCGGGCTCGGTGTCCTCGGGGACATCACGTCGCCGACCTTCGTGATCGCCCGGGTGCACCGTCCCGATCCGGCCCGGGGCGGCCGGGTGGCACTGGTGCACGCCGACGCGTACCGGTTGGGTGCCGCCACCGATCCGCGCGCCGAGATCGATGACCTGGACCTCGACGCGTCGGTTGACGATTCGGTGACCGTGGTGGAGTGGGGCGAGGGCCTGGTGGAGCAGTTGGTGGACGCGCACCTGCGGGTTCGCATCGACCGCCGCGACGACGACACCCGCATCGTCGAGCTGGACCCGATCGGCGGTGACTGGGCACGGCGGCTCGCCGACCTGGGCTAGGTCGGCGGCTGTCGTACCCGATGCCTAGAGTGCGGGAGACCGACCCGCGCTGTGAGAGGTTTCTGATGCCCGACGACGCTCCCGCCCTGGATCTGCTGGCCCTGCTGCCGGAGCAGTGGCGTGCCGTGCTCACCCCGCACCTCGATCCGGCCCGCACCGCCGCGCTGGGCGAGTTCGTCGCCCGGGAATACGCCACGCAGACCGTCTTCCCGCCGCTGGAGGATCTGTTCTCGGCCTACCGGCTCTGCTCGCCGCAGGGCACCCGGGTGCTGATCCTCGGGCAGGATCCTTACCACCGGGCCGGGCAGGCGCACGGGTTGAGCTTCAGTGTCCGCGACGGTGTGACGGTGCCGCCGTCGCTGCGCAACGTCTTCAAGGAGCTGGGCGAGGACGTGGGCGTTCCCAAGCCGCGCGGCGGCAACCTCAACGGTTGGGCTGCCCAGGGTGTGCTGCTACTCAACGCGGTGCTGACCGTCCGGCAGGCCACCCCTGGCTCGCACGCGAACGCCGGCTGGGAAGAGTTCACCGACGCGACAATTCGGGCACTCGACGCGGCACCGGAGCGGGTGGTCTTCCTGCTCTGGGGTGGCTACGCCCGTAAGAAGGCCGCGCTGGTCACCAATCCGCAGCACGTGGTGCTGGAGGCGGGCCACCCCAGCCCGATGAACCCGCGGGGCTTCCTCGGCAGTCGCCCGTTCAGCGCCGCCAACAAGGCGCTCGCCGACGCCGGCCTGCCCACCATCGACTGGGAGCGCACCGCCGGCTGAGCCGCCCGTCGACGTCCTGCTGCTCGCCTGGCGGCCTGTTCGCCCGGCTCCTCAGGCTCCAACCACACGCCGCCGAACTCACCCCAGCGAGCGTTCCACCGCTGGCCGTAGTTCGTCTCCAGCCAGCGGGTGAAAAGTTTGGCGTCCTGCCAGCGCAGGGCGATCTCCAGCGCGTCGACCGGCACCGGGGCTCCCTGCAACAGCGCTGCGGCACACCCGGTGATCACCTGCGGAAAGTCGGTGAGCCGATCCAGCAACCGATTCAAATTCAGCCCGTCGATCCGCTCCGCGATCGGCCGGGCGGCCAGGTCGTCGATCCGGGCGTCGAGGTGCGCGTCCAGCGGCTCAACCCCGATGACCAACTGCACATCCATCGCGGCGAGCAACCGTTCCAGCACCGGGACGGTCGGCGCTCGCTCACCACGTTCGAACCGGGCCACCGCTGCCTGGTCGACCGCGGCGAGCGCGGCCAACTGGCGCTGGCTCAGGTCGCGCAGGTGTCGTTGATGCCGCACGGCAGCGCCGAGAAGGGTGACAAGGCGAGTGGATGACATCCCGGCATGGTGGACCAAGGGCGAGATGTCCGCGGTCCCGCTACGGCGGGTCGGCGACTTCCCGCCGATCCGGACCCGAGAATCGCCGGGCCCGTGAGCCGGCGGATGGCGGGCCGTACTTCAATGAGCGTGATGTCTGTGAGTCATAGTGATGACTCACAGACATCACGCTCATTGGGGAATGTGGCTCCAGCGCTTGTCCGAGGGCTAGGCGGTTGGCCCGGCCGCACCTGAGGGCTACGGCGGTGGGGCAGCCCGTGGCGGGGCG
>NZ_QGSZ01000249.1 GCF_003857055.1 Micromonospora inaquosa | reverse complement strand
GCACACCAGGGTTGGACGACGGCGGCCCCCAGCCGTGCGGCACACCCGGCCCGGACGACGGCGGGCCCCAGCCCGGCGGCACACCAGGTCCCCCTGGCGGCGGGCCCCAGCTCTGCGGCACACCGGGGCCGGATGTGCCCGGGCCCCAGCCCTGCGGGGTCCAGGTCCGGGCGCTGGAGACCGGGTACGGCTGCGCGGGGCCGGGCGCCGAGGGCGTGCCCCAGCCGGAGTACGGCGCCGGAGGGGGCGGCGCGTCCGGGGCGGACACCGGCGAGGGCTGCTCGCCGCTCAGGGACGGCCGCGCCCAGTCGCTTCGCTCGGTCGGAGGAGCCGGCGGGTCCGGGGGGCCGGCCGGTTCGTCCGCAGGGGGCCGCGCCGGTTCCGTCACGAGGTCCTCCTGTCGAAAGGCCACCACCGCCACGCGGCGGACATCGGCCAGGCTACCGCCGCGAGCGCCGCCGCCCGCGCCGGGCGCGGGCACCGGCGGCTCAGTCCATGTTCGCCGGGTAGTCGTGACCAAACGGCGCGCCGGCCAACCGGACCACCCCGATGACCACCGCGGTCACCACGCTGACCGCGACCAGCACCAGACCGGTCCAGGCCATCCACTCCCCCCGTCGCAGCCAGACGCTGCCGGTCAGGAAACCCCCCGAGGCGTACGCCTCGCGGCGGGCCTGCCGAGCCAGTTGCAGGGCCACCGTGGCCGGCACCACGCCACCGATGAACAACCCGGTCAGCATGCCGAGCAGGCCCAGCGCGAAGACCGCCCGTGCCTTCGTGGCGCGGGCCGGGTCCGGGTCCTTCGGGTGGCGCAGGTCCGGCTGGGCGACGGACACCTGCCCGGGTGCGGTCGTCATACCCCCATCATGCCGAACCCGGCCCCGGGGTGGGTGGGCACGGACACGACGAGGCCCCCGGCTTTCACCGGGGGCCTCGTCGGATAACTGGTGCTTAGCGGTACGACCCGAAATCGAAGTCGTCCAGCGGCACAGCCTGCCCGCTGGCCGGCCCGAAACCGTAGTCGGTCTCCGGGTACCCGGTCATCGAGTAGACCTTGGCCTTGGCCTCCTCGGTCGGCTCGACCCGGACGTTGCGGTACTTGCTGATGCCGGTACCCGCCGGGATGAGCTTGCCGATGATCACGTTCTCCTTGAGGCCGACCAGCGAGTCGCTGCGCGAGTTGATCGCAGCGTCGGTCAGCACCCGGGTGGTCTCCTGGAAGGAGGCCGCCGAGAGCCAGGAGTCGGTGGCCAGCGAGGCCTTGGTGATACCCATCAGCACCGGACGACCAGCGGCGGGCTCGCCGCCCTCCGAGACGAGCCGGCGGTTCTCCGACTCGAACAGCGCCCGGTCGACGAGCACACCCGGCAGGAACTCGGTCGAGCCGGAGTCGATGACCGTCACCCGCTTGAGCATCTGGCGGATGATGATCTCGATGTGCTTGTCGTGGATGAGCACACCCTGCGAGCGGTAGACCTCCTGGACCTCACTGGTCAGGTGGACCTGGACCGCCCGCGGACCCATGATCCGCAGCAACTCGTGCGGGTCGATGGTGCCCTCGGTCAGCTTCTCGCCGACCGCGACGTGACCGCCGTCGTGGGTCCGGAGCTTGACCCGCTTCGAGATCTTGTCGTAGACGATCTCTTCGCTGCCGTCGTCCGGCACCACGATGATCTTGCGCGAGCGCTCGCCGTCCTCGATCCGGATCCGGCCGGGGGTGTCGGCGATGGGCGCCTTACCCTTCGGGACCCGAGCCTCGAAGATTTCCTGAACACGCGGCAGACCCTGGGTGATGTCCTCACCCGCGACACCACCGGTGTGGAAGGTACGCATCGTCAGCTGCGTACCAGGCTCACCGATGGACTGGGCGGCGATGATGCCGACCGCCTCGCCGATGTCGACCGACTTACCGGTCGGCAGCGACCGGCCGTAGCAGGCCGCGCAGACGCCGAGCTTCGACTCGCAGGTGAGCACGCTGCGCACCCGGACCGTCTCCACTCCGGCGGCGACGATCTTGTCGACCCCGATGGAGTTGATGTCCTGACCGCGCTCGGCGACCACGGTGCCGTCCGGCCCCTTGATGTCGTCGGCGAGGGTCCGGGCGTGCACGCTGGTCTCGGCGTGGGTGTGGACGACGAGCTTGCCGTCCAGCTTCTCGCCGATCTGCATCGGGATCGCCCGGTCGGTGCCGCAGTCCTCTTCGCGGATGATGACGTCCTGCGAGACGTCCACCAGACGACGGGTCAGGTAACCCGAGTCGGCGGTCCGCAGCGCGGTGTCGGCCAGACCCTTGCGGGCACCGTGCGTGGAGATGAAGTACTCCAGCACGGACAGACCCTCCCGGTAACTGGCCTTGATCGGCCGCGGGATGATCTCGCCCTTGGGGTTGGCCACCAGACCACGGATCGCCGCGATCTGCCGGAGCTGGAGCAGGTTACCGCGAGCACCCGAGTTGATCATCTTCCACAGTGGGTTCTCCTGCGGCAGCGCGGTGTCCATCTCCTTGGCGACCTCGTTGGTCGCCTTGGTCCAGATCTCGATGAGCTCGCCGCGACGCTCCTCGGCGGTCATCAGACCACGCTGGTACTGCTTGTCGATCTGGTCGGCGTCCTTCTCGTACTTCGCCAGGATCTCCGCCTTGCGCGGCGGAGCGATGACGTCCTCCATGCCGATCGTCACGCCGGACCAGGTGGCCCAGTGGAAACCGGCCTCCTTGAGCCCGTCCAGGGTGGCGGCCAGCGCCACCTTGGGGAAGCGCTCGGCGAGGTCGTTGACGATCGCGGAGAGCTGACCCTTGCGGATCTCGTAGTTCACGAAGCGGTAGCCCTGCGGCAGCGTCTCGTTGAACAGCACCCGACCCAGGGTGGTCTCCACGGTCAGCGGGTCACCCTCGACCCAGCCTTCCGGGGCGGCCCACGCCTCGGAGCCGTTGCCGTTGTCGACACCGACCACGCCACGCAGGCGGATCTTCACCGGCGCCTGCAGGTGCAGCTCACCGTTGTCGAAGGCCATCCGCGCCTCGGCGTCCGAGCTGAACGCCCGGCCCTCGCCCTTCTCACCGGCGGTGAGGTGGGTGAGGTGGTACAGACCGATGACCATGTCCTGGGTAGGCATGGTGACCGGCTTACCGTCGGCCGGCTTGAGGATGTTGTTCGACGACAGCATCAGGATCCGCGCCTCGGCCTGAGCCTCGGCGGACAGCGGCACGTGCACCGCCATCTGGTCACCGTCGAAGTCGGCGTTGAACGCGGTGCAGACCAGCGGGTGGATCTGGATCGCCTTGCCCTCGACCAGCTGCGGCTCGAAGGCCTGGATGCCCAGACGGTGCAGGGTCGGCGCCCGGTTGAGCAGCACCGGGTGCTCGCCGATGACCTCTTCCAGCACATCCCACACGACCGGGCGCTGACGCTCGACCATCCGCTTGGCGGACTTGATGTTCTGGGCGTGGTTGAGGTCGACCAGCCGCTTCATCACGAACGGCTTGAACAGCTCCAGCGCCATCTGCTTGGGCAGACCGCACTGGTGCAGCTTGAGCTTCGGGCCGACCACGATGACCGAACGGCCGGAGTAGTCGACGCGCTTGCCCAGCAGGTTCTGGCGGAACCGGCCCTGCTTGCCCTTGAGCATGTCGGAGAGCGACTTGAGCGGGCGGTTACCCGGGCCGGTGACCGGCCGGCCGCGACGGCCGTTGTCGAACAGCGCGTCGACGGCCTCCTGGAGCATCCGCTTCTCGTTGTTGACGATGATCTCGGGCGCGCCGAGGTCGATCAGCCGCTTGAGGCGGTTGTTCCGGTTGATCACGCGGCGGTACAGGTCGTTCAGGTCCGAGGTCGCGAAGCGGCCACCGTCGAGCTGCACCATCGGGCGCAGGTCCGGCGGGATGACCGGGACGCAGTCCAGCACCATGCCGAGCGGCGAGTTGCGGGTGTTCAGGAACGCCGCGACGACCTTGAGTCGCTTGAGCGCCCGGATCTTCCGCTGGCCCTTACCGGACCGGATGGTCTCCCGCAGGCTCTCGGCCTCGGCGTCGAGGTCCATGTTCTGGACCAGCGCCTTGATCGCCTCGGCGCCCATGGAACCGGTGAAGTACTCACCGAACCGGTCGCGCAGCTCGCGGTAGAGCAGCTCGTCGGTGACCAGCTGCTTCGGCTCCAGCTTGCGGAAGGTGTCCAGCACCTCGTCCAGGCGGTCGATCTCGCGCTGGGCCCGGTCGCGGATCTGGCGCATCTCGCGCTCTCCGCCCTCCTTGACCTTGCGCCGGACGTCCGCCTTGGCACCCTCGGCCTCCAGCTCGGCCAGGTCGGCCTCGAGCTTGGCGGCGCGCTTCTCGATCTCCGAGTCGCGGCTGTTCTCGGACTGCCGCTTCTCGGCCAGGATCTCGTTCTCGATCGTCGAGAGGTCACGGTGACGCGACTCGGCGTCAACGCTCGTCACGACGTACGAGGCGAAGTAGATGATCTTCTCGAGGTCCTTGGGGGCAAGGTCCAGCAGGTAGCCCAGCCGGCTCGGAACGCCCTTGAAGTACCAGATGTGGGTCACCGGAGCGGCGAGCTCGATGTGCCCCATCCGCTCACGACGGACCTTGGAGCGGGTCACCTCGACGCCGCAGCGCTCACAGATGATGCCCTTGAACCGGACGCGCTTGTACTTACCGCAGTAGCACTCCCAGTCCCGCTGCGGACCGAAGATCTTCTCGCAGAAGAGCCCGTCCTTTTCCGGCTTCAAGGTGCGGTAGTTGATCGTCTCAGGCTTCTTGACCTCGCCGTGCGACCACTGACGGATGTCGTCAGCGGTGGCGAGACCAATGCGCAGCTCGTCGAAGAAGTTGACGTCGAGCACTATGTCCCCTATGTCGTCGTCTGTACTGCTAATTCTCGGGCGGGGTCGGGGGCCGGCGAGCCGGCCCCCGACCGCACACCTCAGACCTCTTCGACCGAGCTCGGCTCGCGCCGGGACAGGTCGATGCCCAGCTCCTCAGCGGCCCGGAACACCTCGTCGTCGGTCTCGCGCATTTCCAGGGCCACACCGTCGCTGGAGAGCACCTCAACGTTGAGGCACAGCGACTGCAGCTCCTTGAGCAGCACCTTGAACGACTCCGGGATGCCCGGCTCCGGGATGTTCTCGCCCTTGACGATGGCCTCGTAGACCTTCACTCGGCCGAGCACGTCGTCGGACTTGATCGTGAGCAGCTCCTGCAGGGCGTAGGCAGCGCCGTACGCCTGCATCGCCCAGCACTCCATCTCACCGAAACGCTGACCACCGAACTGCGCCTTACCACCCAGCGGCTGCTGCGTGATCATCGAGTACGGGCCGGTCGAGCGAGCGTGGATCTTGTCGTCGACCAGGTGGTTGAGCTTCAGGATGTAGACGTAGCCGACCGCGATCGGGTCGGGCAGCGGCTCGCCGGAACGACCGTCGAACAGCTGCGCCTTGCCGGTACGCCCGATCAGCTGCTTGCCGTCCCGGTTGGGCAGGGTCGACTCGAGCAGACCGGAGATCTCCTCCTCGCGGGCACCGTCGAAGACCGGGGTGGCCACGTTGGTGTCACCCTCGGACTCGTGCGCGTCGATCGAGCGGAGCTGGCGCTTCCAGTCGGCGTCGTCACCCTCGACCTTCCAACCGGTCTTGGCGACCCAACCGAGGTGGGTCTCCAGCACCTGGCCGATGTTCATCCGGCTCGGCACACCGAGCGGGTTGAGCACGATGTCGACCGGGGTGCCGTCCTCAAGGAACGGCATGTCCTCGATCGGCAGGATCTTCGAGATGACACCCTTGTTGCCGTGCCGGCCGGCGAGCTTGTCGCCGTCCTGGATCTTGCGCTTCTGGGCGACGTAGACCCGGACCAGCTCGTTGACACCCGGCGGCAACTCGTCGCCGTCCTCGCGGGAGAACGTGCGCACACCGATGACCGTGCCGGTCTCGCCGTGCGGCACCTTCAGCGAGGTGTCCCGAACCTCACGCGCCTTCTCACCGAAGATCGCGCGGAGCAGCCGCTCCTCCGGGGTCAGCTCGGTCTCGCCCTTGGGCGTGACCTTGCCGACCAGGATGTCACCGGGGACGACCTCGGCACCGATCCGGATGATGCCGCGCTCGTCGAGGTCAGCGAGCATTTCCTCGCTGACGTTCGGGATGTCGCGGGTGATCTCCTCCGGACCGAGCTTGGTGTCCCGGGCGTCGACCTCGTGCTCCTCGATGTGGATCGAGGTGAGCACGTCCTGCTGCACGAGGCGCTGCGACAGGATGATCGCGTCCTCGTAGTTGTGGCCCTCCCAGCACATGAACGCCACCAGCAGGTTGCGTCCGAGCGCCATCTCGCCCTCGTCGGTGCACGGACCGTCGGCGATGACCTGACCGGCCTCGACGCGAT
Organism: Micromonospora inaquosa; assembly: GCF_003857055.1. Lineage (GTDB taxonomy): Bacteria > Actinomycetota > Actinomycetes > Mycobacteriales > Micromonosporaceae > Micromonospora > Micromonospora inaquosa. The sequence continues at coordinate 43,851 of NZ_QGSZ01000249.1, read as the reverse complement.
CGCCCTCGAAGACCACCGGCTTCTGGTTGACGCAGGAGCCGGCGTTGGAGCGGCGGAACTTGTGCAGCAGGTACGTCCGGCGGTGGCCGTCATCCTGGTGGATGGTGACGTAGTCGGCGCAGAGATCCTCGATCACACCGCCGACCTCGGCGACCACCACGTCGCCAGCGTCGACCGCGGCCCGGTACTCCATGCCCGTACCCACGAGCGGCGCCTCGGCCTTGACCAGCGGCACCGCCTGGCGCTGCATGTTCGCGCCCATCAGTGCCCGGTTGGCGTCGTCGTGCTCGAGGAACGGGATCATGGCGGTCGCGACCGAGGTCATCTGCCGAGGCGAGACGTCCATGTAGTCGACGGCAGCCGGGACGACGTCCTCGGTCTCGCCGCCCTTACGACGGCAGAGCACCCGGTCCTCGGCGAACGTGCCGTCAGCCTTGAGGCGCGCGTTGGCCTGGGCCTTGACGAACCGGTCCTCCTCGTCTGCGGTCAGGTAGTCGATCTGGTCGGTGACCCGACCCTCGACGACCTTCCGGTACGGCGTCTCGATGAAGCCGAACGGGTTGACCCGGGCGAAGGTGGACAGCGCGCCGATCAGGCCGATGTTCGGGCCTTCCGGCGTCTCGATCGGGCACATCCGGCCGTAGTGGGACGGGTGCACGTCGCGGACCTCGAAGCCGGCCCGCTCCCGGGACAGACCACCCGGGCCGAGCGCGCTCAGCCGACGCCGGTGGGTCAAGCCCGCCAGCGGGTTGGTCTGGTCCATGAACTGGGACAGCTGGGACGTCCCGAAGAACTCCTTGATCGCCGCCACCACCGGGCGGATGTTGATCAGGGTCTGCGGGGTGATCGCCTCGACGTCCTGCGTGGTCATCCGCTCGCGGACGACCCGCTCCATCCGGGACAGGCCGACCCGAACCTGGTTCTGGATCAGCTCGCCCACGGTACGGAGACGGCGGTTGCCGAAGTGGTCGATGTCGTCGGCCTCGTAGCCGTCCTCACCGGCGTGCAGCCGGCACAGGTACTCCACGGTGGCGACGATGTCGTCCTCGGTCAGCGTGCCGGTGGTGATCGGCACGTCGACTTCGAGCTTCTTGTTGAACTTGTAGCGCCCGACCTTGGCCACGTCGTACCTCTTCGGGTTGAAGAAGAGGTTGTCGAGCAGGGTCTGGGCGTTCTCGCGCGTCGGCGGCTCGCCAGGGCGCAGCTTGCGGTAGATGTCGAGCAGCGCCTCGTCGGCGCCGGCGATGTGGTCCTTCTCGAGCGTGGTCATCATCAGCTCGGACCACCCGAACCGCTCACGGATCCGCTCGGCCGACCATCCGATGGCCTTGAGCAGGACGGTGACGGCCTGGCGACGCTTGCGGTCGATGCGGACGCCGACCGTGTCGCGCTTATCGATGTCGAACTCCAGCCAGGCACCCCGACTCGGGATGACCTTGACGCTGGAGAGGTCGCGGTCGGAGGTCTTGTCCGGCTGCTTGTCGAAGTACACGCCCGGAGACCGGACGAGCTGGCTGACCACGACGCGCTCGGTGCCGTTGATGACGAAGGTGCCCTTGGGCGTCATCATCGGGAAGTCACCCATGAACACCGTCTGGCTCTTGATCTCGCCAGTGGTGTTGTTGGTGAACTCCGCGGTCACGAAGAGCGGAGCGCAGTAGGTCAGGTCCTTCTCCTTGCACTCCTCGATCGAGGCCTTGACCTCGTCGAAGCGCGGCGCCGAGAAGGAAAGCGACATGGTGCCGGAGAAGTCCTCAATGGGACTGATCTCTTCAAGGATCTCCGCGAGACCCGAGCGTGCGTGCGGGTCGTCCGCCGACCGGCCCTGCCAAGCCTCGTTGCCGACGAGCCAGTCGAAGGACTCGTTCTGGATGGCAAGGAGGTTGGGGACCTCGAGGTGTTCGGTGATCCTGCCGAATGAAACTCGGCGGGGAGCGAATGCGCTCGACGTACGACTGGTCTTCGCAGGGCGGGAAGCTGCCAAGATGCGTCCTTCCGAGGACCGGTGCTGCAGAACGGCTGGTACGCGTGCACTCCAATGACCCCACCAGAAATATCCGTAAACGGACATTTCCGAGCAGGGGTCAAGTCGGAAGGCAGCGCAAACTAGCAGTGTAGCCGAGAGGCTAACCGCTGTCCAGCCCACCCCGCAGGTTGTTTGCGGAGCGCTCCTCGGCCCCCGTCACCGGGGTCTGCCGGGCCGCTCAGAACGCAACTCCCCACTGGGCCGCTCGGGTTACCGCGGCCGATGGTGCCGCCGCTGTCATACCCACGTCGTGGCCGTCGCAAGCGCGGTGTCTTGCTGGTGTCAGCGTGCCTGGCAGCCCCGGGCCGCGTCAAGGGCCGGTATTACCCTCGCCGCGTGTTTCCCCCTGGAGAGCGACCCGCCGCCCTCGCTCCGTTCGACGGAGCCGCAGGTCGGAGCCGATCTCAGGGCCGAGCAGAGCCGACACCACCAATACGGCGGGCGGCGATCCGTGTCGGATCACCGCCCGCCGCGACGCGATGGAATCCCGGCCCACGAGCCGGGTACGCGTAGGTGGAACGTCAGGTCACTTGAGGGTGACCTTGGCGCCTTCACCCTCGAGCTTGGTCTTCGCCTTCTCGGCGGTCTCCTTGTTGACCTTCTCCAGGATGGCCTTCGGCGCGGACTCGACCGCGTCCTTGGCCTCCTTGAGGCCCAGGCCGGTCAGCTCACGCACGACCTTGATGACCTGGATCTTCTTGCCACCGTCGGCCTCGAGGATGACGTCGAACTCGTCCTTCTCCTCCTCGGCCGGGGCGGCAGCGCCACCGGCGCCACCACCGGCAGCGGCAACCGCGACCGGAGCAGCGGCGGTGACCTCGAAGGTCTCCTCGAACTGCTTCACGAACTCAGAGAGCTCGATCAGCGTCATCTCCTTGAACGCGTCGAGCAGCTCGACAGTGCTGAGCTTCGCCATATCTGGCGTCCTTTCCTGATTCTGTTAAGTAAGAACTGGTGCGCCGTGGGGGCCATCAGGCCGCCTCGGCGCCCTCCTTCTCGCGCTTGTCCTGCAGTGCAGCCGCCAGGCGGGCGGTCTTCGACAGCGGGGCCTGGAACAGGGCCGCGGCCTTGCTCAGGTTGCCCTTCATCGCGCCGGCCAGCTTGGCCAGCAGCACCTCGCGGGACTCCAGGTCGGCAAGCTTCGTGACCTCGGCCGCGGAAATGGCCTTGCCCTCGAAGACACCGCCCTTGATGACGAGCTTCGGGTTGGCCTTCGCGAAGTCGCGAAGCCCCTTCGCCGCCTCGACGACGTCGCCCGAAACGAAAGTCAGCGCGGTAGGACCGGTGAACAGCTCGTCGAGGCCGGTGATGCCCGCGTCCGTCGCAGCACGCTTCGCGAGCGTGTTCTTCGCGACCGTGTAGCTGGTGTCGGCGCCGAGCGAGCGCCGAAGCTGGGTGAGCTGGGAAACCGTCAGACCGCGGTACTCGGTCAGCACGGTGGCGCCCGAGCTGCGGAAGCTCTCGGTCAGCTCAGCGACGGCCGTGGCCTTGTCGGCCCGGATCGGCTTGTCCGCCATGTCCCTCCTCTCTCGTTACTCGAGGCTGGTCCCCGTCACCGCCGAGGCGGGAACGGGGGCGGAGGCAGCACGACAACGAAAAAGCCCCGGCGCAGGGCGCACGGGGCGAGGGCCGGCAGATCATCACGGTCGGCGGACCATGTTCACTGCCGAGTTACGCTTGCCGCCCTACGCGGGTCGCCCGATGTCGCGGGGCCTTCGACCGTGCCGAAGCACGGTGACCAGCGGTCTCTGGGTGGTTCCTCATCCGTGAGAACACGGATGACGTTTGAAGACTACGCGCCCCGGTCACCAGCACCAAATCGTGCCCTGTGACCCGCGCCACCGGCTCCGGTCAGCCCTCGGCCCGGCGCCGCCACAGGTAGCCGCCGACGACCGCACCACTCCAGGCCAGCGCCCACCCGCTGAGGCCCAGCAGGGTCAGCGCGGCCGCGTCGCCGCCGGTGGTGCGTGCGGCCGCCATGATCGGTGGCGCCAGCCAGGGGGCCACCGAGCCGGTCAGGCCGAGCACCACCGCGCCGACCCCGCCCAGGGCCAACACCGCGACGCCATACCCGGCGCCGCCCACCGACGCCCGGCTGGCCAGCGCCCCAAGAGCAACCGCAGCGGGTACGACCAACAGGTGCGCCCACACTCCCAGCGCGAGCCCGACCGGAATCGACCGGTCCCCCGGGTCGACCGGGCCGGACACCCCACCGACCAGCCACGGAAAGAGCAGCGCGACGGCCACCGTCACCAGCGCCGCCACTCCGGCGGCGAGCAAGCCGGCCAACCGCTCCCGCGCCACCCCGACCGTCACCTGCGCCAGCCGGCGCTGCACGTCCGGCTCGACGTCCAACAGAATCTTGGTCTGCCAGGCGAGCACCGGAAAGAGCACGACCGCAGAGACCCCGTACGCCTCGGCCGGCTGGGCACGGCCACCACCGTAGAGCGTGCCGAGCGTGATCAGGCCGGCGAGCAGCGGTGCCACCGCCCTGCCCGTGCGCAGTAAACCGGCCAACCGCATCCGGATCAGGGCGCTCACCGGGCCTCCCCCGCCGCCGGCTCGACCGCCGCGTCGACGGCCTCCGACTGCTCGGCTGCCAACGCCCCGGCCACCCCGATCGGCGGCTCGGCGGATCGGGCAGCGCCGGCCGCCCGCAGCGGCTCGGCGGGTCGAGCCTCGGGTGCGGCGGCGCAGGCGTCGGAGCGTACCCGCAGCACCTGGTGGCCCTCGGCGCGCAACCGGGCGACGGTGCCGGCGACCCGCGCGGCCGGCACCGCGACCTCGACCACCGCGAACGTCTCGTCCGTCGACGGCGTCTCCTCGGAGAGCGAGCCGTCGGCCACCAACCAGCGGCGCGCGGCCGGCAGCTGGATCGTCTCGCCACGGTGGTCGCTCACCAGGACGGACCCGTCGGCGGCGAGCACCTCGGCGATCAGCTCGGGCACCAACTCACGGGTGGCGGCGTCCAGCCCTTCCCACGGCTCGTCGAGGACCAGCAGGCCCGGCGGGCGCAGCATCGCCTGGGCGAGGCCGACCTTCTGCGCGGTGCCCTTGGACAGCTCCGGCAGCCGCACCGAGCGGAAGGCCGACAGCCCGAGCCGGTCGGTCCAGGAGGTCACCGCCTCGTCCGCCGCGGCCCTGCCCAGCCCCGCCACCCGGGCCATCCCGGTCAGATAGCGGGCCACCGTGAACGGTTGGTCGGCGGGGAAACGCTCCGGAACCCAACCCACCCGCGCCGGCCGGTCGGTGACCCGGCCCCGGCCCGGCCGCAGGACCCCCGCGGCCACCTGGAGCAGTGTCGACTTGCCCACCCCGTTGCGGCCCAGCACGACCGCCACCTCACCGGGACCGATCCGCACATCGATGCCTCGCAGCACCCACGGCCCCCGCCGGTGGTACCGCAACCAGACGTCCTCCAGCCGCATGGGCCCGAGCATCCCACACCTGGAACGCGCAGGGGCGCCGCCACAGTCGTGGCGGCGCCCCTGCGGAGCGAACTGTCGACTCAGGCCTCGGCCTGGTCCTCCCGAAGGTTCTTCACCAGGTTCGGGTCGACCGGAACGCCCGGCCCCATCGTGGTGGTCAGGATGACCTTGCGGAGGTACTTGCCCTTGGCCGCGGACGGCTTGGCACGCAGCACCTCGTCGAGCACCGCAGCGTAGTTGTCCACCAGCTGGCTCTCCGTGAAGGAGGCCTTGCCGATGATCAGGTGCAGGTTGGAGTGCTTGTCCACCCGGAAGGTGATCTTGCCGCCCTTGATGTCCTGCACCGCCTTGGTGACGTCCATGGTCACCGTGCCGGTCTTCGGGTTCGGCATGAGACCGCGCGGGCCCAGGATCCGCGCGATCCGGCCGATCTTGGCCATCTGGTCCGGCGTGGCGATCGCCGCGTCGAAGTCGAGCCAACCACCCTGGATCCGGGCGACCAGCTCGTCCGTGCCCACCTCGTCCGCACCCGCGGCGGCGGCCTCTTCGGCCTTCGCGCCGCTGGCGAACACGATCACGCGGGCGGTCTTACCGGTGCCGTGCGGCAGGTTGACCGTGCCGCGGACCATCTGGTCCGCCTTGCGGGGGTCGACGCCGAGGCGCATGGCGACCTCGACCGTGGCGTCGAACTTGACGTTGGTGGTCTCCTTGGCCAGCTTCACGGCCTCGGTGGGGGTGTAGAGCTTCGACCGGTCGATGACATCGGCGGCCTTGCGGTAGCTCTTGCTGCGCTGCATTGCTGATTACTCCTGTGGTCTCTGGCGGGCCGCTCGGCGCGAGCCCTCCCACGGTCGGGTCGAAAGCCGGGGCCGACGTCAGTCGTTGACGGTGATGCCCATCGACCGGGCGGTGCCGGCGATGATCTTCTCGGCCTGGGCGATGTCGTTGGCGTTGAGGTCGGCCATCTTCTTCTCGGCGATCTCACGCAGCTGGGCGCGGCTGACCGACCCGACCTTCTCGGCCTGCGGAACACCCGAACCCTTCTGCACACCGGCGGCCTTGATCAGCAGCCGGGCGGCGGGCGGGGTCTTCAGCACGAACGTGAAGGACCGGTCCTCGTACACGCTGATCTCGGCGGGGACGATGTCGCCCCGCTGAGACTCGGTCTGCGCGTTGTAGGACTTGCAGAACTCCATGATGTTCACGCCGTGCTGGCCGAGCGCGGGGCCGACCGGCGGCGCCGGCGTGGCCTGGCCAGCCGGCAGCTGAAGCGTGAACGTCTTGACGAGCTTCTTCTTCGGAGGCATGTCACTTCCTGGGGCTTGGAGCTGGGAAAATGCGGCTGTCGCCGCCCTCGGGCGCGCACGGTCAGCGCGGTGCGACAGCGGCGACATTCAAGAGTAGCGCAGGCCGCAGCCCACTCGTCCGCCGAGGTCGAGCGAGAGCGCGTACGCCGACGTCGGCGGCGGGTCGGACCCGCCGCCGACGACCAATCAGATCTTGGCGACCTGGTTGAAGTTGAGCTCCACCGGAGTCTCACGACCGAAGATCGACACCAGCACCTTGAGCTTCTGCTGGTCGGCGTTGATCTCGCTGATCGTGGCCGGCAGCGACGCGAACGCGCCGTCGGTGACGGTGACGGAGTCGCCCACCTCGAAGTCGAGGACCTTGATCTCCGGCTTCGCCTTCTTCTGCTCGGTCTCGACCGCCGGCGCCAGCCACTTCAGCACCTCGTCGAGCGAGAGCGGAGCGGGTCGGTCGGCCCGGTCGGTCGCACCGACGAAGCCGGTCACACCCGGGGTGTTCCGGACGCAGGAGTACGACTCAGCGGTCAGCTCCATCCGGACCAGGATGTAGCCCGGGAAGACCTTCGCCTGGATCTGCGAACGCTTACCGTTCTTGACCTCGACCTCTTCCCGGGTCGGCACCTCGACCTGGAAGATGAAGTCCTCCATGTCGAGGCTCGTGATCCGGGTCTCGAGGTTGGTCTTGACCTTGTTCTCGTAGCCGGCGTACGAGTGCACCACGTACCAGTCACCCGGCGCGTAGCGCAGCTTCTGCCTCAGCTCCGCGACCGGGTCGTAGTCCTCGTCCGGTGCGGGCTCGGTCGTTGGAAACTCCGGCTCGCTGGCGGCCTCAACCGACTCGTCACCAGCCGCCGTCGCGACCGTGGACTGCTCGTCCACCGGTCCGGCGGTCTCGTCGTACTCAGGCACGCTCGCTCACTTCCGTCACTATGGCTGGAGGCAGCCGGTCAGTCCGAGTTGCCAAAGACAAACAACACGACCTTGGCGAAGCCGAAGTCCAGCACACCCACGATCGTCAGCATCACCGCGACGAACGCCACCACCACGGCGGTGTAGGTCAGCAACTCCTTGCGGGTCGGCCAGATGACCTTACGCAGTTCGGCCACGACCTCGCGGAAGAACCGGGCGACACGGCCGAAGACGCCCACCCGACCCGTTTCCGACCGGGTGGTCGGCCGGCTGTCCGCCGACTCCGCCCGGGCACGCGACCGGGTGGCGGTGCCTCCCCGGGAAACCGGCTCGTCCGCGCCGGAGGCGTCGTCGTCGGCCACGTCGTCGACGATCTCGTCGTCCAGACGATCGTCGCCGTCGTCGTCGCGCCGCTTGTTGTCGGCCACTTCGCCCTCCGTCGCGGAATCTGGGGTCGCACGCCGAGTGGCGTACGCGGCGCTGGTCACGCCGGCCGGACCCAACCGTCCCGCGACGGGCCGCGGCCGGTGGATCACCCGGGAGGGCCCGATTGCCTCGGAACCACCCCGCCGATGCCACCACCACGGGCCGGACGCCGCCAAGCTGGCGGCGCGACCCACGGGAACGGTCAGGCCTGAGGCGCAGGGGTGACAGGACTTGAACCTGCAGCCTGCGGTTTTGGAGACCGCTGCTCTGCCAATTGAGCTACACCCCTATGCGGCAACACTCGCCCCACGCGGCCACAGACGACCGAGCAGGGGTCACTTGCCCCACGGCGGACCAGTGTACGGGTAGCCGCCCGACTTTCCCAACCGGTCTCTCCGCCACGCGTGGCGGGCTCGGTTCAGCGTGCCGTCCGGATGGTTGCCCGCGCCTGCGACAGCACCTTCTCACCGAGGCAGGTGGCCGTCACCTCAAGGCGGGTGAGACCGTCCTCGGTCACCTCACGGACCCGCGCGGTGACCTCGATCTCGGTCCCCTGGTCGTCGTCCGGAACCACCACCGGCCGGGTGAACCGCACCCCGTACTCGACCACCGCGTCCGGCGACCCGGCCCACGCGGTGACCGCCCGGCCGACCAACGCCATGGTGAACATGCCGTGGGCGATCACCCCGGGCAGGCCCACCTTCGTGGCGACCCGGTCGCTCCAGTGGATCGGGTTGAAGTCGCCCGAGGCGCCGGCGTAGCGGACCAGGTCCGCGCGGGTCACCCGGAACGTCTGTGCTGGCAACTCCATCTCAGGCCTCCCCGCGGATGACATACCTGGCCCAGACCGCGACCACGGGCTCCCCGCCGACGGTGCTCACATCGGTGCGCGTGGTCAGGAAGCCGTGCCCACCCCGGGTGCTGACGTCCTCGATGGTGTTGGTGCAGACCAGCTCGTCGCCGGCGAACACCGGCCGGGTGTACGCGAACCGCTGGTCGCCGTGCACCAGGCGGCTGTAGTCGACACCCAGGACCGGGTCCTCGATGATCTGGCGGCTCGCGGCCATCGTGACGATCACCGGGAAGGTCGGCGGGGCCACCACGTCGGGGTGGCCCTGCGCCCGCGCGGCCTCCGGGTCATGGTGGGCCGCATCGGTGGCGCCGATGGCGCTGGCGAACTCGCGGATCTTTTCTCGGCCCACCTGGTAGGGGGCGGTCGGCGGATAGGTCCGGCCGACGAAGGAAGCGTCCAGAGACATGCCGCGAACCTACACGGAAAGCCCAATCGCCGACCTGATCGGTAGGCGGCGGCGGAGCCGCACCAAACCGGTCAGATCGGCGATCGGAAAGCTTCGACAACGGCCGGCCCTCAGGGCCGGCCAGTGGTCAGCGGGTCTCGCGGTGGACCGTGTGCCGACCGTCACGCGGGCAGAACTTCTTCAGCTCGATGCGGTCGGGGTCGTTGCGCCGATTCTTGCGCGTGATGTAGTTGCGCTCCTTGCACTCCACACACGCCAAAGTGATCTTCGGCCGGACATCGGTAGCCTTCGCCACGGCGGAGTGCCTTCCTCGCTAACGGAAACAACTACGACGCGCCAGCCTAGACGCTGACAGCGCGGACATGCAAAGTGGGCGCCAGAAGCGCCCATTCTTACGACCACCGGCAACGAGCCCGGAAGACGAGAGTAGCGGTGGCCGGACTTGAACCGGCGACACAGCGATTATGAGCCGCTTGCTCTACCATCTGAGCTACACCGCTGCGATGGGTCCAGCTGAACCCTCGAGCCCCCTTACGGAATCGAACCGTAGACCTTCTCCTTACCATGGAGACGCTCTGCCGACTGAGCTAAGGGGGCCTGCGCGATCTCCCCGTGGGGCGCGCAGGAGTAAGAGTACACGGCCCGGCTCGGCAGGTGAAATCGGATCCCCGGTGATCGTCCGCGCCCTGCTCAGGGCACCACTCGAAGGCGCGGAAGCTCCCCGTTGGAGATCGTCTCCGGCTCGACCTGGGCGCCGAACCAGGCAGCCAACCGCTCGTACGGCAGCGGCCTGCTGAACAGGAAGCCCTGCCCGATCTCACAGCCGATGTCCTGGAGAAGCTCCAGGGTCAGCTCGCTCTCCACCCCCTCGGCCACCACCGCCAAGCCGAACTGCTGGGAGAGGGTCACCACCGCGTTGACGATCGCCAGGTCGCCCGGGTCGGTCGCCATGCCCTGCACGAAGGAACGGTCCACCTTCACCTCGTGCACCGGCAGCCGCCGCAGGTGCGCCAGGGACGAGTCGCCCGTGCCGAAGTCGTCCACCGACAGCCGCACGCCCAGATCCCGCAGCCGTTGCAGGGTGGGGATGGGCCGGTCCGTGCCGTCCAGCACCCCCGACTCGGTGATCTCCAGGGTGAGGCGCTGCGCCGGCACCTTGTACTCGCTCAACAACTCCTGGACCCGGTCCGGGAAATGCTGGTCGATGAGCGTACGAGCCGAGAGGTTGACAGCGATGGGCAGCGGCTGGTCGGCCAGCGCCCAGTCCCGGCTGCGGCGAAGGCCCTCCCGGAGCACCACCTCGGTGAGCCGGCTCAACTGGCCGGTGTGCTCGGCCACCGCCACGAAGTCCTCGGGTGCGACAGTGCCGTGCGCCGGGTGCTCCCAGCGGGCCAGACACTCGACACCAACCAGGCGCCGGTCCCGCAGAGTCACCTTGGGCTGGAAATAGACCTCCAGCTCGCCCTGGTCCAGTGCTCGGCGCAGATCGCCGGCCAGACCCAGCCGGCGCAGTGAACGGGACTCCAGCGCGGGGTTGAACAGCTGCACGCTGCCCGGCACCGACTTGGCCGCGGTGGCGGCCAGGTCGACCCGAAGCAGCAGGGCCGCCGCGTCGCTGCCGTGATCCGGGTGTACGGCCACCCCGACGGCGGTGTTGACGTCGAGGGTGAGCGCGTCGAAGACCATCTCGTCGCGGATCTGGTCGCGCAGCTGGGCGGCCAACTCGAGCGCCGCCTCGGCGCTCTCCAACCGCAGCGTCACCAGGAACTCGTCCCCGCCGGCACGACCAACCAGAGCCGACGACGGTGCGCTGGCCCGCAACCGATTGGCAACCTCGGTGAGGACCTTGTCGCCGGCCGCGTGTCCCAGGGACTCGTTGACCTGGCGCAGACCGTCGACGTCGAAGAGCAGCAGCGCCACCACCTCGCCCGGCGCGCGGATCTTGACCGACTCGTCCAGCGCCCCGGTGATCCGCCGCCGGTTGGGCAGTCGGGTCAACGTGTCGTGGTGCGCGTCGTGGCGGAGCCGGTCGACCAGGCGCGAATTTTCCAGGGCCACAGCCGCGTGCGCGGCCACGGTCTCGAAGATGGGGATGTCGCCACGGGTGAAATGACCGACGTCGCTGAGCCGGTTGGCGACCTCCAGGGTGCCGATGACCGCCTGGCCGGACCGGAGCGGCACGACGATGACGTCCTTGACCTTGCCGTGACTCAGCGCCCGGCGCTCGTTCGACTCCTCGTCGAAGGCACGCCCCACCGCGATGGTCCGCCCCTCGTCCGAGGCTCGCTGACGAAGGGATGTCGGCGTAGGTACGACGTCCAACAGGCCTGAGTCGTCCACCCGGGCGGTGAGCAGCACCTCGGGATGGCGGCCCTGGGCGGGCAGCCACAGGGTCGCGTACTCGGCCTGCATCAGGGCCCGGACCCGACCCAGAAGAGCATCGACGAGCGTGCCGTCCTGGCCACGCTCCCCGATTGCGCGGGTGAGGTCGTACATCGAGGCCAACGTCCGGTGTTGCCGGAAGAACTCCGCGTAGGAGCGGTAGACCAGGACCAGTGCCGCACCGAGTGCGGCCAGCAACACCAACGACCACCAGGTGGTGGTGACGGCGATCAGGATGATCAGACCGAGCGAGACGTTGATCGCCGCAGTGAGCAGCGCGGGGCGTGCGGTGCGGAGAGAGTCCCGTCCCGCCTGCCAGCCCTGTAGCAGGGTATGCACGCCGACGATACCCAGAAGGCTGACGAGGATCACCGCGGTTACGGCCGCGAAGAGACTCAGCCAGGTGCCGGGGTCGTCCACCTCCTTCGAGGGCGGTAGCGCCTGAAGGAGGAGGACGGCGAGAGAGGTCCCGGCGGCAGCCTTGGCCACGTTGAACCAGAACTTGACGGGCGCGAACCGGTGCCGCGTCTGCGTGAGCATGGACGCCACCGTGTAGATCGCCACCACGGTCAGCGGTGGCAGCAAAAACAGCGCTAGAACCAGCGGGATCTCGGTCAGGGTCATCCCGAACGACTGCCGCCGGACGACAAAGTTGAGGACCGGCATGCCCACGGCGGCCATGGCGACCAACAACAGGAGCGCCAGGAGCCAGTCACCGAAGGGCTGGGACGACACCAGCCCCGTGACGATGGAACAGATCGCCGCGAAGAACACCAGTGGCGCGGTGATGAACCAGGCGCGATCCGCCGAACGACGTCGCGATCGATCACGCGGAGCCATACCGCTCCCTACAGCGCCTGCGGTTTACCGCCCTTGGCTGGAGGTGAGCTGAACCAGTCAGCGACCGCTGCCGACGATAGTGCCTTCCGGAGCGACGGTCCAGATGAGATCGATGGCCTGAGCTCCGCGGGCACTGCTGTCATAGAGGCCAGCAGGGAAGGCAACGATGGCAGCGGCGGCGAGAACAAGGAGGAGAGACCCACCGAGTCGGCCTAGCCTTCGACCAGACATGATCGCTCCTGTCGGGAGATGTACAGCGTTGATGGAGGTTCCACGATCGTGCCACAGCGCGGGCAACCAGAGAAGTGGTGGTCGCCCAACTGGCACCACCGTCTGTGACTTCCCGCCGTTCGGCCCACCGCCCCCAACACACCGGACCAGATCACAAGCCTGCAACGCGCTTAACCGCTTCACCCAGCGCTGAATACGACCTTCAACGCAATTCGGGTCCAGCTGTAGGCACTCGCCACATCCGGTACGACGGTCACCGCCAGCAAGGCCTCAACAGCCCGCGCGACGAACTTGCGCCCCCAATCCGGCCATCGACCACCATACCGGCTCCCCGCCATCGCGCTAGTGCCTCGTCGGGTTCATTTCACTTGGGCGGCCAGCAACACATGCGCTGATCGCAGACAGAGTATGCGCAGCTAACCTTGCACTTTGCATCGATGGTTGCGGATGTGAGGCGTGATGGCGTGTCAACCCTGAGCGCCAACCTGCCGCCGGGACCACCGACCGGGACCACCCCAACGCCCGCGCGTCGGCGTCGGCGAACGCCGGCTCGTCCTCGGCCGTGAGTTACCGAATGGGATGAAATCACCGGCGCCCGAACGGCCGCCTCGGTCGCTCTTGAGCCCGTCCAAGTTCAGTGCCGCTGCCCCCATCTACAGCGCCCGCAAAGCTGCCATCCCGCCCACGCCAACGGTGGACAAGCCAGCGACAACGAGACTCCCCCGGCGGGAGACGTCCTCACTCGACTCAAGGACGCCGTCACCCTGCGCAATGTCAGGCCAAGCGCGGCGGTCGACGTAATCCCGGCCGCATGCGACTGCCTGACAGCGGGTGTGGGCCCAACCCTCGCGATCCTCGCCGGCATCTCGAGGCGGCTTCCAGAGGATGCTCTGCGGGTCATCGGCCCGCAGGGCTACAGACAGGCGTCATCACGCCTCACACCTTCACGTCGTGGGCGTACCTGTTCATTATCTGGAGTGGCACTCCCGTGGCGGCCGGGCTGATCGCCCTCGGCCACGCCTACGGCTACATCGGCTCCGTCTGCAACGCGCCGAAGCTCGGCGTCTCGTCGGCGACGCCACAGCCACGACAAGCAGCTGGAGGAAGGGCACTCCTCGAGTGCGTCATCGATCTTGTCGTTACTGGGTCGCCACCGTCGATGCAGTTGGTGGTCAGACAAACGACAACGGCCCCCGATCAGCATCTCTGCTGGTCAGGGGCCGTGTCTGCACCTGGTGGCGGGTAGAGGATTCGAACCCTCTGAAGCTTTCGCGACGGATTTACAGTGCGCCGTTTCCATGCGCCTGACCAGCACGAACGCCGATCGGCCAGGGTGCGGCGACACCCATGTGACACGGGGGCCGGCGCGGGCCAACACGGCCGGCAGCCAAGCCACCGCCAACCCTCAACGTCTAGGCACCAGGTCGCCGAACTGCCCGACCAGGGTCTCCACCTCTTCCGGGTACTCCTGCGCCCACACGGCCAGGAAGGCAGAGGCCACGATAAAGCCTGCAGTGAAGTCCAGATCTTCGCCTATCTGCTCCCATATGACATGCCTGTCCCTGTTAATCAGGTCGCGCCGCCGCACGACTTCTTTGACTGTTTCCTGCCGATTCAGGGGAAGTTGCATCGCTGCCGTCAACTTCGCAGCAACGATGTCAATGCGGTCCAGGACTCGCGAGAAGACATGACTCTCGGGCAGCGTCGCCCCGGGCAGCAGAAAGACCCGTTCTTTAGCTTCCGCCGACTCCGCTTGGTCGCCGTCCAGCAGGCATACCGACGGAAACGTTGATGTCGGGTCAATGTTGTGCTGTTCGTTAACTCTGATCGCAGGTCCCGCCCCACCCATTGCATGGACCTTGACTGCATCGATCTCGACGTTGCCGATAGCCCGCAGGGAACTCGTGACCATCAGCTCGGCGAAACTGTCCTCCACGAATATGGCAAGCTTCGCGTCGATCTGGCCTGCGATGGTTCGCAAAGCGGCAATATCGAGCTTCCCTTGCAAGACCTCTCCCGAGTAAGCGGCCCATATCGCGCGAGCCGGAAGTGGCGCAAGAGCATCGTTGGAATGGGTAGTGAAAATTACCTGACATGATTTGCGGGCAGCTACATCAATTAGGTACTCAACCACACGCCGGGTTGCCACGGGGTGCAACCCGTTCTCTATTTCCTCTATCAGGATCATCGTCCCATCGGAGGCTTCTTCAACGGCGCTCACGATGCGAATGATGCTGGCCTCACCAGCGCCAAAGTGGAACTCAGAGTATTCGTCCCCGCCAGGGGTCTGCCCAGCGAATATCGTGATGCGGCCAGCCTTGTCGACGGTTAGCCGGTTGTAACCCTCAATCGGCTTTCCCAGGATGGCGGCGACGTGAGTAGCGACAGCCGAAGTCAAAGCGACCTCGGAGGCAGCTACGAAGCTGCTGCCTACCGCTTGCGTCAAATCCCGTCGCTCGGTCGCGGGGACGGTACGCTCAACACCGAAGATAAGAACTTGACGATCTACGGCCGTTCGATTCCATTTGGCCTGTTTGAAACTTGCGACACGGGCAACAGAGATGCGCCTATTCAGGTCCCGATCGATCAGTTCATACTCAACGGACCAATCTTTCATACTGCTGTCATACTTGCCACTCTTGGCAAAGAAGCGCCGAGGAGGAACGTCGGCGTAAATCAATCCGGCCGCGCCAAGTATCGTCGTCTTGCCGCCACCGTTGGGTCCGATCAGTGCGGTGACAGGGAAGTCGAAAGATACCTCTCGGTCCCTGAACCCCCGAACTTTTTTAAGGGTCAAGCGCTTGAGATACTTGTGATAGCTTCCCCGCGTTACCTTGTCCTCAAGTGCCGTGATATCACTGTGACGGATCTCGCTTTTATATCCAGCCACTAGAACTCCTGTCGCGATTATGCGGCCCAACCCCTCGGGGAACCCTACATCCGTCGGTCACCACTACCAGTTGTCAACTACGGCGTGTCGGATGGCGTAAGCTTCACGGCAATTTCCTTCATATCCGCAATCACACAGTCCGCCCCGGCTGTCACGAATAGTTCCCTCTTCGTGCTTTTATTAGCGAATCCAATCACCCGCACTCCCGCCGCCTGCGCTCCCTCAATGTCGGAGAGTGAGTCACCGACCAGCACGCACCGGGCCGGCAACTGACCGAGCGCGCGCACAGCTTGCAGGATCGGTTCCGGGTTGGGCTTCATACGGTCCGGGTCGGCGTACGCCCGGCCGACCACCGGCGAGACGTAACCGGCGAGTCGGTGTGCTGACAGGTAGGCGGCTACCGCCCCGGCCGAGTTGTTGCTGACCGCCGCCACCGGCATTCCGGCTTGCTGGGCAGCCACGATGACCTCACGGCCGTACGGAGTCGGCTCGGCCGTCTTCACGGCCCGGCGCTCGGCCGCACAGAGGGGATCCTCCACCGCCCGGGTGGTGCCGTGGTCGCCAGCCGCTCCGGTGCGACGTAGCACCTCAAGCGGGTCAGGCTCGCTGGACCGGCGTTACGCAACACCGCCGGCACGCTCGGCCCGATGGTCGACACCCGCGCCCAGGGGGGATACGTGGTCGCCGCCGGCAGCACCGTCAACCACCGCCCGTACACGGTCGATCTGGACACCGGCCCCGCCCCGTTGCCCGCCTGGCTGGCTGGGCTGCTCGCCCCCACGCCGTTGCCTCCGCAGCGGCCAGTGGTGGTCGACCTCGGTACCGGACGGGCCGCCGGGTATGTGCGGGCCGCCGTGGCCCGGGAGGCCGAGCGGGTGGCCACCGCCGCGAGCGGGGAGCGCAACCGGGCGCTGTACATCGCCGCCGTAGCCCTCGGCCAGTTGGTGGCCGGTGGGGCGCTCGGTGAGGACGACGCACAGAGCGTGCTGGAACAGGCGGGCGTGACGGCCGGGTTGCGCAGCGCCGAGGCGTACCGCACCGTCCGATCCGGCTTGACCGCCGGCAGCCGCCGGCCCCGGACGGTGGCCGCGTGAACCGCCGCCTGCGGGTGCTGGATCTGTTCTGCTGCGCGGGTGGCGCGTCGGCCGGCTACTACGCCGCTGGGTTCGACGTGGTGGGCGTGGACATCCGACCGCAGCCCTACTACCCGTTCCCGTTCATCCAGGCCGACGCCCTCACCGCGGACCTGACCGGCTTCGACGTGATCGCCGCGTCGCCGCCGTGCCAGCGGTTCAGCGCCGCCACACCCGCCCACCTCCGGCACGAGCACCCCGACCTGATCGAGCCAACCCGGGAACGGTTGCGGGCGGCGGTGGCCACGCCGGGCGGCCCGTGGGCGTACGTCATGGAGAACGTGCCCGGCGCACCCCTGCTCGACCCGATCACGATCTGCGGAGACAGCCTGCGCCTCGGGGTGCGCCGACACCGCCTGTTCGAGTCGAACCTGCCGCTGACCGGTACGCCGTGCTGGCACGACCGGCAGGCACCACCCGTTCCCGTGTACGGCAGCTACGGCCAGCGCTCGGGACGAAAGCGCACCGTCGACGGGGAAACGTCACCCAACACCGAGGAAGCGCGGACCGCGATGGGCATCGACTGGATGCCCTGGCCCAACCTCACCCAGGCCATCCCACCCGCCTACACGCACTGGATCGGCGTGCAACTCATGCGCCACCATGCGGCCGACGAAACCCGCCGGCGGATGCCACCTGGCCGTGACGCAACCCCGGCGCCAGACGGTGACGCATCCACCGCGGCGGCCGATGACGGATGCCCCGCGGGCGTGACGCAACCCCGGCACCAGAACGACGGTGACGGTTCCCTCCTGGCCGTGGTCCCCGCCGCCGCTGACGTCACCCCGCCGGCCGGGTTGCGTCACTGCCACTGCGGCAACCCCGCTACGCCGACCGGCCACCGGCCGGTGGCCGCGCCACTGCTCCCACGCCTGCCGCCAAGCCGCCTACCGCACCCGCACCCGCACCACCGCGCAGAACGGAGAGGCCGCATGACACCCGCCCGCCTACACCTCGTCACCACCGACCAACAGCACGACACCGACACGCCGCCGGGCAACGGCGGGCCGCTGTGGGATGTTCCAGTGCCCCTGACCGGGCCGTCCACCGCGCCGCCGCCGTTCCCGGTCGACGTGTTCCCCCGTTGGCTCGGCGACATGGTGACCGGCGTCGCCCGGTTCACCCAGACCGATCCCGCGATGGCCGGCACCCTCGCCGTGGCCGTGCTCTCCGCGTGCGCGGGTGGCCGGCTGGAGATGGAGCCGGTCGGCGGGTGGCGGGAACCGGTGAACATCTTCGCCGCCGTCATCGCCGGCCCCGGCGAACGCAAGAGCCCCGTTCACCGGGCGATGACCGCGCCGCTGTTCGCCGCGCAATCAACCCTCGGGGAAGCCATGCGACCAAGGATCGCCGAGGCCGCCGCGCTGCGGGACATCGCCGACGGGTGGGGAGTACTACACCTGACCGGCTCGACCGTGGCCGTAGGACGCGACTGGGGCGACGGGAGCGACACGGCCGAGGAACGAGGGTTGAAGCACCGAGCGAAGGCCGCCACGCGAGACGTGCCGGTGCCACCGCCGCTCGTGCGGCTGCTCGACCACCACGTCAAGGAGTACCCGCCAGGATCTAACGGAAAGCTGTTCGTCACCCGGCGCGGCCCCGGCGGTCGGTACGTGCCCACCGCCGGGCAACCGATCCCGAACAACACCTATGGAAAGGCGTGGCGCGACGCGCGGGCGAAGGTACTCACCCCGGCTCAGCAACGTTCCCCGCTGGCCCGGCGTCCGTACGACCTACGGCACGCCGCCGTGTCGCTCTGGCTCAATGCGGGGGTGCCGGCTACCCAGGTGGCCGAATGGGCCGGGCACAGCATGCACGTCCTCATGCGTGTCTACGCGAAGTGCATCTACGGGCAGGAAGAGGCTGCTCGGAAGCGCATCGAAGCAGCGCTTCGGGGCGACTACGTTTAGTTCGCGCGTCAGACACCAACAGCGACTTTAATGTCCCGCTGCATCGCAACCGTGATACCTCCGAAGCGCTTCATGCCCGCAAAATCATCGATTCCGCTTGTCTCGGAGAGGCCCTCCCATAGATCGGCGACGAGCCGCAGCGTCTCGGCCGCAAGATGCGGCTCTGCCAGAACGGCAATCTCTCCATGCAAGGCACCCAGGCGCTCCAGAGCTTCCTCCGCCAATTGGAGCTTGCCTTTCCCTTCCTCACTACGCCGATCGGAGAGATGACGAACATTCATGACCTTAACGTATGCACTATGACTTTCTGCCAGGAACCTCCCATAAAGTCCCTGCTTGACGGATAGGAGCTCTCGCCTGTGCTGAGACTCGACCTCAAGCTTGAGGACACGTAGCTGCACTTCTTGTGCTTGGACCTGGCTACGGGCCGCAGCCCTTCCGCTCACGACGCCCGCTAGCGCCCCTACTGCCGCTCCGACTACGGTCCCGACCGGTGCCAGCCATTCCCACGCCACGGAGCCATGGTCAAGCATCGAAGCAACCGACATACAGCTGGCGACACGTATACGACACAACCAGCGAGATCTAGCGGGTTGAAGCGGGACCGAGTGAGACTCACAGAAGAGGCCCCTGACCGGCGTTCACGCTGGTCAGGGGCCCTTCTTAGCACCTGGTGGCGGGTAGAGGATTCGAACCTCTGAAGCTTTCGCGACGGATTTACAGGGCGTCCGCGATCTTGCCCCGGTCGGCGGCGTTGACCTGCCGTTTCTCTGCGTTGGCCGCCGCACTCGCATCCCAGTGCCCACCATCCGCCCATGCCCCGATGCTGCCCACCTGCCGTCACGCTTGACCGACTCGAAGGAGGTGCTCGCACGGTCGTTCAACACCACGGTGCCAGACGCTCCCCGTTACAGCGACGGGATAGGTGGCCTCTCTCGCCTGCCGGTCGGCAGTCTCGACCGCCAGGCGCATCGACAAAGGCTCACTCCCGAACGCAGTAGCACATTCGAGGCTCAGCTTGACTTCGACCCAGCCGGTGCCGCCGGCACGCAGCAACACGGACTTGCCGGTACCACGCACCAGAACGCCGGGTCGTTCCCCGGCAACCGCAACAACTGTGATCGGCGCAGGGCCAGTGTTGATCACTGCCAGCTGCCCATCCATCTGGAGAACGCCTTTGACGTCCCCGCCGCCGCTTCCGACTGACGCAGGGATGGCAACGAGTGAGACCGAAGCGACCCGATCCCGCTCTTCCTGCGAGTCTCGCAGTTCGTTGACACCGACACCACCAAGCACAGCACCGACCAGGAAGACAGCGACCAGCCGAACAACCATCGTTGACCTGCGCATAAGGCGGTCAGGGTTGTACACCGCCGGTTGGCGATTTTGTTCGTCCAGATCGATCACTCCAGGCTCCGCCAACATCGCGTTAGCTTACGGCTCACTTTCCCGTCGGTCTGCACCCTCCTTAGTTCCGCCATCATCCGAGAGCGTCGCCGATCTTGTCGTTCATGGTGTCGTCTCCTCCGTCGATGCAGTTGGCGTAGAGGCGGAGCAGGACGGCGACGCCGTGGCCCAGGCGCCGGGCGACCTCGGTTGGCGGGACGCCGGCATTCAGCCGGAGCGAGGCGGGCCGCGGGCTGCAAGCACATCCGCTCAGTCGTCTGCCGGCGCTACGAACATCTTGACCGATCCGCACGTCTCGGGTGCGTTCTTGAACTGCTCGCCGTCGATGACGTACACGAGCTTCCCCCACCTCGTTTCGGGAGAGGAAGCCTCGCTACTTCCCGTTGAAGGAATCGCCTCGATACGTTGAACGCAGGCATACAGGTGGGATGGCGCCTTGACGCTAAAGATCCGGCTCCACGACCTCCGGCATGCATCGATCGGAGCCTCGGCAACTCTCGCGGCCGTTTCCCCCATCCGGTGCATACCGCTTGTGGCGCATACAAAGGCCATATCATTTGCAGGCATTGCCTCAGGCGGCGCATTAGGCGCGTGATAACCACCGATTGCGGCGGTCGCACCACCAGCAGCCAGAGTCGCGGCGGCAACCGCTCCAACGACCCCCAATCTCCTCTTTCGGAAGCTCTTCTCAGGCTGCTGCGGCAATCCGAGAACGCGAGCGAGTATCGCCTCTCCCTGAGGGCTTGTCGTGAACGTGACCTCGGCGGTGGGCCGGACGCGACTAATCAGGTCTTCGGTTTCTGCTTCGTAGTGCTTCACTCCAGCCCCCTCGTGCATGCGGTCAGATCGCCGACGGGAAACGGTTTCGGCTCTACCCGCCGATGCCCGTATGCGTCCTCGAAGCGGCGACGAGCCCGGTGTAACCGCACAGCAAACGTCGCCGTCGTGCACCCCAACACCTTCGCCGATTCCCTGCCGTTGAAGTCGTACCAGTACCGCAGTAGCAGCACCTCGCGGTCGATCTCTGGCAGTTCCGCCAATGCCGCCATCACGTCCACTCGTTGGGAAGTGGACGGACCGTACTCAGTCTCGTCGTGGGCCTGAGAGTGCAGACGTGCCTGCAACGCCGCGTGAACTGCGCGACCGCGTCGATGTTGCAACACGAGGCGTCGCGCGACCCCGAACAGCCAGGGCCGTTCCTGGCCCTCCTTGACGGTTGCCAAGCGCCGCCATGCCACGGCGAACACCTCGCTTACGAGGTCCTGCGCATCATCACCGCCCAGTCGATCATTGGCATACGCGAAGACCGCGTCGCCGTGTTGACGGAACAAGTCAGCAAGGCGCTCACGGTCGGCGGTCGTCCTCCGCGCATCCGGCACCGATCCTCCAGGTGGTGGTCTCACACCCATACTTGTCGCCGCAGCCACGGTTGCTTACAGCCGCCCGGAAGGATTCTGGCTCCGGTCCCTCCCTCTTGAGACGAGCCGAAGACGTCAGCGCGGACGTCATGGCTGAAGCTCGGCGCATGGCCGGGGGCCTCACAGCCGAGAGCAGCAAACCGAGGACGCTCATCCGAGCGCGTCGCCGATCTTGTCGTTCATGGTGTCGTCGCCGCCGTCGATGCAGTTGGCGTAGACACGGAGCAGGACGGCGACGCCGTGGCCCAGGCGCCGGGCAACCTCAGTCGGCGGGACGCCGGCATTCAGCCAGAGCGAGGCCGCCGCGTGCCGTAGGTCGTAGGGCCGGCGAACGAGCGGCGAAGCGACCTGCGATTCGGTCAGGGCCTTCTCGCGGGCGAGCTTCCACCACCGGTCGTAGACCGACTCGGAGAGCGGCCCACCGTGCAGGCCCCGGAAGAACCGACCGTCCGGGCCGACCCCGTGATTCTCGACGTGCGCGCACAGCAGCTCGACGAGCCGGGGCGGGATCGGGACCGTACGAGTCTCGGCCCTCCCCCGGTGCTTGAGTCCGCGCCGCTCGTGGGAGCCGCCATCGTCGGTCCAATGCGACCCGGCACGCGGCGAGGTGCCGGCGAGCACCAGACGGCCCCAGCGATATTCGATCTTCTCGTGCTCGCAGGACCGGGAAGGCTTGACCGCCGCCAGGTCGTCGAAGTCGGCCCCACAGTCGGCGCACCGGCCGGCAAGGTCGCAGTCTTCCCGCCGTAGGTCTGCAGCTTCCGAGGGACGCATCCCCGCGTAGTAGAGACAGCCGAAAAACGCGGTGACCTTGTCGGCGCGTTTGCCGAGAGATTTCACCGCTTCGAGCAGCGTGGCGACCTGGGCTGGATTCGCTACCACCCGCCGGTCGATGGACTGGGCGACCTCGGGTGCGGTCCACTGGACCCGATCGACCGGGTTGGAGGCGATCAGCTCCAGCTCGACGGCGTACCCGAGCACGTTGTAGAAGGTGGCCCGCTTCCGCTGGACGGTGGAGGCAGCCGCGGGCTTGCCGTCGAGGCGTACGCACAGGCTGTCGAGGACTCGGCGGACCATCGCGGGCGAGTCCAGCTCGACGACCGGGAGGGACGCGGTTTCCAGCCAGGCGAGCGCCGCCGCGTGCTCGGCCGGGATCTCGTCGGACCAGCGGCGCGGGTTGAGGCCGTAGAGGTACAGCGCCTCACGGAGCAGAGCGTCGGTCGGTCGGCCCCGCTTCGTCGGCCGGGTCAGGGTCACCGTGATCGAGGTCAGCGCTTCGACGATCGAGCGCCGGGTCTTGGCCGCCGCCCGGGGCCACCTCATCTCAACGTACGCGCGGCTATGGGCGTACCAGGTGGTGGGGTTCTTGGTTCTGGCCTCGGAGACCGGGCGGCCGGTGGTCGGGTCGAAGGGCTCCCCCGCGTTGGCCGCCTGGACCAGCTCGGCGCGGAACGAGTGCGCGAGGGCTTTGGTACGGAACATGTCCTCGAAGCGTTGGCCGCTCACCGCCCAGCGGACCCGCCACGGCCGAGCCTTTCGGTCAGCGCGCTTGGCGATCTCCCAGATCTGGACTTCATAGCTCTTCATGCGGCGTCCTGCTCCAGGTCGCCGAGCCACCGACCAAGCGCCGACCGACGGACCCGAAGCTGCCCGTTCGGGAGCTTGATCACCCGTGGTCCCTTGCCGGTCTGCCGCCAGTAGAACCAGGTCGAGCGCGGTACGCGCAGTTCGGCGAGCACTTCCGGCACGGTCAACAACTCCTCGTTCACTGCGTTTCCTCCCCGTCGTGCTGTGCGCTGTGCTGAGTTGCCGAAAGATCTAGAGACTCCTGCGCGGCCCGGTCCTTGGCGGCGAGTAGTTCGGATCGCCAGCGGGCGCGTTCGCTGATCGAGCGCATGAGCCGGTGGGTCATCGGGCCGACGTCCGGGTCATCGGGTCGGGCCAACTCCCAGGCGTGCCGGATTCGTTCGGTGGTGTCGCCCTGGTTGTCGACGAGCTGCGTGCCGTCGGTGGTGACGCCGAGCAGTGCCCGGACCCAGGCCCGCGCGTCGTGCTTGTGGTCGGCGAGGGTCTTGCCGGACCAGTCGCGGGAGATGAGGATGCGCCGGCCGCCGATGCCGAGGGTGTCGCGCTGGTGGACCTTGCCCTTGCAGCGGCCGGGCTTGAGCTTGGCGTGTGCCTTCTTGGGCTGGATGCCGTAGAGCAGCCAGTTGGCGCAGCGGTCGGTGCAGGGGGTGAGCTGGAGTTGCTGCCAGAGCCGGTCGAGGTGCTTGCGTTGCCGGTCGGTGGTTGCCTTGTGGCAGTCGCCGGTGTGCTTGGTGATGTATTTCGTGACGTACCGGATGGTTCGTTCGGCGTCCTCGGTGCCGGGCATGACGCCGCGGGCGTCGACCTGAGAGCCGAAACGCACCACGTGCACCGGCTCCGCGTCCGGGTCGTCGTCGATGATGTCGAGGGCTTCCGTCCAGGTGGTCAGTGGCTCGCGGGTGTCCGGGTCGACCCATGCCGCCGCCTGCTCGTCCCAGATCGGTAGCCGGTCGAGGGTGTAGCGCTGGACGTCGACCGAGGGCCACCACACTTGGTGATAGGTCGCCGCCGCCACGGTGCGGAGCACGTCCCGAGGAATGGTGCCCCGGATGACGAAGTGGGCGTGCGGGGCGAGTCGGCGTTGCGGCTCGACGCAGCCGGCGTACTGGACGTTCCAGCCCTCGCACCGCCGGAGGTTCTGCCAGAACTGGTCGAGCAGCCGGGGGAAGTGCACGGCGTCCCAGGCCGCGCGGCGGTAGTCGTACCTGGCCGGGTTGACGGGGGTGCCGTCTGGGCGGACCGGGCCGTACGAGTCGAGGGTGAGCGTGAGCCACATCGACGGTTGGTAGGTCGAGCCGTCGGGGGCGATGTAGGTCTTGCCGACGGTGCGCCGCTCGACCTTGCGCCGGGGCAGTTCGGGGGCATCTTGGCGCCGTTTGGTGGAGCGCTTGCGCCGTGGGCCGGGCTCGTCGTCCTGGCCCTCGTCGTCGCTGGCGTGCGGTGGCCCGACGCGCCCGCGCAGGCCCTCAGCGGTGATGGCTTCCTCTACCTCGCGGATTGCCTCGTCGAGGTCGGTCACCTGGTCCCACTGGGCTGCGCGAAGGGCCTCGTCGCGAGAGAACTCCAGGTGTGCGCGGAACAGGACAAGGGACTTCTGCGCTTCGGTTGCGGGTTCCGGGCCGGGTAGTGGTTCGTCGTTGCGGTGCCAGCCCTCGCGGATCTGCGCTTGCCGTAGCCGGCGGTTCTTCTTGGCGCACGGCGGGCACTTGTCCTCCCGGGTCGCGCCGCAGGGCAGGTCGATGACTTCGGTAAGGCCGGTGTCGAGGTCGGTGCGGCGCATGGCGAGCGGGCGGACGCAGACGCCGTACTCGATGGCGATGTCTTTGAGCACGTCGATCGAGCGAGGTAGCGCCATGCGGGCCGCCCGCGATCCCGGCCGAGGAGCAACCGGGGTCGGGGCGGGTTCGAGACCGGGCAGGGTCGGAGCCGTCATCGAATGATCCCGACGATCTGGGGCCGGTTGGGCTGGATGGCTTTGATCGGAGGCAGCACCGCGGCTGATGCCGGCGGCATCACCGGAGCCGGCGGCGTAGGTTCGACCGGCTGCGGCTCGTCGTACCAATCGCCCTGCGGTTGGTCGGGCTCGATAGCCGGCGGTGTGGTGGGTTCGCTGGACAGGACGACCTTGACCAGGGCGAGGAAGGCCAGCGACGGCACCGCCGCGACGATCCAGCCCCAGACGGACGGTTCGGCTTCGGCGACCTGGGCGGCGAGGGAGAGCAGCGCGAACGCGATCAGGAGCACGCCGACCAGGCCGACGGGTCGACCATCACGACGGCGGGCGCGGATCTCCAGGCCGAGGTAGATGGCCATCAGCTCGACCGCTACGGCGTTGGCCCAGCCGATCCAGTCGGGTTGGCCGTGGGCAACGGTGAGGTCGTGGACGTGGGTGAAGGCGGCGGCGCCGGCCATGGTGCCGATGGCGAGCAGGATCAGCACCCGGACGCCGGACTCGGCGCGTTCGCGGATCATCGGCCGCTGCCGTGGCCTAGCAGAGGGCACCCCGGCCGCGTCGGCGAGCTGGCGACGGTCACAGCGTTGCGGGCGCTACACCTCCGGCGGCGGCGCTCCGGCTACAAGATGGCCAGGGCCTGCCTTCGGTGGGTCGCCGTCCCTCGGCGGTTGCGGAGGCCATCTCACCCACCGTCGACCAGGGCGAGCGGGCAACGGCGTTCAGCGATCTTCACTCATCAGGGAGAGTGTCCAGCAACTTCGCGGCCACTGCGGGCGGCAAGATGGTTGACCAGATAATCTCGCCAGGTTCCGGTTCGAGCTCTCTGACCCCTTCGGGCTCTGGCATCCAACTGCTATGGTCGATACCCGGAATGGCATTTAAAATCACCGCGAATACTCGGTGGTCCGCGATGTTTTCAGTCCCGATTAGTAAATAAGTTTCGCCGTCCTCTGCACGGGCCAAAGCGGTCACCTTGTAGTGCTCGAACTCCGCTTGATAGGCATACCCGTTCTGCAAGGATCGGGCGATCAACTCGCAGACGATCCTTCGGATCTCACGTTCCCATGCATATATATGCTCGAGTTCGAGCCGCTTCCAGTCCCAGGCTTGGGGGAGCCAGCGATCTGAGGAGCCGTCGCGACCGGCAGTGGCTGCCAACGACTCATAGAAGTCGCTGGGGTCACCTTCTCGCCTGTAGCCGCCAGCACCTAGCCACCATGGCGCACTGCGGGCTTGCAGCTCAGGGGCGGTCGACTCAGCCTCGGGGAGCCGAGTTGCAGCCCCACGCCAGCGACTGACCTTGACCTTGAACCAGACCCGATCCGTTAGGCTCAGGATCCTTTCCACACCCCCAGCAGCATGCACTTCCGGGAGTCGCTGCGCCTCTCTAACCAGAGGATGATCCAGGTCTGGCAGAGGTAAGCTAATAGGCGGCTTGGACAGCTCAAGCGCTTCAATGCAGGCCTTTGTGGGCCGGACAGATTGGGCCTCGCTGCTCATTCAGCAACCTTAACGCCCGAATCCGCCCGACACCAGACACGAAGGGTCAGCTTTCCGCAGGCATCCCGCCATACTCGTCAAGCTGGTCAGGCGATAGGCCTGCGAGCAGTGAGACCGCTGACTTAGGCGATCCGTCGAGCTGGTTTAGGGCTACACGGATGCCGTCGTTGATCTCATTGCGATGCGCTTCTATGTACTCGCGGACTGCCGCGTCTACGACGTCTTTCTTAGCCTTGCCCAGGAAGTGGGCGGCGTGAGAAATGAGCTGGTCAGTTCCAACGTCGACCTTGATGGGAGCGGACGTAGCGGCCATTGGGGCCCCCTTCCAGTGGCTAGAGTACCGTAGTACCGAAGTACCCGGCAACACTATGCTCCTAACGCCCAACGGTACTGTGGTCCGGAAGGTGTGGCTACGGAGATGCGTCACAGAGGGCAACACCCCACTCAGGTTGCGACCTGCGGCGATCCGGCGATGGGTGCTGCGTCTGCACGAGGTCGCCTACAGCCCAGAGGTTACGAACCACGGCGACATCCCCGATAGGCTGGCGGCCCTGTGGGTGCGGTGCATCGCGTAGCGACCGCCAGCCTATCGGGGATGTCAAGCCTTTCTAGACCGGCCAAACCGTGTCAAACCTAGCCAAAACTGCCGCTTCGGGTGGCCCCACTGCGACTTTTGGGCAGCGTAAACCAACGCGCGCGCAGTTACGCTCGCGCAACGAAGTGACCTGCGCGAGCGTAACTGCCGGCGCGCGCGCGATATCACAAGACACGCCGTGCGAGCAGTGTGATGTCTGTCACTAATATCCGCCGAGCGCGAGCCAGCAGCGGCCGGCAGAGCCTCGCCAATGACCTCACCCCCTGATCTCGGTGACGGACAACGTCAGAAAGTCCAAGGACGGCCAGGCCCTCCACTTGACAGCGCCCCTGTCGTCGCACCCCGTGCATCTCGCGGTCGCCGACGGATAGCCCGGTCAAGGCATGACGCCCGGCCGCGCGCCGGCCAGCGTTATCGGCAGGAGCAGTCAAGCCAGCAACCAGCGCGGACAGCCCCACCCTGAACCAGTCGAAGGCTCCGGCCCTCGTGCGATGCCACAAGCGCTACTTGCTGTGGGAGATGGTCTTTGGGTTACTCCTCCGTCAGTATCGTTCAACGAGGGTGCGGCGGACTCCGGCGTCGAGCATCGCCTGCGCGCGGTGTTGGCCGTTGTTGTAGCCGCCTTGGAATGGACGATATGGCCGGACAGTGTCGATTAGCAGCGATAGCAGGGCCTCCCGCTCCCAGTCACTAAGAGGAAAAGTGGCGGTCTGCTGGTCCACGTGGTGCGGAATCTCGTCGTGCGGGACGCCTGCGGATTGAGCCTGGCGGACGAGCCGCATAGCCACGCTTGACACCGTGTGCCAGTCGCCGCCGTGGTACCAGCAGCAGCCGCGGGCACCGCGATACGGTACGAACTGGCGGGCGAGACGGCGCCACAAAGGAGTGCCGGCCGACATGCATGCCGATTGGCGGAACGGAGCGGGCTTCGGAAACAGAGCGACCCACGCTGGCGCGTAGCGTTCTGGCCTCTCCTCTAGCTCAGGCTCGGGCGGTATGAATCCCGCTCCTCGTTCCCTATCGACATGCTGCCCTACCAGGGCATCTACGTCCTCGTCGCGTACAGAACGCCATGCTGGATGAGATAGGCGACGCGCCTCGGCGTCAACGGTGAAGGAGACGGCAGCAATGCTCGGCGACCCGGACTCTGGCAGGAAGCGCTGGATCCAGATCGGTGGCTCAGCATCATCTGGGAAGTACTGCTGCCAGACCGAAGAAGCACAGGCCTCGGCCGCGTTGATCAGCGAAGTCCCTTCGCCCATCAGCTGGGTTGCGACTGCAACGGGACGCTGCTGCGGTGCGGTGAACAGTTGGAGCCGAAAGGTCGCCCGGTATCGCGCGCCAGGCGGGAGCCGGTACATGTGTTCGTCGACGACCTGCTCACGGCGCCCAGCCTGCCCGTCGAGCCGTCCGTAAGTGGATTGAGTCGCGGCATCGTCGTCCTTCGGCACCAGTCCACTATGCCGTACGAGTGGTTGGAGCATGCAAGATCATCGGGCACACGTTGGCACAAATAACGCCGACAGGAGCCGTCAACCGCTGCAGGGTAAGGCCAACGCCGCCCAGCTCAGCGCGTCGATTAGCCCGATTGGATTTGGTCGATCGTGCGTCAATGAGGGCTCAGGGTTTGAGTCCCTGGCCCAGAAGCCGTGACCCTAAGGCCGATCCACGACAGTCGAGCAGGTGCGCTACCTAGATTGTGATCCGTCAGTTGATGTGCGACGCAGCTCTGCCAGGTGATGTGCGACGGGTGGTCTAGGAAACGTGGGTAGCGATCCGCGGTCGCTGGCCTTTGATGCTACGGACTGGCTGGGTGGTGGTGCGTCGGACGACTTTGGTGTCTCCGTCGGTGAGTTCGATGGCGAGGGTCGTCTCGGAGACAGTCACGGTGACTGTCTGGTGTCGGTGCAGCCGGCCGAGGGCGACCTTCTGGCCGGCGACCATGATGATGCCGCTGTTGGAAGCACGCCGTTGCACTCGGACGGGTTCGATCGAGGGGCGCGGTGGTGGCCCTGCTGGGCGGGCACCGCGGAGGCGCTTCATCTGTTCCGGGCGTAGAGGGTTGGTGCGGGTGCGGAGCAGTTCGCGGGTGTCGAGGTCGTAGAACATGAGGGTGGCAGGCTCGATGCGGATGCCGACGCGGCGGCCGGCGAGGATCTCTGCGGCCAGGACGATGTGTTGGCCCAGGGAGACGCCGCCGCCTCGGTTGACGCAGCGTTCGACCTCGATGGCGTCGCCGTCCTCGATCGGCGGCAGAGGTGCGGGACCGGCCGGGACGGCGCCCTGGCGGGTGAGGGTGGCCAGGTCGTTGACGCTCAGGTGAGAGCGGACGGTCTTGATGCGGATGCCGGCGATGAGGACGTGGATCAGGTCGCAGTCGGCCCAGATCCGGGCCACCATGCCGGCCCGGTGGGTGCCCATCCAGAACTGGCGTTGGCAGACCATCAGGTTGCCCGACGCCGGGACGACCCGGTCGAACTCCACCGGCCCACCAGGATCCACCGCCGGCGCCTGGACCTGGACCGCTGGTGCGTCGGCTGCCACCGGCTGGACGTCGGTGGAGGGGACGGGGTCCAGGGTGGGCGGCAGCCACAGGTCGACCAGGGCCCGCTGCTGGGCGGGGGCCGGCTGGAACCGGTCAGCCGGCGTGACCGGTGTCTTCGCATCGAGGGCCTGGTGGGGTCGGTCGGTGTTGTAGTGCAGCACATACGCGTCCACCGCGGCCTGGGCTTCCCGGAGGCTGATGAACGCCTCGGCGGTGTCAAGGAAGTCGGGGCGCACGGTGCCGTGGAACCGTTCGACCTTGCCGTTCTGATTCGGTGAGGCGGGTGCGGTGAGCCGGTGCGTGATGCCGTTGTGGCGGCAGATCTTGTCGAACAGCACCTCACCAGTGCGGGGCCGGTACTTCCCGAACCGGTCGGTGAACTGCTTGCCATTGTCAGTGATGATCTCCTCCGGAACCCCGAACCGGGCCAGGGCCTCTGCCAGGGCCAGACACACCGCCCGGCCGGTGGCCCTCTCCACGACCTTCGCGATCACGCAATACCGGGAGTGGTCGTCGACGGCGGTGACCAGCTTCGCCTCCCGCAGCACACCGGTCGCCGGGTTGACCAACTGCACTCCACCGACAATGTCCATCTGCCATAGCTGCATCGGGGCGGGCCGTTCCCACCGCTTATACGAATCCTTCGGCCGCTTCCGGGGTCGGACCCGCAACAGACCCTGCCGCTGCAGAATCCGATCGATCGTCCGCTCCGACGGCACCACCGAATCCTCAACCACCCACGGGCCGGGTTTGCGCAGCATCTCCAACCGGATCCGCCGCGATCCCCACCGAGGATGCTCCCGACGCATCTCCGCCACCGCGACCTCGACGGCCACCGCCACCTGACCCGGCGATGAGTGCGGTCGATGCGACCGGTCAGCCAGCCCGGCCAGCTGCTCGGTCAGATACCGACCCACCCACCGATGCACCGTCGACCGATGCACTCCACAGCTGGCGGCTACCTCCATCACGTCCGACCCGGCCAGCACCGCACGAACCGCGTCCAACCGCTGCTCAACAACCGACAAGACAACCAGCGCCAATCCCGGCCTCCCCGAGTCCCGACGCCCCGCGGAGACGTCGGGCCCAGAGTGCCGAAACGGACCACTGTCGCAGATCACCTGGCGGACGCGTGTCGCACATCAGCCGACGGAGGACATGCGCTACCTAGATGTGTTGCCGATTTTCCCTGTTCTGGATCAAGGCGCCGCGCTTCGCGCGACGCGGGCGGTGAGCCGGCCGGCGGCAAGCCGCCCCGGCCGCCTGCGGCGCCGGGGCGGAGAGCCACCGACTGCCGCCGGATCGCCGCCCCGAAGTCGACTGATCCAGACGCACCAACCACGGCTAGGCGGCACGGAAGCCGGCAGGTCAACCTGATCGAGGGCGAGGGCTTCCGGCTGCCGCGCCAGTCCAACCCCGGGACTGGCTTGCCCCCGGGCTACCTACGCAGCCAGCTAAGACCGCGGCAGCCTGAGCCGGTGCTCCAGCTGCGATCGCGCTGGGCCAGCCTCCCGGAGCACGGGCGTTTGCAGCCCTCAGAGGAGCCCTGAGAGGCAAGATCGACCTGCCCACCATCTGCCCACAACCAGTCGTCAACGGCTGGACTCAGCCAGACTCGGCTAGAACAACGACAACGGCCCCTGATCAGCATCTCTGCTGGTCAGGGGCCGTGTCTGCACCTGGTGGCGGGTAGAGGATTCGAACCTCTGAAGCTTTCGCGACGGATTTACAGTCCGCTCCCATTGGCCGCTCGGGCAACCCGCCAGGGCACCCCACCGCGTCGCAACGCGGCGGCGGAAGCAAGGATAGCGGCTCCCCCCGGCACCGACGCAACCGGGTACCGTCAGGGGGTCGTGCCGCTGGTCGGCGGCCGACGGCAGGCCCAGACCGCCGGACAGCAGGAGCAGAAACATGGCAGCGAACCCGTCGTTCGACATCGTGAGCAAGGTTGACCGTCAGGAGGTCGACAACGCCCTTCGGCAGGCGGAGAAGGAGCTTGCGACGCGGTTCGACTTCCGCGGCACCGGCGCTGAGATCTCCTGGTCGGGCGAGGAGGCGATCGGTCTTCAGGCGGAGACCGAGGAGCGCGTCCGCGCCGCACTGGACGTGTTCAAGGAGAAGCTCGTCAAGCGGAACATCTCGCTGAAGTCGCTGGATGCTGGGGAGCCGCGCCCGTCGGGCAAGATCTTCAAGATCGACTGCAAGGTGATCCAGGGCATCGAGACGGACAAGGCCAAGGCCATCAGCAAGAAGATCCGCGACGAGGGCCCTAAGGGCGTGCAGGCGCAGATCCAGGGCGACCAGCTGCGCGTGACCGGCAAGAAGCGCGACGACCTGCAGGCCGTCATCTCGCTGTTGAAGGGCGAGGACTTCGGCGTCGCCCTCCAGTTCAACAACTACAGGTAGGGCGGCGACCGCCTAAGCCGCCGCCGCCGATCAGCCGGGCTCGCCGATATCGCAGGTAGGCAGACGCCGGGCCTGGCTGAGGTGAGGCGAAATCTGGACCGGCACCAACCGACATGCCTCCGACGCCTACTCGGAGGGCTTCGCCGCAAGTGCCTGCCGGGCGGCTTCGCCCATGGGGTCGTCGCGGGTCGGCATTCCCCGGATGGTCGGCAGCACCTCTTCCCGAAAGACGCCGTGCAGCCGGCGCAGGTCCCGCGCCGGATGCTCGGAGTCGTCGACCCGCACGTCCCAGAGCGGGTACGGCTGATCGCCAATCACCGTGACGGTCGCCGACCGTGCGCCGTGCCGGTCGCCGCCGGCCTCTTCGCCAGCCCCGATGGCCAGGACGAGCCGCTCCGCCAGGTTGAGCTCCCCACTCTCCTCGAACACCCGGACGATCTCCGCGAGGGTCTGCGGGCCCACCAGGCGGTTGCCCTGCACGGCG
Source organism: Micromonospora inaquosa (assembly GCF_003857055.1). Taxonomy (GTDB): domain Bacteria; phylum Actinomycetota; class Actinomycetes; order Mycobacteriales; family Micromonosporaceae; genus Micromonospora; species Micromonospora inaquosa. Next base: position 11,214 of record NZ_QGSZ01000249.1, on the reverse strand, counting down.
TAACCCGTCCCGGTGCGGTGCCCCGCCCAGCCCTTGGTTTGGGAGCCGGTGAAGGCGTACGAGCGGCCGTGACGGTCGACCATGCCGACCTGCCGCACTTCCCGACCCGGGTCGTGGGCCAGCAGCTCGGTCAGGACGTCCTGCAGCGAGCAGCCTCGTCGAGCAGCGGCAGTCCGTCATAGGCGAGGAACGGATTAGGGGTGGCCTGGGTCGCCACCGCACCACTGCCCGAATGGACGTGTGCGACGACCTTGCCGACCGCGGGTCTGGCTGTCAGGGCTCCCACCCCCAGCTGGCCGCTACGCCGACACCATGCGGCAATCGAGAAGGTCACGCCCGGGAGGTACCCGGACCTACTCCCGGCATGCCCGCGGCCGGTTGTTGACGTACCTGTCCCCGGCGGCCTCCTCGGGTTCCTTGAAGTCGGGGTATCCACCCCGCAGCGACAGCCCGCCTTCAAGAAGCCCGAGTGGATCAAGCCCGCACGGAAGACAAGCCCGCCCGGCCGCCGAGCGGACGACAAGCCGGCGGGTCAGGCGGGGACGGGCTGTTCGGTGCGTACCGCCGTGGTTTCCGCGCGGGCGATGGGCCCGGCGGGCAGTGCGGCGACCACGGCCCCGACGGCGACCGCTGCCCCGGCGAACAGGAACGCCCAGCGGACGCCGCCGGCGTGGTCCACGATCACGCCGGCTACCGAGCCGCCGGCCGCGCTGGACGCGACCGCGACGGTGACCACCCAGGTGTACGCCTCGTTCAACATGCCGGTGGGGGCGATCCGGCCGACCAGCGTGTTCTCCAGGGTCAGCGCGGGCGCGATGGTGGCCCCGCCGGCGACCAGCGCGACGCCCAACGCCAGTGGGGTGGGCATCACCGCGAACACGGCGAAGGTGGCGGCCAGCGCGGTGAGCAGCAGGGCGAACTGCCGGGTCATGTTCGGTGCTGGCCGGCGGACGCCGAACCAGAGACCACCGAGGGCACTGCCGACTCCCCAGACGGCGAGCAGCACGCCGGCGAGGCTCTCCGGGTCGCCGGTGGCGTGGTCGCTCGCGAACGCCGGCACGATCACTCCGGCGGCCCCGAACGCGATACCCAGGCCGGCCACGCAGATCAGCAGGGCCGGGAATCCGGGGACCCGCAGCGGGCCGAGCCCGCGGGCGTGGTGTTCCTGCGGGTGCGGACGCCAGCCGCGCATGACCCGGCCGAGGGCAACGGCGGTGGTGCCGACCAGGGTGACCACGGCCGCACCGATCAGCGCGGCCGCCGCGTCGGCGACGAGGACGAAGCCGGCGACGAGCAGCGGGCCGAAGACGAAGACGATTTCGAAGAGCGTGGTCTCGGCGGCCAGCGCGGTGTTGCGGAGGGGGTACCGGCCGGAGTTGGGGCCGGTCAGGTCGTTCCAGGCGCCTCGGATGGCGGCGGTGAGCGGCGGGTAGGTGGCGCCGGCCACGCCTGCGGTGAGGTAGATGACGGGCAGAGCGTCGTCGCCGGAGCGGCTGGCCAGCAGCAACCCGATGAGCGCGAGGGGGTGGGCCACGGCGGTGAGCAGCAGGACGGGGCTGGGGCCGATCCGGTCGGCGATGCGTCCGGCCACGGGGCTGAGCGCGGCACCGGCGAGGGCGTAGATGCCGCCTGCGATGGCGGCCAGTGAGTAGCGCCCGGTCACCTGCTCGACTACCAGGAGCAGCGCCAGTGGGGTCATGCCGATTCCGAGCCGCCCGATGATGCCGGTGATCAGCAGCATGGGCGCGCCGGGGATCCGCCAGACTCCCAGGTACTGACGCAGCGCGGTCACCGTGAACCTCCGAGATGTAATGAGCGTAAGCCGTTACGACCCTAACGCCAGCGCCGGGCGGGTGGACAACGGAATACAGCAGTCCGCCCGTACCCGGTGCGACCGGGTACGGGCGGAGGCGGTGGATCAGCGGGTCAGCGGGTCAGCGCTGGAACTGCACCGGCCCTGAGTTGCGGGCCATCTGCTCCAGCCGGGCCACGCGGTCCTCCATCTTCGGGTGCGTGGAGAAGAGCGCGGCCATGCCGCCACCCCGGAACGGGTTGGCGATCATGAGGTGGGCGGTGCTGGTGAGCTGGCCCTGTGCCGGCAACGGCCGACGTCGGGCCACCGCGTCGATCTTGCGGAGCGCGCTGGCCAGGGCCAGCGGGTCGCGGCTCAGCTCGGCGCCGGAGGCGTCCGCCTGAAACTCGCGGCTCCGGCTGATCGCCAACTGGATCACCGTGGCGGCGATCGGGCCCAGGATCAGGGTGAGCAGCAGCACAGCCGGGTTGGGGCGGTCCTCGTCGTCCCCGCCACCCAGCGGGATGAAGAAGGCGAGGTTCGCCAGCAGGGTGATGATGCTGGCCAGGCCAGCCGCCACGCTGGAGATCAGGATGTCCCGGTTGTAGACGTGGGACAGCTCGTGCCCGATCACGCCGCGCAGTTCGCGGTAGTCGAGGATCTCGGTGATGCCCTGCGTCACGCAGACGGCCGCGTGCTGCGGGTTACGACCGGTGGCGAACGCGTTGGGCTGCGCGGTCGGGCTCACGTAGAGCCGGGGCATCGGCTGCTGGGCGTCGGTGGCCAACTCCCGGACCATCCGGTACAGCTCAGGGAACTGCGCCTCGGTGACCGGTTGCGCGCCCATCGAGCGCAGTGCGAGCTTGTCGGAGTAGAAGTAGGAAACGCCGTTCATGACCAGAGACACGAGGACGGCGATGACCAGGCCGCCGCTGCCGCCGAACCAGTAGCCCACCGCCAGGATCAGGGCGCTGAGCAGGCCAAGCAGCGCTGCGGTCTTCAGACGGTTGTGGTGCACGATGTCTCCTTCGGTGCACGGATCGCCAGGATCCGCTGACCGGTGTAACAACCCGGTACCCACCAACCATCCGTCCCAACGCTGAGAGTTCCCTGAGATCGGGCGGGGGTGGGATCAGCGGCCGGCCAGGTCGAGCACCAACTGCGGGGCGACGCCGAGCACCACGGCGGCCACCGTCGCCACCGCCAGCACCACCGCCACCACGCCCACCACGGGTACGGCAGCGGCGCCGCCACCATCCGGCACGGCGAGGGGCGTCGGCGCCCAGAGCGCGGCGGTCACCCGCAGGTAGTAGGCGAGGCCGATCACCGCGTTCAACGCCACCACCAGCGCCAGCCAGGCCGCGCCGCCGTCCAGCAGCGCCCGGACCACTGTCACCTTCGCGAACAGGCCGGCCAACCCCGGCGGCAGACCAGCCAGACCCACCAGCGCGAGACCGAACGCCGCAGCCCGCCACGGGTGCCGGCGGGCCACCCCGCGCAGGTCGTCCAGCGTGCCGCCGTCCGCGCCCGCCGGCCGCAGGGCCGTCACCCCGGCGAAGGCGGCAAGCTCCAACACCACGAAGAAGACGGTGTACGCCACGGCGGCCGCGTACGCGGCGGACCGCGCGTCGTCGGTGCGCCCCGCGGCCAACGCCAACGCTCCCAGCGGGGCGAGGATGTACCCGGCCTGCGCGACGGACGACCAGGCGAGCAGCCGGACGGTCCGCCGCTGACGCAGGGCGACCAGGTTGCCGACGGTCATGGTGAGCACGGCGAGCAGAGCGAGCACCGGGCCGGTCTGCTCGGCGGGCAACGCCCGCTGCACCACGGCGAGCAGGGCGATCAGGCCGCCCAGCTTCGACGCGGTGGACAGGTACGCGGCCACCGGCAGCGGCGCGCCGTCGTAGGTGGCGGGAGCCCAGGCGTGGAACGGCACCGCCGCCACCTTGAACGCCAACCCGACCAGCAGCACCGCCACCGCGGCGGTGGTCAGCGGCAGGTCCCGAAGCTCCGGCTGCTCGGCGAGCAACGCGCCGAGCCGGTCCAGGTGCAGCCCACCGGTCACCGCGTACAGCAGCGCTGCGCCGAGCAGGGTCAGCGTCGTCGCCACCACGCTGACCACGAAGAAGGTCAACGCGGCCTCGGCGCTCGCCAGGCTCCCCCGGCGCAGCCCGACCAGCACGTACAGCGGCAGGGTCAGCGTCTCCAGAGCGACGATCAGTGTGATGAGATCGCCGGCCGCGCCGAGCACCACCCCGCCGGTCATCGAGCAGGCCAGCAGGAAGGCGTACTCCCCGACCGGTGACCGCCCGGCCCGCAGCGCGGGAATCGACAGCCCGAGCACGCCCAGGGTGAGCAGCGCGACGACCCCGCCGACCACTGCCGCGCGACCGCCGAAGATCCAGGAGCAGTCGGCGCCCACGCAGAACGTCCGCCGCTCGGCACCCGCCCCGACCAGCGCCGAGCCGACGGCGGTGCCGAGCGCGCCGAGCGCCGCCACCGCGATCGTGGCCCGTGGCCGAGCCACGATCAGATCGGTGATGAGTACGAGCACGGCCGTGCCGGCCGCCAGGTAGGCCGGCAGCAGCGCGACGCTGTCCACGCTCTGCACGACGTTCATCTGAGCCAACCTTCGTTCGCGACTGCGGGGCTCCGCTTCGCTGCACTCCTCGCGCTCACCAGGAGCCAACCTTCGTTCGCGACTGCGGGGCTCCGCTTCGCCGCACTCCTCGCGCTCACCGGGAAACCACTCCGATCAGGGCGTCGACGGGTGCCTCGGCGACGCCGAGGACCAGTGTCGGCGCCAGCCCGATGGCCAACGCGAGCAGCACCAGCGGCACCCAGGCCGTCAACTCCGCACCGGCCAGGCCGGGCCCGACCCGCCCGACGGCGGGGCTCGGCCGGTTGTGGGTGACCTGGCGCAGCAATCGCAGGAAGTACGCGGCGGTGAGCGCCCCGCCGACCGCCGCCAGCACCCCGAGGGTGGTCCAGAGCGGGCCGCCGACCTGCACGGCGGCGATCACCGCGAAAGCCTCGCCCCAGAAACCGGCCAGCCCGGGCAGGCCCAGCGACGCGATCGCCGCGAACGCCAGCAGACCCGCCAACCGGGGCGCGGTCTCCCGCAGCCCGGACAACTCGGCGAGGGTGCCCGTGCCGGTACGGTCCTTCACCGCCCCGGCCAGGAAGAACAGCAGGCCGGTGATCACGCCGTGCGCGACGTTGCCGATCAACGCCGCCTGGATGCCGGTTGCGGTCAGCGTGGCGACGCCCAGCAGCACGAAGCCCATGTGCCCCACGCTGGAGTACGCGATCAACCGCTTCACGTCCGACTGGGCCAGGCAGACCAGCGAACCGATGAGGATCGCGGCGACGGCCAGCACACCGAGCACCGGCGCCGCCCACCGTGCGCCCTCCGGTGCCACCCCCACCGCTACCCGGATCAGGCCGTACGTGCCCATCTTGAGCAGCACACCGGCCAACACGACACTGCCCACAGTGGGTGCCTGGGTGTGCGCGTCGGGCAGCCAGGAGTGCAGCGGCCACAGCGGGCTCTTCACCGCGAACGCCAACGCGAGCAGGGTGAACGCAGCCAATTGGGTGCCCCTGGACATCCCCGCGCCGCCGGTCAGTGTCACCAGGTCGGCGGTGCCGGCGGCGGCAACCACCACGTACACGCCGACCAGCAGCAGCACCGACCCGAACAGCGTGTAGAGCGCGAACTTCCGGGCTGCCCGACGCCGGTCCGCACCACCCCAGCCGGCGATGATCGCGTACATCGGCAGCAGGACGACCTCGAAGAAGAGGAAGAACAGCACCAGGTCCAGGGCGAGGAAGGTGCCCAGGATGCCCACCTCGACCACCAACAGCAGCGCGACCAGTGCCCGGCCGCTGCCGCCGCCCGGCACCCGCCACATCGTGTACGCGCAGCAGAGCAGCGTGAGCAGCGCGGTCAACACCACCAGCGGCCAGGAGATGCCGTCGACCCCGAGGTGGAAGCGCAACTCCAGACCGGGCACCCAGGGCAGATCCAGTTGGTGCCACGGGCGCACCGCCGGCGCGTCGGCCGACCAGGCGACCCAGCCCCGACCGCCGAACACCAGCGGCACCGCTGCCAGCAGGGTCAGCGCCGCCGCGACCGTGCCGACCAGCCGGGCCGCCCGGTCCCGGGGCGTCGCCGCGACCGCGACCGCGCCCAGCGCCGGCACCGCCAGGACAGCGACCAGCAACCCCTGCCCAAACGTCATCGGTTAACTCCCACCAGGGCGGCGGCCAGGCCGATCAGCAACGCGCCGGCCAGTACGCCGGCGGCGGCCCGGGGCAGCGCCGCGCGGTGCAGCGCGGCCAGCCCCGCGCCCAGACCGGAGGCGGCTCGCCCGCTGCCCTCGACAGCGCCGTCCACCACCACCTCGTCACCGGTGCGCGCGGCACGGGCCAACGCGCGGACGGGGCGTACGACAAGGGTGTGCTGGACGTCGTCGAGCCAGAACGCGCGGGCGAAGACCGGCCGCAGCGGACCCAGCGCGACCGCCGGGTCGGCGGCCCGGTCCCGACGCCAACCCAGCAGCACCAGCCCGGCGCCGAGCAGCAGGAACGCGAGCGGCAGCAGCACCCCCGACCCCAGGTGGACCAGGCCGTCCTCGGAGCCCGCCACCGGGACGGTGGGGAACCGCAGGCGGTCGGCGAACGCCCGGATGAACCCGGCCAGACCGAGCAGCGCGGCGGGCACGGCCAGCAGCAGCACCGGCCAACGCAGCACCGCCGGCGGGTCGTGCGGCCGGACCAGGGGCAGGCGCGGAGCGCCGAAGAAGGCGCGCAGCAGCAGACGACCGGCGTACCAGGCGGTGATCGCCACGCCGACCAGCCCGGCGATCCAGACGAGCCAACCCACCCAGGACGGCGCCGGACCGGTGCCCTCCAACGCGGCCGACTCGGCGACAGTCAGTACGCCGTCCTTGCTCCAGAAACCGGCCAACGGCGGCACCCCGGCCAGCGCACCCAGGCCCACCACCGTGCACCAGAACGTCACAGGCATGCTGCGCCGCAGCCCGCCCATCTCCGACATCAGGGTGGTGCCGACGGCGTGGATCACCACGCCGGCGGCGAGGAACAGCAGCGCCTTGAAGGCGGCATGGGTGAGCAGGTGGAACAGTGCGGCCGACGGCGAGCCGACCGCGAGCGCCCCGGTCATGTAGCCCAACTGGGACACGGTCGACCAGGCCAGTACGCGTTTGATGTCGTCCTGGGCGGTGGCGGCGAGCGCGCCGAGCAGCAGCGTGATCGCGCCGAGCACCCCCAGCACGGTCAGCGTCACCGGCGCGGCCGTGAACAGCGGGTAGAGCCGGGCCACCGCGTACACCCCGGCGGCGACCATCGTCGCGGCGTGGATCAGCGCGGAGATCGGCGTCGGGCCGGCCATCGCGTCCGGCAGCCAGGTGTGCAGCGGGAACTGCGCGCTCTTGCCGGCCACGCCGGCGAGCAGCAGCAGACCGGCGGCGGTCAACGTGGCGTGCGAGTGGTCGTGGGCGAGCACGTCGGCGATCCGGAAGCTGCCCGTCGACACGCCCAGCAGCGCGATGCCGAGCAGGAACCCCACGTCGCCGACCCGGGTCACCAGGAACGCCTTCATGGCCGCGGCGGGGGCGCCGGCCAGTCGGCGGTCGTGGGCGATCAGCAGGTACGAGCAGAGGCCCATCACCTCCCAGCCGACCAACAGCATGATCAGGTCCCCGGCGACCACCACCAGCAACATGGCACCGGTGAAGAGGCTGATCTGGGCGGCGTAGGGCGGGTAGCGGTGGTCGACATCGACATCGTCGTGGGGGCCGCGCCGCAGGTAGCCGATCGAGTAGACCTGCACGGCCAGGGCGACAGCGGTGACCGCCACCGCCACCAGCGCGGCGGCGCCGTCCAGCCGCACGCCGAGGGTCACCACCAGCCCGCCGACGTCGACCCAGGTGCTCGACGTCTCCGTCGGCCCGTCGACGGTGAGCAGCAGCGCGACGGCCACCGCCAGCGCGCCGGCCGCACCGGTGACGCCGAGCGTCACGGCGGTCGCCCGGGCCCGGTCGCCGCCGGTCGCGCCGTGGCGTCGAGAAGCCGGTGGCAGCAGCAGGCCGAGCAGCCCGGCGACCAGCGGTACGGCGGGCAGCAGCGCCCCGAGCAGCCCGGTCACCGGCCCGCCTCCGAGTCCAAAACGGCCGGCTCGCGCCCACCGACGGGATCCGGCGACTCGGTCAGCGGCACGTCATCCACGGCGACGGTCGCCCGCAGCCGGTAGAGCTGAAGGACGATCGCCAACCCCACCCCGATCTCGGCGGCGGCGAGGACGATGACGAACAGGGCGAAGACCTGCCCCGAGTGCGGGAGCACGGCGCGGGCGGTGGTGTCCGCGGTGACCAGGATCAGGTTGACCGCGTTGAGCATCAACTCGACAGACATCAGCACCAGCACCGCGTTGCGGCGGCGCAGTACGCCGTACACGCCGAGGCCGAACAGCAGCGCGGCGGTGACGTACGGGATGACCGGCCTCACCGGCGCCCCCCGGGCTCGCTGTCGACCAGGTCAGCTGCCCGGCCGTCGCCGTGCGGGCCGGCTCGGCCGATGTCCGGCCGGGACAGCACGATCGCGCCCACCAGGGCGGAGAGCAGCAGCACCGAGAGCACCTCGAACGGCAGCACCCAGGATTGGAAGATCTGCTCGCCCAGCCGCTCGGCGGTGCCGGCGTCGGGCAGCGTGACGGTGCTCCAGCGGTACGCGTCGACCAGCAGGGCGGTCAGCCCCAGCCCAGCGCCGCCGCCGATCAGCGCGGCCGGCCAGCCGGGCCGGTCCAGGTCGTCGGAGGCGCCGATCGGAGCCCGGGTCAGCATCACCGCGAACAGCAGCAGGACCACCACCGCGCCCACATAGATCAGCACCTGCACCCAGGCCACCAGCTCGGCGCTGAGCACCAGGAAGTCACCGGCCAACGCGCCCAGGCACACCACCAGGTAGAGCCCGGCCCGGACCAGGTGTTTCGTGGTCACCACCAGCACGCCGGCGCCGACCGCCACCGCGCCGAGGGCGAGCAGCAGCACATCCGCACCGGTCACCGGGCTGCCCTTCCGGCTCGGGCGGTCACGACGCCGGGTCCTGGTCGGCGTCGGGGCGTACCGCTGGTGGAGCGGGACGTGCGGCGGCGGCCTTGCGCGCGGCGGACGTCTCCTCCTTGGCCGGTTCGCCGTTCGGGTCGTGCGCCGGCGGCGGCGGAACGGTGGCCATCCACTGACCGAGGTGGTCCTTGTCGTGCAGCAGGTCCTTGATGTCGTACTCGGCGTACTCGAACTCCGGTGACCAGTAGAGCGCGTCGAACGGGCAGACCTCGATGCAGATGCCGCAGTACATGCAGAGCGAGAAGTCGATGTCGAACTTGTCGAGCACGTTGCGTTGGCGGGGGCGGGCGGCGCCGGGCACCGCCACCTCCTCCTTGTGCGAGTCGATGTAGATGCACCAGTCCGGACACTCGCGGGCGCAGAGCATGCAGACCGTGCAGTTCTCCTCGGACAGGGCGATCACGCCGCGCGAGCGGGGCGGCAGGTCGGGGGCGGTGTCCGGGTACTGCTGGGTGGTCGAACGGCTGGTCATCGTCTTGAGGGTGACCGCCAGCCCTTTCACCAGGCCCGCGCCGGGAAGGCCGCGCTCGCCGGTGCCACCGCGCTCGCTGGGGTCGCTCATGTCGACCATCCTGCCCTGTGGCCACGGCGCGCGCGACCACCACCCACAGGTCCAGGGCCGTAGCGTGGTCGCGGGGAGAACGAACGCACCTGGAAGAGCTGGTACGCGGTGAGCGAGGTCTACACCGAGACCGGGCGCCGGACGACGTTCGTCGACACCGGCGAGCCCATCCCGATCAACCTGCCGATCAGCCGGATCACGCCCCGGGTCCGCCGACGACGGTCGGTGGGAGCATCTCGACGCCGAGTTGTTGCAGCAGTTGGAACAACTCGTTGCAGCTCCACACCTCGACGATCCGGCCCGCCGCGTCGAAACGCAGGAACGTCGCCCCCGAGTAGCTGACCACCTGCCCGGTCGGCGGCACCGGCCCGAACTGGCCGGCGTGGGTGCCGGCGGCCCGCCAGTGCACGGCCACCCGCTCGCCGGCCGCGACCACGTCGACGATTTTGTAGCGCAGGTCCGGGAAGGCCGCCCGGCGCTCGCGGTGCCAGGCCAGCGTCGCCTCCGGCCCGGTGCCGCCCAGCCCCGGGCACTCCTCGGCGACCAGCTCGTACGCCGACTCCTCCTGGCGGGCATTCCACACGTCGGCGATGAACCGCCGGGCCGCCGCCTCCACATCCGTCATCCCGGCAGGGTATCCGGGACCACTGTGCGCCGTAGATCCGCGAGGATGGGTAGAGACACGGATCAGACCGGGAGGGCGACGTGGGCGAGGAAAAAGGCGGCAAGTACGTCGAGCCGGGCGGCGAGTTCACCCGCGACCAGCGGTACATCGCCACCCGGATCACCAAGGACGGGCGCGACGGATACCCGGTCGAGCCGGGCCGGTACCGGCTGGCGGTCAGCCGGGCCTGCCCGTGGGCCAACCGACTGATCATCGTGCGGCGGTTGCTCGGCCTGGAGGACGCCATCTCGATGGCGGTGGCCGGCCCGACCCACGACGCCCGGAGCTGGACCTTCGACCTCGACCCGGACGGCCGGGACCCGGTGCTCGGCATCGAACGCATCCAGGAGGCGTACTTCAAGCGCTTCCCCGGCTACGAGCGGGGCATCACAGTGCCAGCGATGGTGGACGTTCCGACCGGGCAGGTGGTGACCAACGACTACGCGCAGATGAGCCTGGACCTGTCCACGCAGTGGGGGGCGTACCACCGCGAGGGTGCGCCGCAGCTCTACCCCGAGCACCTGCGGGAGCAGATCGACGAGGTCAACGCGGTGGTGTTCTCCGACGTCAACAACGGTGTCTACCGGTGCGGGTTCGCCGGCAGCCAGGAGGCGTACGACAAGGCGTACCACCGGCTCTTCGACCGGCTGGACTGGCTCACCGAGCGGTTGACCGATCAGCGTTACCTGGTCGGCGACACCATCACCGAAGCCGACGTGCGGCTGTTCACCACGCTGGTCCGCTTCGACCCGGTCTACCACGGCCACTTCAAGTGCAACCGGCAGAAGTTGAGCGAGATGCCGGTGCTGTGGGCGTACGCCCGGGACCTGTTCCAGACTCCCGGTTTCGGCGACACCATCGACTTCGACCACATCAAGCGGCACTACTACGAGGTGCACCGCGACATCAACCCGACCGGGATCGTGCCGCTCGGCCCCGACCTGTCCAACTGGCTCAGCCCGCACGGCCGGGATGCGTTGGGTGGCCGCCCCTTCGGCGACGGCACCCCGCCCCCACCGCCGGTCGAGCCGGTAGACCCAAACCACAC
>NZ_QGSZ01000033.1 GCF_003857055.1 Micromonospora inaquosa | reverse complement strand
GTGCAAGATCGCGGCGGGTTCGCCCCCGCGATCTTGCACTTTCTGTCCCGGCATAAGGGGGCCATAGCCGCTATTCGGGCGATGAAAGTGCAAGATCGCGGGGGGTGAGGCGTGGGTCAGGCCGTTTCCGCGTCGGCGCGCGGGGCCTCGTCCTCGGACTCGTCGGCCTCGGTCTGCGGTTGGGGGAGGTCGCGCAGGTGCTTGTTGTGCCGGGGCTCCTGGCGGGTCTTGGCGTCGTTGAGCCGACGCCGCAGGTCGTCCCGGACATCGTTGAGGGCGGCGTGCAGGTCCTCCTCGGCGGAGGTGGTGACGATCTTCTGTCGGCCGGCGATCCAGCACTCCAGGGTGACCTTCTGGCCGCGCGCCTCCCGGTCCTTCACCGACACCTCCAGCTCGGTGGCGTCGGCGTGGAAGCTGGCGAGCCGGGCGTCGAGGGTGGCGAACTGCTCGGCGATCCAGTTGCGGTCGCCCTGCGAGAACCCGGCGCCCACCCGCAGGCACTCAGCCACGGTGGCCGGGTTCGCCACGGCGCTCATCGCCGCGCCTTGGAAGCGTTCGCGGAACCGGTGGTAGTGATCGTCATGGCGCTGACCTCTCGTCGACGTGCAACTGTCGGTGGTGCGTTGATCAAGCCCTTACCCAGTTCAAAGGGCCGGGGAAACCGTGGACGGCGGGTCGGGCAGGTCGGGCGTACCACATCCGGGCGTGATCAGGGCGTTGTCCACAGGTGGGTTCGTCATCCACAGGTCGGGCAGGGGTGCTGGTGATGGGCGTACTCGGTGTCGATGCTCGGTAGCGAGTCGACTCGCGCTGGCAGGCCCCGATCCCCTGGAGGGACGATGTTCGACACCTATGTAACGATTGTCGGTAATGTGCTCACCACGCCGGAGTGGCGGCGTACGACCCAGAGCAACACCCTGGTGGCCAACTTCAAGGTCGCCTCCACCGCCCGCCGACTCGACCGGGACAGTGGCCGGTGGGTGGACGGCAATTCGCTGCGCGTCCGCGTCAACTGCTGGCGCAAGCTCGCCGAGGGGGTGGCTGCCTCCGTCATGGTCGGCGATCCGGTGGTGGTCTGCGGGCGGCTCTACACCCGCGACTGGACCGACGACGCCGGCAACCACCGCACGCTCTACGAGTTGGAAGCGGTCGCCGTCGGCCACGATCTGTCCCGGGGCCGGGCCCGGTTCCTGCGCAACCGGCCGAGCATGACGACCAGCACCGTGGAGGACGCGGAGGCCGAGGCCCGGGTGCACGGCGAGCCCACCGAACCGGTGCCGGCCGGGCAAGCCCCCGTGCTGCCCGACGACCGGCCACTGGACGACGACTTCGAGCTGCCCGACTACGCCGAGCTGCGCACCAGCCCGTTCGGCAACCTCCCGGAGGACGACGACAGCTCCCCGGGCGGCGGACAGGTCGGGGAGGCCAGGCAGGTCGGGCAGGTCAGCACGCCGGCGGAGCTCGACGACGAGTTGGCATCTCCACCCGATGCGGACGACGACAATGCCGACGCCGACCTGGACATCGAGTTGGGGCCGATGCCCGACGAAGGGCAGCCGGCGCAGCCTGGTCGAGGGCGGCGTGGTCGGGGCCGGATCCCGCAGCCGGCCTGACCGATCGGCGCGGCCGTCACGGGTTGGGCGGCAATCGAGCTCGTTGAGGTTCCGCATCGGTAGCGGGCGCCGAGGCGAAACGGCACCACGCGGCGCGGCGCCACGCGGCGCGGCGCCACGCGGCGCGGCACCACGCGGCGCGGCACCACGCGGCGCGGCGGGCTGTGGCATGGCACCCACCGTGGGGTGCGGCACGACGGGGGCGGGGTGACGGCGCGACCAGCGTCGTCACCCCGCGTGGTGGCGTCGGCGGGGCCTGCCGGTGTCTGTTCGTTCGAGGGGTTCTCGTCGCCAGCGCGGCACCGTGGGCTGGTTCACGGGGTGCTCGTCTAGGCTGGCCGGCCGGAGGTGGTGCGGGTGCGACGGACAGCGCCGATGGCGAACGCAGTGGGGCTGCTGGCCGGTTACGCGCTGGACAGGCTGCTCGGCGACCCCCGCCGGTGGCACCCGGTGGCCGGCTTCGGGCAGGCCGCAGGCGCGCTGGAGCGCCGCCTCTACCGTCCGGACCGAACGGCGGGTACGGCATTCGCCGCCCTGGCCGTCGGAGGGCCGGTGCTGCTCGGGGCGGTCGCCGCGGCGGCTACCCGGCACCGGCCGGTGACCCGGGCGGTGCTCGTGGCGGCCGGAACGTGGAGCGTGCTGGGCGGACGAACGCTGCGGCACGAGGCGACCGTCATGGGCCGTACGCTGCGTGACGGTGACCTGCCCGCCGCCCGGCAACGCCTCGGTCACCTCTGCGGGCGTGACCCGTCGACGCTGGACGAGTCGGAGCTGGCCCGTGCGACAGTCGAATCGGTCGCCGAGAACACCTCCGACGCGGTCGTCGCTCCGCTGTTCTGGGGTGCGGTCGCCGGCCTACCCGGGCTGCTGGGCTACCGCGCGGCGAACACCCTCGATGCGATGGTCGGGCACCGGTCGGCACGCTACGCGCGGTTCGGCACCCCGGCCGCTCGGCTGGACGATGCGCTCAACCTCGTGCCGTCCCGGCTGACCGGGCTGCTCACCATCGCCGTCGCACCTGTCGCGCACGGGGACCGGCAGCGGGCCTGGCAGGTGTGGAGGCGGGACCGCAACGACCACCCGAGCCCCAACGCCGGCCAGTGCGAGGCGGCGATGGCTGGTGCGCTCGGGGTCCGCCTCGGTGGCCGCAACGTGTACTTCGGGCGTTCCGAGGTGCGGCCGTTCCTCGGCGACGGTCCCCGCCCGGAGGCGCGGCACCTGAAGCGGGCCGCCCGGATCTCCGGCGGGGTGGGGCTGGCCGCAGTCGGGCTGGCCGCCGCGTATCCGGTGACCCTCGGCCGGCTGGTCGGCGCCGTCAGCAGACGCGCACTCATCGGTGCCGTGGGCCGTCGCGGGCTGGTCGCCGTGGCCGGAAGGCGCGGGCTGGCCGCCGCAGCCAGTGGGCGTGAGCTGGCTGGCGGGCGTGGGCTGACTGGCGGGCGTGGGCTGACTGGCGGGCGCGGGCTGGCCGGCGGGCGGGTTGTC
>NZ_QGSZ01000034.1 GCF_003857055.1 Micromonospora inaquosa | reverse complement strand
CCGCTGGACAGGCCCAGCCGGACGGCGCGGCCACCCAGCCCCCAGGCGTGCGGCGGCTCCCCCGGCCCGCTGCCCCACCGGGTGTCCGGGGTGGACTCCAGCACCGCCTTCGCGCCGCTGGCGTTGATGTCCGGACGACGGACCTCCACCCCGTGCCGGCGGGCGTCGTCGACCAGGGTCTGCGGCGAGTAGAAACCCATCGGCTGGGCGTTGAGCAGCGCGGCCAGGAACGGCGCCGGGTGGTAACGCTTGAGCCAGGAACTGGCGTAGACCAGGTAGGCGAAGCTCATCGCGTGGCTCTCCGGGAAGCCGTAGCTGGCGAACGCGGTGAGTTTGCGGTAGACGTCGTCGGCCAGCTCACCGGTGATGCCCCGCTCGGCCATCCCGGCGTAGAGCCGCTCGGCGATCCGGGTCATCCGCTCGACCGACCGTTTGGCGCCCATCGCCCGGCGCAACTGGTCGGCCTCGGCCGCGTCGAAGCCGGCCAGGTCGATGGCGAGCTGCATCAGCTGCTCCTGGAACAGCGGCACGCCCAGGGTCTTCTCCAGGGCGTTGCGCATCAGCGGGTGCGCGAAGGTCACCGGCTCCTGCCCGTTCTTGCGCCGGATGAACGGGTGCACCGAGCCGCCCTGGATCGGGCCGGGCCGGATCAGCGCCACCTCGACCACCAGGTCGTAGAACTCGCGGGGCTTGAGCCGGGGCAGGGTGGCCATCTGAGCGCGGCTCTCCACCTGGAACACCCCGACCGAGTCGGCCCGGCAGAGCATGTCGTAGACCTCCGGGTCGTCCAGGGTCATGTCGCCTAGGTCGAGCCGGGACCCGATCATGTCGTAGCCGTAGTGCAGGGCGGAGAGCATGCCCAGGCCGAGCAGATCGAACTTGACCAGGCCCACCGCGGCGCAGTCGTCCTTGTCCCATTGCAGGACGCTACGCCCGGGCATCCGCCCCCACTCCACCGGGCAGACCTCGATCACCGGCCGGTCGCAGATCACCATGCCACCGGAGTGGATGCCCAGGTGCCGTGGGAACGTCTGCAACTCGTTGGCGTACTCCACCACCTGCTCGGGGATGTTCTCGACATCGACAGTGGCGACCGAGCCCCACCTGTCGATCTGCTTGCTCCAGGCGTCCTGCTGCCCCGGCGAGTAACCGAAGGCCTTGGCCACGTCCCGCACGGCCGACCGGGGCCGGTAGGAGATGACGTTGGCGACCTGGGCGGCGTGCTCCCGGCCGTAGCGGGTGTAGACGTGCTGGATCACCTCCTCCCGACGGTCGGACTCGATGTCCACGTCGATGTCGGGTGGGCCGTCCCGTTCCGGGGCGAGGAACCGCTCGAAGAGCAGTTGGTGCCGGACCGCGTCCACATTGGTGATCCGCAACGCGTAGCAGACCGCCGAGTTGGCCGCCGAACCCCGGCCCTGACAGTAGATGTCCTGGTCGCGGCAGAACGTGACGATGTCGTAGACCACCAGGAAGTAACCGGGGAACCCCAGCTCCTCGATCATGTTCAGTTCGTGGTCGAGTTGCGCGTACGCCGCCGGGTGCGCCTGCGGCGGCCCGTAGCGCTCGTGCGCCCCGTCGGCGGTCAGCTTCCGCAACCAGCTCATCTCGGTGTGCCCCGGCGGCACCGGGTACGCCGGTAGCTGCGGTGCGACGAGCTGGAGGTCGAAGGCCAGCTCGGCGCCGAACTCGGCGGCCCGCGCCACCGCACCCGGGTACGCGGCGAACCGGGCCGCCATCTCCGCGCCGCTGCGCAGGTGGGCGGTGGCCGCCGCGGGCAACCAGCCGTCGATCTCGTCCAGGCTGCGTCGGGCCCGGACCGCGGCGACGGTGGTGGCCAGCCGACGCCGGCCCGGGCTGGCGTAGTGCACGTTGTTGCTGGCCACCGTCGGCAACCCGGCCGCGGCGGCCAGCTCGGCGAGCGCGTCGTTGCGGTCGGCGTCGACGGGATGACCGTGGTCGGTCAGCTCCACGGCCACCGTCTCCGCGCCGAAGAGCGCGGTCAGCCGGTCCAACTCGCGGGCCGCCGCGTCCACCCCCTCGGTGAGCAGCGCCCCCGGCACGTGGCCCTTGCGGCAGCCGGTCAGCACCAGCACATGGTCACGCAGCTCGGCGGCAACCTCCTCCAGGTCCCCGTACTCCGGGCGGCCCTTCTCCCCACCGCGCAGCTGGGCGCGGGCGATGGTGGTGGCCAGCCGGGCGTACCCCTCGTGGCCGTGGGCGAGCACCAGCAGGTGCGCGCCGAGCGGATCGGGCTCGCCGTTCTGCGGGCCGGGCAGCCCGAGGGACAGCTCCGCGCCGAAGATGGTCGGCAGGCCCAGCGTACGAGCCGCCTCGGCGAAGCGGACCACCCCGTAGAAGCCGTCGTGGTCGGTGACGGCGAGCGCGGTGAGCCCCAGGCGGGCCGCCTCCTCGGCCAGCTCCTCCGGGTGGCTGGCGCCGTCGAGGAAGCTGAAGTTGGTGTGCGCGTGCAGCTCCGCGTAGGGCACCACGCCGTCGGGGCGGGTCAGCTCCGGCGGCTGGTACTGCTCGCGGCGGCGACTCCAGGCCGGGGAGTCGCCGCCATCGGCGTCCACGGCGAGCGGGTCCACCACGTGCAGGTGCCGCTGCTCGCGCGACCGCCCGCCGCCCGACCGGCCGGAGCCGCCGCCGGGCCGACCGGAGAGCACCCGTTCCAGCTCCGACCAGGGCATCTTCGGGTTGTGGAAGCTCATCCCCGTACCCCCGATCTGATCGGGCCCGGGGCCGTGCACTCAGTCATAGATCGCCTCCACCAGCCACTGCCCGGCCTCGACGGCCAGCAGCAGGGCGGCGCCGTCGGCCAGAGTGACCTGGAACCGGGCCCGGCGGCGGGCCTCGGCCGGCGCCCACCATCGCTCGTCCACCGGCCACGGGCCGGCCCAGCCCACGATCTCCGCCGGCTGGCCGGTACCGACCACCAGCCGCGCCGGTGGTGCGCTCACCGCCAACCGCGCGCTGATCACCACCGGCTCGCCGGCGGCGTCGTGCACCGTGGCCGCGAGCGGGCTGGGCAGCACCACCGCCGGCGCGGGCGCCGGCAGCCGGCCCGGCCACGGCGGAGCTCCGCCTCCACTGCGATCCGCAGGTCGACCGGCACTGGCGGGC
>NZ_QGSZ01000121.1 GCF_003857055.1 Micromonospora inaquosa | reverse complement strand
CCTGAGGGGTGGGGGTGGCATGGGGAACCTCCAGGTGGCCGGGTTCGTCGGGGCCGCCATCGATGGCGGCGGGTTCGTCAGCGGCTACGGGCCGACGACGGGTGCGGTGCGGGTGGTGGGACGTGGGACGCGTCGCCGTGGACGCCGGGTGCCCACCCCTGGCGCTTATCGCGGCACATCGATGTGATCGCTAACATAGTTGGTCGTTAACACGCCCGCAACCCCTGCGGCGCCGCGCTGACCCATCGCTGCGGTGGCCTGGCCGGCGGGCGCTGCGCCCGGCGCCAGCAATGGTCCGAAACGGACACTCATCGGCCTCCAGATCACCAAAATGTGACCGTGTGTGACGGATGGCGCTGAGTGAAGAGCCGGCGCCCGCCCGTTGACGCCCGCCGTGTCGCTCAGTACGGTGCATCGTAAATCTTGGATGTCAACGTCGATACATCAATGCTGCGATGTGGTTACGACGGTCATCCCGCGTCTCGCAAAAATCCAGGTCAGCCGGGGGAGGGAGGCATCCGAGAAGGCCTGTTAACGCTAACACGGCTGCCGGCCGTGCTGCTCGGCGTGCGCATGGTGAAGCACGTTCGAGCGGTCGCCAGGACAGCGGTGGCTCGCCGAGTCAGACATCGCGCACGGCGCACTCTCTGTGGGAGTAATCGTGAAGGTGAAAGATCGAACCACAACCCGGGCCGCCCGCCGGGCCAGGCGCGCCATCGCCTGGCTGGCGAGCATGGCCTGCGTCCTCGCACTGATCCCGGGCACGGCCAAGGCCGACAACCCCATCGTCCAGAACATCTACACCGCCGATCCGGCGCCGATGGTGCACAACGGCCGGGTGTACCTCTACACCGGGCATGACGAGGACGGGTCCACCTACTTCACCATGCGTGAGTGGCGGGTGTACTCGTCCGCGGACATGGTGAACTGGACCGATCACGGCTCCCCGATGAACCTGGCGACGTTCGCCTGGGCGGACGCCAACGCGTGGGCCGGGCAGGTCATCGCGCGCAACGGGAAGTTCTACTGGTACGTGCCGGTGCGCCAGCGCTCCAACGGGCAGATGGTCATCGGCGTCGGGGTGGCGGACAGCCCCACCGGGCCGTTCCGCGACGCGCTCGGTCGGCCCCTGGTCGGCAACAACGAGATCGACCCGCACGCGTTCATCGACGATGACGGACAGGCGTATCTGTACTGGGGTAACCCGGGCCTGTGGTACGTGAAGCTGAACCCGGACATGATTTCGTACTCCGGCAGCGCGACCCGCATTCAGCTCACGACGGCGGGGTTCGGCACCCGTAACGGCAACGCGAGTCGGCCGACCCTCTACGAGGAGGGGCCGTGGGTGTTCAAGCGCAACGGGTTGTATTACAACGTCTTCGCCGCGGAGTGTTGTTCGGAGTTCATCGCGTACTCCACGGCCACCGGGCCGACCGGGCCGTGGACGTATCGAGGAACGATCATGCCACGACAGGGCGGCAGTTTCACGAATCACGCGGGCGTGATCGATTTCCAGGGTGGTTCGTACTTCTTCTATCACAACGGGGCGTTGCCCGGTGGTGGTGGTTACACCCGTTCGGTCGCGGTGGAGAAGTTCACCTACAACTCCAATGGCACGTTCCCGACGATCAACATGACCACCACGGGAGCCCCGCAGGTGGGCACGCTGAACCCGTACGTGCGCCAGGAGGCCGAGACGATCGCCTGGGGCTCGGGGATCGAGACCGAGGCGTCCAGCGAGGGCGGGATGAACGTCGGCTGGATCGAGAACGGCGACTACATCAAGGTCAAGGGTGTCGCGTTCGGAGCGGGTGCGACCTCGTTCAGCGCCCGGGTCGCGTCGGCCACCAGCGGCGGCCGGATCGAGGTGCGCCTCGACAGCGCCAGCGGCCCGACCGTGGGCACCTGCACCGTGGGTGGCACCGGCGGTTGGCAGACCTGGAGCACCAGCACGTGCGCGGTGAGCGGGGCGACCGGCACCCATGATCTCTACCTGCGCTTCGCCGGCGGCAGCGGAAACCTGTTCAACATCAACTGGTGGCAGTTCAGCGGCACCGGCGGCAGCGCCAACCTGCTCACCAACGGTGACGTGGAGAACGGCACGACGGGGTGGGGCCTGCACGGCAGCGGAACGCTCGCCAGGAACACCACAGTCGCGCACGGCGGCAGCGGGTCGCTGTCGATCACCGGCCGCACCGGCGCGTGGAACGGTCCCGGTCAGGACGTGACCGCCAGGCTCACCAACGGCAAGAGCTACACCACAAACGTCTGGGTACGCGCACAGAGCGGCACCCCGTCGGCGAAGGCGACGCTGTCGTTGACCGCGAACGGCACGACGAGCTACCTCCAGCTGACCCCGGCGGTGGGGGTGAACGTCAACGGCTGGACCCTGCTCACCGGTACGACGACCGTGTCGTGGAGCGGCACACTGTCCAACGCCACCTTCTATGTGGAGACGGCGCAGGGCACCGACAGCTTCCTCGTCGACGACGTCTCGTTCCAGTGATCGGTGCTGCCGGGGCCGTGTTCCTGCGGCTCCGGCAGCCCGCCGGAGGTGCGCGTCGAAGTGGCCGGAGCGACCCGGGCTCGCCCGGTTGGTTACGACTTGACGAACGGCATGTTATCGCTCACAGTCGATGGTTGAGGGCGGCCGCACCTGTGGTTCACCGGGCGAACCTGCTGTGGCCCCTCGGAGCGTGACGTCCGCCCAGGGCATGCCGGACGTCGGTTCAGGACTCCCCGCACTGCTGCCGCGACGGCGACCGGTGCTGCCGTTTCCGATGTCGCATGAGCAGATTCGGGCGCTGCGCCTCCATCGCCGCACCACCACAGAGAAGGAATCCGTATGAATCACAAGAGAGCCCTGCGAGCGGCGGTGACCATCGCAGTCACCGGCGTTCTCGCCGCCGGGATGACGATGACACTGACCTCCACGGCGAGCGCCGGCACGACCCTGGGGGCCTCGGCGGCGGAGAAGGGCCGCTACTTCGGGGCCGCTGTCGCGACGGGCAAGCTGTCGACCAGCGTTTACACGACGATTTTGAACCGCGAGTTCAACAGTGTCGTGGCTGAGAACGAGATGAAGTGGGATGCCACCGAGCCGCAGCAGGGTCGGTTCAGTTACAGCGGTGGTGATCGTCTGGTCAGTCACGCGCAGGCCAACGGGATGAGCGTGC
>NZ_QGSZ01000057.1 GCF_003857055.1 Micromonospora inaquosa | reverse complement strand
TGCGTCGCCGCGAACGTCAACGAGTGGGGCTTCTTCTGCGACTACTTCTACCGCTGGTGGATGGATCAGGAGACGTTCGGCTCGACCAGGTACGACCGTGAGCGCCGGCTGAAGAGCGGCGGCTACAACGTCGTGACCACGATCGACGTCCAGGCGCAGCGCGCCGCGGACAAGGCGGTCCGCAAGGCCAAGAGCGTGAACAGCAAGGAAGCCGCAATGGTCGCGGTGGTCGAGCCGGGTACCGGTCGGGTCCGGGCGCTCGCCGTCAACCGGCAGTTCAAGCTGGACGACCCGAAGAACCCGAAGAACAAGCTCTCCAGCGACCCGGCGAAGAGCAAGAAGAAGATCCGGGGCAACTACCCGGCGACGGTCAACCCGTTGCTCACCGGCGGGGACGGCATCACCGGCTACCAGGCCGGGTCGACGTTCAAGATGTTCACCATCGTCGCGGCCCTCGAGAAGGGCATCCCGCTCAGCCACACGATCAACGCGCCGAAGCAGTTCCGGTCGGAATACATCATCCGGCCCGGCCCGGCCGCCTGCCCGGGGACCAACCTCTACTGCCCCACCAACTCGACCGAGAGCATGGCCGGCGTACACAACATGTGGGGGGCGTTCGGCCGGTCGGTGAACACCTACTTCGTGCCGCTGCAACAGCAGGTCGGCGCCGAGAACGTGGTCAAGGCCGCCAAGCGGCTGGGCATCAACTTCCGGTCCGAGGAAGATCTGACCCTGGAGAAGGGTGCCCACCAGTGGGGCGCCTTCACCCTGGGCGTCTCGCAGACCACCCCGCTGGATCTGGCCAACGCCTACGCCACCCTGGCCGCGGACGGCAAGTACTGCGAACCGATCCCGGTGCAGGAGATCCGCGACCCGGAGGGCAACAAGCTGGACATCGCCAACCCGCGCTGCGAGAAGCGGTTCAGCACCGAGGTGGCCCGCGCCGCTGTGGACGCGGCCCGCTGCCCGGTCGGTGACAGGTCGTCGTCCTCCCGGTGCACCGGGGCGACCGCCGGCAACGTGCGCGGCGACGTCGGTTACCCGGTGGCCGGCAAGTCCGGCACCACCGACTCGGAGAAGACCGCCGCGCTGGTTGCGATGACCAAGCAGTACGCGGTGGCCGGCATCATGGCCGACCCGGACTGGCCGCAGACGAACGTCGAGATGAAGCACAAGGAGAAGGACGGCATCAACCCGCCGGTCTGGGAGACGCTGCGGGACGCGATGGAGGGCAAGCCGAAGATCGACTTTGAGGCGCCGGGTCAGAAGATCTCCCAGGGTGACCAGCGCAGCATCCCCGACGTGAAGTGCGTTTCGGTGGAAACCGCGAAGTCCCGGCTCAAGGGCGCGGGCTTCGAGCCGGTCGTCTCCAGCGCTAGGGTGCCGTCCTCCTGCAAGGCCGGCGAGGCGGCCGGCACCAGCCCGGACGGGCGCACGATCAAAAATGGTGTGGTCACCATCGAGGTCAGCAGCGGCGGTGGCGGCACGCCGGGCAACAACGACGACACTCCGGGCCGCCCGCCGGGCAACCAGCCCGGTCGACCCGGCAACGACCGTCCGAACGGCTGAGTCGACGGAGTAGGACACAACGGGCGGGCACCCTCCTCGGGTGCCCGCCCGTTTCGTCTGCCCGGACCAGAAAGCGCCACGACCACCGTCGTGCCGCGTCACTGACCCTGCTTGGTCAGAGACCGAGCTGTCGGCGTACCTCGGCGGCCACCCGGCCACCCTCGGCCTGGCCCGCCACCGCGGCCTGGGCCGCCTTCATCGCCGGGCCCATCTGGGCCTTGCCGGTGAAGCCGCCCGCGGCGAGCGCCCCCGACACCAGCTCGGTCAACTCGGCGTCCGAGAGCTGCTTGGGCAGGTAGCGGTCCAACACCTCACCCTCGGCGCTCTCCTTCGCGGCCTGCTCGGCGCGCCCGGCGTCGGCGAAGGCGGTGGCCGCCTCCCGACGCTTCTTGGCTTCCTTGGTCAGCACCGCGAGCACCTCGTCATCGGTGAGCTCGCGCTTGGCCTTGCCGGCGACCTCGGCGGTGCCGACGGCGGCCAGGGCCATCCGCAGCGTGGAGGTGGTCAGCTCGTCGCGCGCCTTGAGCGCGGAACGCATGTCGGCAGTGAGGCGGTCCTTCAGCGTGCTCATGGACGGTCAAACTACCCTGAACGCCATGCGAAAGCGCACACTATTCCGGCTCGCCGCCGGAACTGCCACGATCGGCGCGGCGACCCTCGCGTACGCGTCGCTCATCGAGCGCAACATGTTCACCCTGCGACGGTACGACGTGCCGGTGCTCCCGGCCGACGCGGAGCCGCTGCGGGTGCTGCACCTGTCGGACCTGCACATGATGCCCGACCAGGCGCGCAAGCAGCGTTGGGTGGCGTCGCTGGCCGCCCTCGACCCCGACCTGGTGGTGGTGACCGGCGACAACATGGCGCACCCGGGTGCGGTGCCCGGGGTGCTGCGGGCCCTGCAACCGCTGCTCGACTACCCGGGCGCTTTCGTGTTCGGCTCCAACGACTACACCGGGCCGGTGTTGAAGAACCCCTTCACCTACTTCCTGCCTGACCGGGAGTACACCGAGGGCGTGGAGCTGCCCTACGAGGAGCTGCGTCAGGTCTTCACCGGCGCCGGCTGGGCCGATCTCAACAACGCCCGCACCATGCTGAAGGCTGGCGGCCGACAGCTCGACCTGGTCGGCGTCGACGACCCGCACATCGAACGGGACGACTACCCCGCCGTGTCCGGCGCGGTGTCGTCCTCGGCGGACCTGTCCATCGCGTTGACGCACTCGCCCGAGCCGCGGGTGCTCGACCAGATGGCGGCGGACGGCTTCGGCCTGCTGCTGGCCGGGCACACCCACGGTGGTCAGGTCTGCGTACCGGGTTTCGGGGCGCTGGTGACCAACTGCGGCCTGCCCCGCTCGATGGCGAAGGGCCTGCACAGGTGGCCTGGCTCGGACTCCTGGCTGCACGTCTCCGCCGGCCTCGGCACCCACCCGACCGCCCCGGTCCGCTTCGCCTGCCCTCCGGAGGCCAGCATCCTCACCCTCATCCCCCGCTGACCCGGATGACCCCGCGCACCCCGCCTCCCGCCGCCCCGGCGGGACCAGGCAGCGGTCGTTGATCGACTCGGGTTCCTGAAAGTCGGGGTGTCCTGGTCACGTCGACAGCCCGGCTTTCTTGAACCCGAGTCGATCATCAATCCAGCCCGGCCCGCGATCGCACTG
>NZ_QGSZ01000070.1 GCF_003857055.1 Micromonospora inaquosa | reverse complement strand
GTGTGGCGCTGGCGGTCGGCGCGGCGGTGCTCCTGCTGCCCCGGGGCGCACGGACGGCGCTGGTCACGGCCGGCGCGGTGGCGGTGCTGTTCGCCGTGCCCGCCGGCTGGCCGGCCTCCTGGCCTCAGGTGCTGGCCATCGACCTGGTCGGCGGGGTCGCGTTGCTGCTCGCCGTGCTGGCCCGCCCGAGCACCCCACCGGTAGCCCTGTTCATCCGGGCGCTCGGCGGTGCCGTCCTGCTCGGGCACGGGTTGCTGGTCGCCCTGGCCGCCCCGACCGGGGCCCTGGTGGCGCTCGGCGTGCTCGCCGGGATCGGGCTTGCCCTGGCGGTACGACGGGGGGTCGGGGCGTACCGGGAGGTGGCCGGTGTGGGTCTGCTGGTCGGGCAGCTTTCGCTGCCCGGGATCGCGGCGGTGGCGTTGTTCGCCGGGGGTGCGCCGCCGTGGTGGCAGGCCCGGCTCGCGCTGGCCGCCGCCGGGCTGTCGCTGGTCGCGGCGCTCGCGGCGCGTCGCCACCGGCTGGAGCTGATCGGGTACGCGGTGACCGGCGCTGTCGTCGCCGTGACCGTGCCCGGCCTCGCGCCGCTGGTCGGGGCGGGTGACGAGCCGCTCGCGCTGTACGCCGCGCTGGCGGCGCTGGGCATCGCGTTCGTCGCTCTCGGGGACCGGCCTTCGGCCGACGAGCGCCAGCCGGCCCGGTTGGCGCTGGTGCTGGCGGCGGGCGGAACGATGGCGGTTGTCGCCGTCCTGGTGGCCCTGCCGACGGTGCTGACCGCGCTCGTGTCGCCGCACGACGGGCGCGACCGGGTGTGGTCGGGGGTGCCCACGGTGGTCGCCGACCCGACGGTGCTCCCGGTGGGGTTCGCGCTGGTCGTGTTGGCGGTGGCCGCGGTATTGGCCGGTCGGCGGGTGGGCCGGCCGGTGCCGTTCGCGCTGCCGTTCGTCGCGGCGGCGCTGCCGGTGCTGCTCATCGCGGTCGGCGCGCCGTGGCCGGTGCTGCCGGCCGCCGTCCTGCTCGCCGGCCTGGCCGCGCTGCTGTTCACCGCGCTGGCCGCGCCCCGCCCGGCGCTCGCCCCGGTCGCCGTGCCGGTGGGCGTGGTGCTGGTGGCCTCCGGTGTGGCGGGTCTGTTGGCCACCCGGGCCGGGACGCTCGCGGCCGAGGGGGCGCTGCTGGTGGCGGCGGTCGCGGTCGCCGCCGGGGCGCGCGGGTTCGAGGTACGGGTCGTCGGTTGTCTCGCCGCCGTGGGTGCGGCGTCCGCGTTGGCGGTGACCGCCCCGCTCGCCGGCGGGCTGCCGTTGCGGGCCGCCGCGTACCCGCTGCTGGCGGTGGCCGCGTTGGTGCTGGCCGCGGCGGCGGTCACCCCGGCCCGGGCCCAGCTGGGTCGGGTGCTGGACGCCGCCGCGCAGGCCGTCGCGTTGGTGGCGGCGGTGCTCGCTGTCGAGGTGGCGCGGCACCTCGCCACCGTCTGCGTGCTCTGGGGCGTCGCCGTCGCGCTGCGACTGTTGCGCCGGGGGGAACCGGCCGGTCGGCGGTGGGCGTTCGCCGGGATCGCCGCCGGCAGCGAGTTGCTCGGGGCCTGGGTGCTGCTGGCCGCCGGTGGGGTGACAGTGCTGGAGGCGTACACCTTGCCGGCCGCGGCGCTGGCCGTCGGCGCGGGTCTGGTGGCGCTGCGCACCCGGCCAGGGCTGACCAGCTGGTCGGCCCTCGGCCCGGGGCTGGTCGCGGCGTTGCTGCCCAGCCTCGTGTCGGTGCTGGCCGGGTCGGACCCGCAGCCGTGGCGGCGACTGCTCCTCGGCGCGGCGGCGATCGGCGCGGTGCTGGCCGGCGCGACCCGGCGGTGGCAGGCGCCGGTGCTGCTCGGCGGCGGGGTGCTGACGCTGTTGGCGCTGCACGAGCTGGCCCGAGGGTGGGATCTGCTGCCCCGCTGGATCTACCTGGGGGTCGGTGGGTTGGCGCTGGTCGGGCTCGCCGCCACCTACGAGCGGCGTCGACGTGACCTGGCTCGACTGCGTGCCGCGGTGGGCCGACTCGGCTGAGTCGAACCACTAGGGGTAGGGCCTGCCCTACCCCGCATTCGGGGGCTGTCGGGGTTACTCAGCGCTACCGCGATCGGGAGACTTGACAATAAGCCCGAACCACACCGGTACGGGCGCAAGCGGAACGGGAGTAGCGATGGCGCTCGGCGCGGTGGCGGAACCGCCGGTACGACGGCGAGGTAGTGACTACGCACAGTTGTCCCGACGGATCAGCCAGGCAGGCCTGCTGGAGCGGCGCCCCGGCTGGTATGTCACCCGCATCGTGCTCACCCTCGGTGCGTTCGTGGCCGGCTGGGTGGCCGTGTTCCTGCTGGGCGACTCCTGGTGGCAGCTTCCGCTCGCGGCTCTGATGGCGGTGGCCACCACCCAGGTCGCGTTCCTCGGCCACGACGCCGGGCACCGCCAGATGTTCCGTCGGCGTGGCCCCAGCGAGTTGGTGGGGTTGTTCGCCGGCAACGTGGCGGTGGGGATCAGCTACGGCTGGTGGGTCGACAAGCACAACCGGCACCACGCCAACCCGAACCACGAGGACGAGGACCCGGACGTCGGCGCGGGGGCCCTGGTGTGGACGCCCGAGCAGGCGCTGGAGACCCGTGGGATCAACCGTTGGCTGGCCAAGCGGCAGGCGTACCTCTTCTTCCCGATGCTGCTGCTGGAGGGCCTGAGCCTGCACGTGGCGAGCATCCGGGCGATCATCGGTCGGGAGGACGGCAAGTACACGGTCCCGATGCGGCACCGGGCGGTCGAGGCGGCGCTGCTCGTCGTGCACACCGCCGCCTACGCGGCACTGCTGTTGGCGGTCATGTCGCCGGTCAAGGCGCTGCTCTTCGCCGTCGTGCACCAGGCACTGTGGGGCCTCTACATGGGCTGCGCGTTCGCGCCGAACCACAAGGGCATGCCGATGCCGACCGCCGAGGACGAGTTGGACTACCTGCGTAAGCAGGTGCTGACCTCCCGCAACGTGCGGGGCAGTCGACTGGTGGACACCACGCTCGGCGGTCTCAACTACCAGATCGAGCACCACCTGTTCCCGAACATGCCGCGCGCCAACCTGCGCCGGGCCCAGCCGATCGTCCGTGCCTACTGCGTCGAGCAGGGCATCCCGTACGCCGAGACCGGGCTGGTCGAGTCGTACCGGCAGGCACTTGGTCATCTGCACGAGGTGGGGCGGCCGCTGCGCCTGGCTCTTATACACATCTCCGAGCCCACGAGACGCGTAGTAA
>NZ_QGSZ01000086.1 GCF_003857055.1 Micromonospora inaquosa | reverse complement strand
GATCCGGTCCGGGGTACGCGGGTGCAGCTCCGCTTCGGCCAACGCGACCAGGTCGTCCGTGGTGGGCGGCGGCGGCTCGAACTCGCCTTCGTGCCGGACGACGTCCCAGCCTCGCGGGGCGGTGAGGCTGCGGGCGTGCGGCTCACACAGGTCGTACGTGTGTGGCTCGGCGAACGCCGCCAGCGGCCCCACCACCGCTGTCGACTCGTTGTAGACATAGGTCAATGTGGCGACCGCTTGCCGGGGGCAGCCGTTACGGGAGCAGCGCCGTGGTGACCTCACGTGCGGCAGGGTATCTCCATTACCGGGTCCAGCGCATCGGTTCGCGTTGCGACACGCCCGTCGTGGTGATCACAGTTGACCGTCGTGGGCGCGCCGCGCCACAGGAGCGGCGCTGCCGTTGGCCAGCCCGACGCGGGCGCTACCCTTTGCCTCATGACGAGCCCGGAACACCGCCGCCCCGGCTCCGGTCGGCGTGCGCATCGGGACCGGCACGGGCGTGGCCTGCGCGGGCGGCTGGTGCCGGCCACCGTGCCGCTGGCGCGGACCAAGGCTGAGGTCTTCGACGACCTGGTCCTGGACACCGTCGAGACGTTGGAGCGTCGGTTCGCCAAGGAGTTGGCGGGTGTCGAGTTCGCGGTCGAGGACGTCCCGCCGGATCTGAACGTCTACGACTCGGATGTGCTGGAGGACGGCGAGGTCCCGCTGGCCCGGCTGCTGCCCGGCCGCCCGGGCCGGCAGGAGATGCCGCCGCGGATCGTGCTGTACCGACGGCCCCTGGAGTTCCGGGCGATGGACCGTGAGGACCTCGCCGATCTCGTCCATGACGTGATCATCGAACAGGTGGCGAACCTTCTCGGGGTAGACCCGGACGAGCTCGCCTGAGCCAAACTCCGAGCGGAGAGTCGGGCGGCCCCCACCGCCTCGACCTCGCACCGCTCAGGCGGCCCGCCGCTTCAACTTGCGCCGCTCCCGCTCGGAGAGACCACCCCAGATGCCGAACCGCTCGTCGTGACCCAGAGCGTATTCGAGGCACTCGGTCTTGACCTCGCAACGCGAACAGATCCGCTTCGCCTCGCGGGTCGAGCCGCCCTTCTCGGGAAAGAACGCCTCGGGGTCGGTCTGCGAGCACAAGGCCCGCTCCTGCCACTCCGGCGCGTTTCCGAGCAGGTCGGCCACCTCAAGCTGGCCGTCCATCAAATGCCTCCTTGTCGCGCACCGGCGTCATCGCCGCTGCAACCCCCCACGCGAAAGGCGTGCTTGTCCGTCCGGTCCCGTTTTGTTGCGTTCCGTGCGAACAACCCCATTCAAATTACACGCGTGTAATGCGTGCGCCGTCAAGCCAAACTTGATAATGGAGTCGCCCTCCCGACACCCCCGGCCGGCCACTCGGGCCGTCCAGCCTCGCAACCTGCCCTATCGATTCAGACCCCGGCCGAGTAACGCCCTCTCCGGCGAGTTGCCCGACTTTTCTCCCGTGGCGCTTCCCCGACGAGTCGCCGACCGGAAGGCACCAGAGACCTCCACCGCCAAGCTGATCTTGGTGGGAGACAGGTTAACGCGGCGCGGCGCAGACCGCCCGTCGAGCCGCGGACAGCACTCGCGCCCCGTCCACATTGTGGACGGGGCGCGACGGTAAAGACGGTGCGCGGAGGTCAGTCAGAAGCCCCAAAACCGCTGCTCGGCCAGGCGAACTCGGCGATCGCTCCACCATGGACGGAAATCGTGCCGGCCGGCGTACGATCGTCCCACCAGACGGTATAGATCCCGCTCGGCAGGTCGGGATAGACCGCACTGTGGAAAGAACCGTCCCGCACCCGACGCTCGCGCACCGCCGAGTGGACCCGCCGGTCGTCGTCGCGACTGATCTCGATTTCCCGGCCGTGCAGATCCCGACCCGTGTAGACGATCAGGGCACCGGTGTCGCCGCCCAGATCGAGGACGACACTCCCGGTCTCGGACGGCCCATAGGCGTGCTGGTGCATCCGGCTCCCTCCCCGCGCGCTCAGGACGCCGCCGACGGATTGTTGAACCCGTCGTACGGCGTACCCAGGTAGGGGAAGTTTGCGAGGAACGGCGCGGTCACGTCGGCGGCGCTCAGCCCCGGGGTGACCGCGGCGGCCGCCGCGTCCGGTCGGAACGTCTTGTCCACCAGCGGGACGGTGACCCCGGCGATCGCCCGCAGCGCGATGCTGACCACGTCGTCACCGACCCGCCGCCCGTTCGGGAACCCGGCCAGGTCGCCACCGAGCACCCCGAACCGGTCCGGACGCTTGGCCGGCGGGATCGCGGTGTTCAGTCGCAGCATGTCGGCCTGCACCTCGCCGGTGGCGTTGGTGAAGCCGTCGATCAGCCCGGCCGGCACGCCGGTGAGCAGGATCGCCACCAGGTCGGCTCGGGCCTTCTTCGCCTTGGTGAGCCTGTCCAGGTTGGGGAAGACGTCCGGGTAGAGCGCCGGCAGCAACGCGGCCAACTCCGGCTGCTCGACGAACTGGGCGAACCGCTTGTCCTCCGACGGCGGCAGCGAGTTCCACAGGTCCTTCTTGGACATGGGCACGATGACCTCGTTGAACAGCGGATTGCCCAGCCGCGAGACCTGGGTGAACGGGCCGGTGGCGGTGTCCGCCCCACCCCGGTCGCCGAGCACCCGCACCTGCCGGCGCGACGCCGACGTCCACACCCCGATCACCGAGGACCGGTCGCCGGGCCCGTACCGGTTGGCGCGCCGACGCACCCGCTCCAGCGGCACCTGCACCGCGATGCTGTGCACGTTCATCCGGTCGGTGGCGTTGACCGGCTCTCCCTCGGCCTTGAAGATCTTCTTCCCGGCGACGTGCAGCTGCTGGAACGGCCGCAGCGTGCCGAGGTCGAAAATCGCCCCGAGGTCGACGAAGAACCCGTCGGCGCGCTGCCCGGCGAAGACCCGCTCCCCCGTGGAGAGCGAGTAGGTGGCCTGCCGCACCAGGTCGGCGTACTTCGGGGTGGAGAGCGGGCCGACGTTGCACGGCGGGCAGGGCAGCTTGTGCGCCAGCCGGTGCTCGCGACCGTCGGCGACCCGGGTCAGGCTGTAGAACTGCCGCCGGTTCCAGTTCTCGCTGTCCAGCGAGTCGATCGGACCGGTGTTGTAGAGAAAGCTGTTCGGATTGGTGATCTCGGTGGTGAATTCGAACCGGTAGGTGACATCCGGACGGCCGTCGCCGTCGTTGTCGATATGGATCTCGTACCGCACGTCGTCGCCGAACTCGAAGAAGTTCGGGCCCCCGGAGGGGAGCTGCAACGGCACATAGTTGGCGACCAACGTGACGGTGTCGCGTTTGTCGGGGCTGACGAACGCGTACAGGTCGGAGCTGTCAGCTACCGGGTCCTTGGCTATCTCGGGGGCCTCGCGGTGGGAAGACATGACGGACCAACCTCACTGGCCGGGGACAGAGGG
>NZ_QGSZ01000035.1 GCF_003857055.1 Micromonospora inaquosa | reverse complement strand
GGCCCGGATCCGTTCCGGTGTCGGTGTCGGTACGTGCGCCGACGGCCGCCGTGAGTGGGCTGACCGATCGCCCGTCCGGTTGCTGCTCGAATGCCGGAGTCGCCCAGCCGGCCGAGCGGGGCTGCTCCACGAACGCGACGTGTCGCCACGAGTTCGCGGTCAGGGCCCCGGTGTTGTCGTACGACATGCCCAGCAGGTCGAGCCCGCTCTCGGGAACACCGTTCCACTCCTTGCAGGCCACCTCGCAGGCCTTGCAACCGATGCAGACGCTGGTGTCGGTGAAGAATCCCATCCGCGGCGGCGCGTTCTCGTAGCCGGCGTCCGGTGCGGGGTCCAACGGACCGTACAGGGCGTTGGCGTGGGGCATCGGTCAGGCCTCCTGGTCGCTGCTGCTGTCGGCGACGTCGGTCGTGACCATCGGCGGGTAACGGTGCACGAGGTTCCCCGACCGTCGCCGGTAGTCCACGACGAGGTCCAACAGATCCCGTCCGGTGGGGCGTCGTCCGGGCCGGACGTCGCAGGTGCCGACCTTGCTCTCCTGGATCAGGACGTTGGGGTCGAGCGTGATGCCGAACAGGTCGTTCGCCGAGTCCCCGGTGACCAGACCCTCGTAGCCGAAGTGGTACGGCAACCACACCTGGTGGATGATCCGGCCATCCACCCGCAGTGGCGTGACGCGGTCGGTCACCAGCACCTTCGCCTCGACGGCCGCGCGGCTGGTCACCAGGTGGGCCCAGCCCAGGTGACTCAACCCTCGCACTGCCGCCAACTCCGGGGACACCTCGACGAACATCTCGGGCTGCAACTCGGCCAGGGGCGACACGTTGCGGCTCATCGCGCCGGCGGTGTGGTGCTCGGTGAGCCGGCTGACCGTGAACACGTACGGGAACACCTCGCTGTGCTCCTGCGGCGGGCTCGGGTTCAACGTGTTGATCGGGTGCGTGTAGACCTTGCGGGTCGGGTTGGCCTGCTGCCGGTAGAGCGGGTTACGCACCGGCGACTCGACCGGCTCGTAGTGGGTGGGCAGGGGCCCGTCGAGCACGCCGGTGGGCGCGTACAGCCAGCCCTTGCCGTCACCCTGGAGGATGAACGGGTCGTCGCCGGCGATGCCCGCCACGCCCGAGGCATCGTGCTCCGGTCGGTAGGACGGCGGCTTGGTCTTCTCGAAGTCCGGCACGTCGTAGCCGGTCCACTCGGACTTCTCCGCGTCCCACCACACGTAGCGTTTGCGCTCACTCCACGGATTACCGTCCGGGTCCGCGGAGGCACGGTTGTAGAGGATGCGCCGGTTCGCCGGCCACGCCCACCCCCACTCGAGGGCCGCCAGGGACTGCTCCGCGCCGGGTTTGCGCCGGGCCGCCTGGTTGACGCCGTCGGCGTACACCCCGGTGTAGATCCAGCAACCGCCGACGGTGGAGCCGTCGTCCTTCATCTCGGTGAACGACGCCAGTGGCCGGCCGGTCGCCACGTCGTACCCGTTGATCTCCCGCAGCACCGCCTCGGCGCTCGGCTCCGCGTGCGGACCGTGCGTGGGGTAGTCCCAGGTGAGGTCGAGCAGCGCCCGGTCGCGCGGCCTGCTCGACGTCGCCAAGCGTTCCCTGATGATGCGCCCGAGGTGATAGAAGAACCACAGCTCGGAGCGGGCGTCACCTGGCGGCTCGACGGCCTTCTCCCGCCACTGCAACAGGCGCTGCGTCTGGGTGAAGGTGCCCTCCTTCTCCACATGCGACGCGGCGGGCAGGAAGAACACCTCGGTACGGCACTCCTCCGGCACGATCTCCCCGGTCGCGATCTCCGGCGCGTGCTCCCAGAACGTCGCGCTCTCGATCATGAACAGGTCCCGGACCACGAGCCAGTCGAGGTTGGCCATGCCGAGCCGCTGCGCGCGGCCGTGCGCCGAGCCCACCGCCGGGTTCTGCCCGAGCAGGAAATAGCCCTTGATCTTTCCGTCGATCATGTCGAGCACCTGCTGGTAGGTGCCGTGGTCGCCGGTCATCCGCGGCATGTAGCCGTAGCAGTAGTCGTTGTCGGCGGTGGCCGCGTCCCCCCAGTACGCCTTGAGCAGGTTGACGCCGTAGGTGCGGGCGTTGCCCCAGAAGCCCTTCTGCCCGGGGTGGCGGATGCTGTCCACCCACTCGTCCAGGGTCGGGTGCTCCGCGTGGTGCGGCATCGGCAGATAGCCCGGCAACAAATTGAACAACGTCGGAATGTCAGTCGACCCCTGGATGCTGGCATGCCCCCGCAGGGCCATCACCCCACCACCCGGACGACCCATGTTGCCCAACAACAACTGAATGATCGCACCGGTACGGATGTACTGCACCCCAACACTGTGCTGCGTCCAACCCACCGAGTAGACGAGCATGCCCGTGCGGTCCCGACCCGAGTTCTCCGTCCACGCCCGCGCCAACTCCAGGAACTTCTCCTGCGGGACGCCGCAGACCCGCTCCACCATCTCCGGCGTGTAACGGGCGAAGTGCCGCTTGAGGATCTGATAGACGCAACGCGGATGCTGCAACGTCTCGTCACGTTCGGTCTCGCCGCCGACGGGTGCGCCGTGTGACTCGTTCTCCAACCCGGCCGCGGTCTCCCGCTGCGTCTCGCTGTCACGAGTCGTCTGGTTCTGCGAGTGGCCTTCGTAGCGCCAGCTGGCCTGGTCGTAGGTGGCGTTGTCGTCGTTGAAGCCGGAGAAGAGCCCGTGCATGTCCTCGGTGTCGCTGAACTCTTCAGTGACGATCGTCGCCGCGTTGGTGTACGCGACCACGTACTCCCGGAAGTCCAGCTCGTTCTCGAGGATGTAGCGGATCACCCCGCCGAGCAGCGCGATGTCGGTGCCCGCCCGGATCGGCAGGTACGAGTCAGCCAGCGCGCTGGTTCGGGTGAACCGCGGGTCGATGTGGAAGATCTTCGCGCCCCGACGCTTGGCCTCCATCACCCACTGGAAACCCACCGGGTGTGCCTCGGCCATGTTCGAACCCTGGATGACGATGACGTCGGAGTTCGACAGGTCCTGCTGGTACTGGGTGGCGCCGCCACGACCGAAGCTGGTCCCCAGACCGGGGACGGTGGAGGAGTGTCAAATACGCGCCTGGTTCTCGATCTGCAACGCGCCCGCCGCGGTGAACAACTTCTTGATGAGGTAGTTCTCCTCGTTGTCCAGCGTCGCCCCACCCAGGCTGGAGATGCCCAGCGTCCGGTTGAGCGGTCGGCCCTCGGCGTCGACGTCCTCCCAGGTTTCGTCCCGGGCGGCCAGGACCCGATCGGCGATCATGTTCATCGCGGTGTCGAGGTCCAGGTCCTCCCACTCGGTGCTGTACGGGCGGCGGTAGCGGACCGTCGTCTGCCGCAACGGGCTCGTCACCAGGCTCTTACTCGCCGAACCCTTCGGACAGAGCCGACCCCGCGAGATCGGGCTGTCCGGATCGCCCTCGATCTGACTGACCTGCC
>NZ_QGSZ01000044.1 GCF_003857055.1 Micromonospora inaquosa | reverse complement strand
GTGGGAGGGCGAGGTGTGGGACGCCGACATCGAGGTCCCGGTGGTCACCGTCGACGCGCTGATCGAGACGTACGGCGTGCCGGCCTTCGCCAAGATCGACGTTGAGGGTTTCGAGGACGAGGTGCTGGCCGGCCTGAGCCGCCCACTGCCCGCGCTCTCGTTCGAGTTCACCACCATCGCGCGTGCGGTCGCCTACCGGTGTCTCGACCGGCTGACCGCGCTCGGCTTCGACGGCTTCGACGTCGCGGTGGGCGACGACAAGTCGATGACCTTCCACCGCTGGATATCCGCCGCCGACCTGGCGACGCATCTGCACGAACTGCCGCACGCCGCCAACTCCGGTGACGTCTACTGCGTGTCCCGCGACAGGCAGGCCGTCGCCATCCCGTAGCCGGGCCAGATCATGCGCAGGACCAGCGCGGCGCTGACCGCCAACTCACGATCGAGCACCTCGCCCCGGGGAACGAACACCATGGACTGCCCCTCGCCGAGGACCACGTCCTCCTGCCGAGCCGTGGTGGTGCCACGGAACACGTGGACGGTCACGGTGTGCGGAAAGCCCGCTTCGTACGGACGCGGACCACTCCACAGCGGGTGCAGCTCACCCACGGTCAGACCCGTCTCCTCCAGCAGCTCGCGGCGGGCCGCCTCCTGCGGCGACTCGCCGGGCTCGACATGGCCACCCGGCAGACTCCACTGGCCCGGCGAGACGACCGCGTCCTCGTCGCGGTGCTGTAGCAGCACCGCGCCCGACGGATCGACGAGCAGTACGAGGGCGACGTCATAGGTTGCCATGACGAGACCGTGCCATGTCGCGGTGAGCATGTCGACGACGGCCCCGACGACACCCTGGTGGTGACCGAACGATTCCGGCTGGTGCACATCAGCTGAGCTGCATTGTCCACAGTCGACTCGGTCTGACGGGTCACGCCGTCGTGCAAGGTCACCTATGCTCGGCGCGTGATCCCCCCGGCACTCGAGATCCGCGGCCTGGTCAAGACCTTCGCGGCACACCGCGCGGTGGACGGCATCGATCTGACCGTCCACTCCGGCACGTTCCACGGCATCGTCGGGCCCAACGGCGCCGGTAAGTCCACCACCATCGGAATGGCCGTCGGCCTGATCACCCCGGACTCCGGGCAGATCCGGATCCTCGGCCACGACGCGTTACGCGACCGCGGCGTGACCCGCGCGCTGACCGGCGTACTGCCCGACGGCCTTGACTTCCCGGAACGTCTCACCGGCGCCGAGCTGCTGCGCTACAGCGCCGGCCTGCGCGGGCTGCCCCGGGCCGCGGCCACCGACCGTGCCGCCGAACTGATCGACGTGCTCGGCCTGGCCAAGGGCGCCGGCACGCCGCTGGCCGACTGCTCCACCGGCACCCGCAAGAAGCTGGGCCTCGCCCAGGCGCTGCTGCACGCGCCCCGGCTGCTCGTGCTCGACGAACCGTTCGAGGCGGTCGACCCGGTCTCCGCGGCCACCATCCGCCGGGTGCTGCGCCGGTTCGTGGCCGGCGGCGGCACCTGTGTGCTCTCCACCCACTCGATGCTGCTCGTCGAGCAGATGTGCGACGAGGTCACCGTGATCCATCAGGGTCGGGTGGTCGCCGCCGGGCCGGTCACCGAGGTCGCCGCCGGCGGCAGCCTGGAGGACCGGTTCGTCGAGTTGGTCGGCGCCGAAGCCTCCGGCAGCGCCGGTCTGGACTGGCTGACCGAGGCACGATGAGCGCGAAACGTCCCACCCTCGGCGCGATCACGGTGCCGGCCCGGATGCGTACGACAATGCTGCGTCGTTCGCTGCGCGAGCATCCCGGGCCCACGGTGGCCGGCCTGGTCGGCCTGCTCGCCGCGGCCTGGCTGATCCGGTACGCGCTCCGGGGCGACCAGCACACCCTCGGCCTGCTCGCCGGGGCGTGGGTTCTCGGCTGGATCGTGTTGCCGCTGCTGCTCGGCGGTGGGCGCGGCCGGGTCCGGCCGGTCCACCTGCGGCTGGAGCCGATCGGTGCCGTCCCGGCCGCGATCGGTCTGCTCGGCGCGTCGGCGATCGGCATCGGTCCGGCCGTCTCACTGGTGGCGCTCGCCGCGTTGCCGGTGCACGCGGCCCGGCACGGCACCGTCGCGGTCCTCGTCACCGCCTGCGGCGCGGTGCTGCTCTGGCTGCTCGGGCTGATCGGTTCGGCCATCGCGCTGGAGGTCGTCGGCCACGCCGGCGGCCCGGCCGGCGCGCTGCTCACCGGCATCTTCACCGGTACGGCGATGGGGGTCGCCGGGTCGCTCTGGGCGGTCTTCCCCTGGGTGTCGGTCCTGCTCGTGGCAGCGCCGGCGGAGGTGGTCCGGGCGATGGCGTACGTGCCGAGCGGTTGGCCGCTCACCGCCGTGACCGGGACAACCGGGCGAGGGGCGGGCGTGATGGCGGCCCTGGTCGGCATCGTGGCGCTCTGCGCCGCCGCGTACCTGATGCTTGTCCGAAGGGTGCTCGCCGCCGGCGTGCCGTTCCGGCCGCGCCGGACCACGGCGGCGGCGCCGGCCACGGCGGAGCGCGAGTGGCTGGGGTGGGTGCCGGCCGCGACGCGGGCGGTCGTCGGCCGCGAACTGCGAGCCTGGAGGCGGCACCCGCTGCGGTTGCAGTATCTGGCGTTCGCGGTCGTGTACGGCGCGCTGCTCGCCGGACTGCCGCTGTTGTCCGGCGTGGATCTGCTGCTGCCGTGGGCCGGACCGCTCGCCGTGCTCGGCGCGGCGGCGATGTCGGCCGGGCTGGTCGGGCTGGACGGCACCGCGTTGTGGCTGCCGTTCACCACGCCGGGCGGTGAACGGGCCGAGATCCGGGGCCGGGCGTTGGCCTGGCTGGTTCTGGTCACTCCGATCGGGGTGCTGCTCAGCGTCGCCGGCATCCTCGTCGCCCCCGACGTCGATGCGCTGACCGCGCTCTGCACCCTGCCGGCTCTGCTCGGTGCGGGTGCCACGGTGCCGGTGTGGGTGTCGCTGCTGCGGGTGCGCCCGGTGGCCGACCCACGGCATCCCACCGCTGCCGACAACCCGACCGACATCGTCAGCGTGCTGGTCGCCACCGCGGCGGGGTTGCTCGCTGCGGCACCGGTGCTCGCGCTGGTGGTCTGGGGCCCGTCGGAGGTGGCACCGTTGCTGCCGCTGATTGGGCTGCTGTGCGGTGCCGCGGCCTGGTGGGGTGGCCTGTGGCTGGCCGACGAACGCCTCGCCCGGCGTGGGCTCGAGGTGCTCGCCGCGGCGGGCCAGCGCAGCCGCCCCCCGGAGACGGTGCTCCCGCTGACCTGGGACGCGCAGTGGTATCGGGAGAACAAGGCGACCGCGTGGGCGTTGGGGTTGCTCACGGTGGGATGGATCCCGGTGATCCCGCAGGGGTTGATGCCGTTGGCGTTCGGGATCGACGGTGGGTGGATCGTGGCGGGCCACCTGGACGGCGGCGCACGTACGACGGTGGGGTTGGGCATGGTCGGTCTGGGCGTGGCGATGCTCCTCGCCGGCCTGGTGCTGTGG
>NZ_QGSZ01000036.1 GCF_003857055.1 Micromonospora inaquosa | reverse complement strand
ACACTGCCGGTCTGGTCGTGCCGGCCGGCGTCGCCGCGCCGCCGAAGGTCACCGCCACGTCGTGGCTGGTCGCCGACCTGGACAGCGGCCAGGTGCTCGGTGGCTGCGGCCCGCACGAGTACGGCACCCCGGCGAGCGTGCAGAAGCTCCTGTTGGCGGCCACGATGTTGCCCAAGCTCGACCCGAAGCAGACGGTCACCGTCACCGAGGCGGACATGGACATCGAGCCCGGCTCCTCGGCCGTGGGGCTGGTCGCGGGCGGCCGGTACACCATCGAGACCATCTGGCTCGGGTTGCTGCTGAACTCCGGCAACGAGGCCGCCAACGCGCTGGCCCGACTGGGCAGCGGGACGGACAGCGCCGCCGGCGTACGCGCCATGAACGAGCAGGCGCACCACCTCGGCGCGCTGCAGACGCACGCGGTCACCCCGTCCGGGCTGGACGGCAAGGGTCAGTTCACCAGCGCGTACGACCTGGCGTTGATCGCCCGGGCCTGCTTCGCCCAACCGACCTTCCGCCGGTACGCGCTGACCGAGCAGACAGCGATTCCGGCCCAGCCGGCGCAACGCACCAAGGGCTTCGAGATCCAGAACGAGAACCAGCTCATCTACCGGTACCCGGGGGCGCTCGGCGGCAAGACCGGCTTCACCGACCTGGCCCGACACACCTACGTGGGGGCGGCGGAACGCGGTGGGCGGCGGCTGGTGGTCACCCTGTTGGGCGCCGAATCGGCGCCGGTACGCGGCTGGGAGCAGGGCGCTGCCCTCCTGGACTGGGGCTTGACGCTGCCCCGGGACGCGGCCGTGGGTCGGTTGGTCGAGCCCGGCGAGCTGACCGCCACCCCGTCGGCGGCGCCGTCCGCGCTGGCGGCAGCCGGCGCGCCCCGGCCGGCGGCGGCCAGCGCACCGGCGCGTACCGGCTCGGGGTGGCTCTGGTCGGTGACCGCGGTGAGCGGCGCGACGGTGGTGGCGTTGTTGGGCGGTCTGCTGTGGCGGCGTCGCCGTCGTCTGCCCTGACGGATCGACATCGGGCGCTGCCCTCCATAGACTCCGGTCTTTCTGGCACCACCAGTCCAGGAGGATCCCTGTGCCGAGTGAACCCGAACCGCGCCCCGCAGTGGCGGCACCCCGCCGGCCGGTGCGCGCCCTGACCCGCCTCGCGGGGGTGACCGTGCTCGCCGGGGCGCTGGTCGTCGGTGCGTCCGCCACCGCCCTCGCCGCGCCGGGCCCGTCGGCCGACGCGGTGCGCGTGTCCGCCGCGCCGCCCACCGCCGCCGACACCGCCACCCGACCGCCGCGCACCACCCACGGCCCGTGCGCGTACGCCGAGACCCCGGACGAACCCGCGGCCCGGCCGGTGCCGTTGCCGCCGGACCCCCGCCGCACCCCGTCCCGGGGCAGCGTCCGGGTGACTCTGGCGACCAACCACGGGCCGATCGGGTTGACCCTGGACCGGGCCGCCGCGCCGTGCACGGTGCAGAGCTTCCTGCACCTGGTCGGCAAGCGTTTCTACGACCGCACCCTGTGCCACCGGCTGACCGCGTACCCCACGTTGAGCGTGTTGCAGTGCGGTGACCCGTCCGGAACCGGTGCGGGCGGCCCGGGCTACCGGTACCGCGACGAACTGCCGACCGACCTGCCGCCCGCGCCCACCGACCCGACCGGGGAACGCCGGGTGTACGCCCGGGGCGTCCTGGCGATGGCCAACGCCGGGCCGGACACCAACGGCAGCCAGTTCTTCCTGGTCTACGCCAACTCCGCGCTGCGCCCCAATTACACGATCTTCGGCGAGGTGGACGCGGCCGGCCTGGCCACCCTGGACCGGATCGCCGCAGGGGGAGTGGCGCCGACCGCCGAGGACCCGGCACCGGTCGACGGCGCGCCGGCACTGCCGGTGACCATCCGCAAGGCCGTCCGCTGGCACCACCACCACTGACCGTACGGCGCGGTGGGTGACCGTCGGTCGCTCACCGCGCCCGCCGTGGATGACGCTCGGTCGACCCCGGCCTGGCCGGAATTTCCGGGAACCGACCG
Source organism: Micromonospora inaquosa (assembly GCF_003857055.1). Lineage (GTDB taxonomy): Bacteria > Actinomycetota > Actinomycetes > Mycobacteriales > Micromonosporaceae > Micromonospora > Micromonospora inaquosa. The sequence goes on along the minus strand of NZ_QGSZ01000036.1, from coordinate 1,496 downwards.
GAACCGGTCCAACCGGTTTCCGACGTAGTTCCGGCCGTCACGCCGAGGCGGACGACCCGGTCGGCGGGGCGACGGTGCTGTCGCGAACGACCAACTCGGTGGCGAGTTCCACCCGGGGTGAGTCGATGCCCTCGCCCTGAGACAGGCGGAGCACCGTCCGGGCTGCCAACCGTCCCATCTCGACCAACGGCTGGCGAACGGTGGTCAGCGGCGGGGAGGCCCAGCGGGCTTCCGGCAGGTCGTCGAACCCCACGACGCTCACGTCGTCCGGAACGCGGAGCCCGCGGCGGCGGATGGCCTCGTAGACCCCGAAGGCCATCTGGTCGCTGGCGGCGAAGATGCCGGTCGGCGGGTCGGCGAGGTCGAGCAGCGCGGTTCCGCCAGCGAACCCGGAGGCGTGGTAGAAGTCGCCCGGGTAGATCAGCGCGTCGTCCACCGGCACTCCGGCGGCCTCCAGCCCGGCCCGGTAACCGTCGAGTCGTGCCCGACTGCACAGCAGATGCGTCGGCCCGGCCACGAAACCGATGCGTCGGTGCCCGATGGCGAGCAGGTGTTCGGTCGCGGCGAGCCCGCCGGCCCAGTTGGTCGCCCCGATCGTCGGGACGTCCATGGCCGGCACCCCGGCCGGGTCGACGACCACCACCGGCACGTTGAGTCGCCGCAGCTGCGCGTGCAGCGGCGGGCTCAGGTGCGAGGTCACGAAGATGACGCCGTCGGTGGCCCGGGTGCGCAGGTTCTGCAACCACTGCCGGGCCGCGGTGGGCTGCCGGTGGATCGCGGAGACCACAGTGCCGACACCCACGCCGTGCCCGACGTCCTCCACGCCGCGGATGATCTCCACGGCCCAGGGGCTGTCCAGGTCGTTGAAGACCAGGTCGACGAGGCCGGCGCGGCGAACGCTGCGGCTGGTGCGACGCCGGTAGCCGTGGTGGCGCAACAACTCCTCGACCCGCTCGCGAGTGTCCGGGGCCACATCGGAGCGACCGTTGAGCACCCGTGACACGGTCGGCACCGACACCCCGGCCTCCCGTGCGATCGCGGTGATGGTCACCCTGCGTCCGTCGTCCGCGCCCACCCGCGTCTCCTTCACCGAGCCGGAGGAACGACCGCAAGCCGCGCCACCGTGTGTCCCGGAACGGCGTGCACCGTTCCTCGCGTCATCTTGCCTCACCGACGGGGGTTGACGACATGCCAGGTCGGCGGAAGCTTGGTCGGAGTTACGGAAAACTTCCGGAGCTTTTTCGACTACTTTCGTTGATTGCTTCGACAAATAGCTCTCGATCGACTCGACTTTCGTGGATTCGCGGTGTCCTGCGGTCGGGGACAGCCCGACTTTCAGTAGGCCGAGTGGATCCGGGGATAGCTGCCCTAGCTGGGCTGATAGACAGGACCGGTGGGTTATCGCATCGGTGTCATGCTCGCGCTCGCCGCGTTGCTCGGCGGCTGCTCACGGCCCGAGCCCCGCCCCGCGCCCGCCGCACCGCAGCCAACCCCGG
>NZ_QGSZ01000398.1 GCF_003857055.1 Micromonospora inaquosa | reverse complement strand
CGACGCACCCTCCCCCGCACCACCGCCACCCCGATTCTCAACGCGAGGAGATCGACGTGCGCCGTGCGAGCCAGCCGACCACGACCAGACCGACCAACCGCCGTGTCGTCCGCAAGGACGTCACCCGTCCGCCCTACGACGCACCCACCCTCTTCGACCTCGACCTGCCCGAGCGGCCGGAGGGCACCTATCTGACGTCGGTCTACCAGCTTGAGCGGGTGGCGCCGACTGTCGAGGGCCTGCACGACGCGGTGAACCACCGCTACGTGCGACAGCACGACTTCCTGGTCGAGGATCGCCGGGTGGCCGGTGCGCCGGCGCTGCTGGTGCACGGGACGGTGCCGCGTTCGCGCGCCGACTGGTGCGATGTGCTGGCCTCGGTGACCGGGGAGGCGATCGACCTGGGGTTCAGCAGTGGCGGTGCCGCCCTGCTTGTCGCGGTCGACGACCACGTCTACGCGCTCGCCTACGGCACCGTCGGCCGTCACATGGTCGATCTGGACCTGGCCAACTCCGGCTTCGGGATCGGCTTCGCGGTACGCTCGCTGGCCCCCGACGAGATCAAGCAGGTGCGTCGGCGCGTGTTCGGCACCACCGGCCGGGTCGACCGCAACATGGTCCCGGGTGGTCAGCACATCCGGATGTACGGCATCGACAAGTGGGGCGAGATCGTCGGCCAGGTCTGCGGGCGGACGTTCAACCGGAACCTGACCGTCTGCCGGTCCACGGGTAAGGCCACCCCTGTCGAGGGCAGCGACACCCTGCGCATCCATCTCGGTGTCGAACCCTCGAGCCTGCTCGCCGACCTGCGGGAGGTCGACCGGGTCTGCAAGCAGGAAGCGCCCTTTGCTGACTCGGAGTTCATCACCCAGATCCGACCGGTGCCGGCCCGGGATCCCCGGCTGTCGACGGTGGAGGAGGAGCTGGACCGGCTACTCAGGTTGCCGGATCCTGTGGAGGTCGGGCTGGCCGTACCGGGCCGGGTCTTCGGCGAGATCGAGCGGATCCAGTCGTACAAGCTTCGGGTGCCGAAGTCCGGCCTGGCCCCGGCGCGGCTGCCGGAGCTCACGCTGGCGGACGTGCTCACGCAGACCGAGGGTGTGCCGGACGGCGAGCGGTGGGCGTCGCTCTGCAACGGGCGCGTGACCGTCTACGCGGACGCGGCTGGCGACGAGGAGATCGGCTCCACGGCAGTGTCGCGGTGGGTCACCGCGCAGCTCGCGCACGGTGAGAGTCAACTCCTGCTGCACGAGGGCGGCTGGTACGAGATCGGCGACCAGCACCGGACGTTCCTCCGAGACGAGATCGAGCAGATCCTGACCGGCCCGGCCAGCTTCGCACTCCCGGCCTGGACCGCCGACCTGACGGACGAGGAGGCGTACAACATCCGCGCCGCGGAGGTCCGCGGTCTGACCCTGCTGGACCGGAAGCTGCTGCGGACGGACCAGCATCACCGCGGCATTGAGGCCTGCGACCTGCTCGGGCCCGACAACGAGCTGATCCACGTCAAGCGGGCCAAGGGCAGCTCTGCCTTGAGCCACCTCTTCGCGCAGGGCGAGGTGTCGGTCGACGCGCTGCGGTACGAGGCTGACGCCCGCACCGCGCTGGTCGAGATGGTCAAGCGGCAGCGGTCCGGGCGGGTCATCGACCTGAACTTCCAGCCCCGCAAGGTCATCTACGCGATCGCCCTCGGCTCCGGCAAGCCGCTCACCGTGGACTCGCTCTTCACCTTCGCCCAGGTCGCGCTCTACCGGGCCATGAAATCCCTGCGCAACGAGGGCGTCGAGGTCGAGGTCATCGGTATCCCGTCCACCTGATCCGTTCACGACATCAGCTCCACAGCTTCCGCTGAACAGAGGAGAGAGCCATGACCGAACCTCACCACCAGCAGGACCCGCCCGCCGAGGCCCCAGCTCAGCCCGAAACTGCGGGCGCAACGAGCCCGCAGCCCGTCACCCGCCAACGCTCCCAGGTCCGGTGGGTCATCGCCGGCGCTGCCGTTCTGGTGCTGCTGCTCTGCTTCGGTGGCTGCGGCGCGCTGCTGGCCACCAGGAACGATGAGGAGTCGCCCGATCAAGGGAAGCCTGCCCCCACAGCTGCTTCCCAGTCGCGGGCCGGCACGTCCGCCCCCACCAGCGCCGCCGCACCGACTACCGCGCCCGCGACGACGGCGCCGCCCGCACCCGTCTACGACCTGCCGGCGAAGGGCGACTTCAAGCTCAAGGTCAAGACGCTGCGGAAGCAGTGTTTCGGCAGCGCTGGCTGCAACATCACCTACCGGATCGACGTCACCTACGTCGGCGACGGCCTCGACCCGTCCAGCACCTACGAGGTGACGTATGAGGTCAAGGGTGCCGAGGACCCGATCATCAACACCTTCGAAGTGACCGGCGACTCCGCCTCCGTCCAGCAGGAGGAGACGGCCAGCACGAAGCGCTCCGGAGACAAGCTGACTGCCGTCGTGACCGACGTGTCGGAGCTGTGAGACCCCAATGAGCGTGTCCCCATCACAAGACCTCAGGAGACGTCGTGCGCCCCGATGAGTTCCTCCGCGCCCTGACCCAGCTCCCCCCGCCCCTGCACGACCGCGTCCTCATCCTTCGTCCCTACACCCGTACCACCGGTTGCGACGCCTGCCGGAGCATCGGTGATGCCGTCCACCTCGCCCTCACCGCCGCCCATTACGACGAGCTGGCCTCCGCAGGCAAGCTGCTCGACACCGCCGAGCGCCGCGCCGCCGAGCACACCGAGCACGCGCCGCGGCGCCCGGAGCAGCAGCGCGGGCGCGACCGGGTACTGCGCTGGGCGCAGGCGTCCGGTCCGCTGGTGGCGGCGACCGACGCCAGCTGGAAGGGCCGCGCCGGCGGCATCGGGTACGTGGTCAGCGACGGCCACTACGGTCTGCTCGGGCGGGGTACCGGCCGGCTCGATCCGACCGGCAGGTCCCGGGTGCTCGTCGACGAACTCCGGGCGGTCGACTATCTGCTCACCGCGTTTGACGAGGTGCCAGCGGGCCTGACCGTGCTGCTGGACAGCCTGACGGCCGTGCGGTACCTGCACCGCTGGCAGGCCGGCGAGGCCGACGCGATGCCTGCCGGCTACAGCCTGCGGCAGCGCCGCTGGTCGGACAAACCGACACTGATCCGGCTCGCCGAGCAGGTGGCCCACTGTCCCGACCTGACGTTCGAGCACGTCAAGGGGCACAGCGGCCACGCCCTGAACGAGGCCGCCGACGGCCTGTCGCACATGGCCCGCCGCCGGCGGGAGGAGTCCTTCGACCTGCGTCCTCGGGCGCACGCACTGGTCGACGCGTTCCTGCGCGACTGGCACACGAACGTCACGCTCTGACCGCGCGACCACGGTAACGCCCATCCACCGCTCACCCGGGCGGGCCGACGACCCGTCGGCCCGCGGACACCACACGCCTGGAGACGACCATGGCTCAGCCCTCGCCGCCCACCACACCTCTGATCGAGCTGATTTTCGAGCGGCTCGCCGACGACGACCTGCCGGCCGAGACCGCCGAGCTGGTCCTCGCCGCGCTCAGCAGCGAGGACGACCTGACCGCCGCCCTCGCCGGTACCCCCACC
>NZ_QGSZ01000239.1 GCF_003857055.1 Micromonospora inaquosa | reverse complement strand
GCGCGGCTCGGGCCGGGCCGCGCTGGCCCGCGCCGGGCCGGGCCGCCTGGCTCGCGTGCGGCCCGGGGGTCCGGTCGGGCTCGCGGTGCCGTACGGTCGGGCGGTGACCAGTCGACCCGCAGCCGGCGGAGGCCGGTGGGTCGAGGTCGATCCGGCCCGCGTCGGCCGCTGGGTCGAGGGCTTCGCCGACCGGCACGGCCCGCCCACCACCAGCGCACGGGAGTACGGCCTGCTGCTCGCCGCCCCGGACGGGGCGACCGCCGAGCTGTACGCCCCACCGGGTGCGCCGGCCGGCGTGGATGTGGCCGGGTTCGTGGCCTCCGCCGTCACGCCCCGCCGGATCGGTCTGCTGCTGGCCCGTAAGGGCGCGGTGGCGATCGGGGTGGCCGAGGGCACCGAACTCGTGGCCTCCAAGGTGGACACCCGGTATGTGCAGGGGCGCACCGCCGCGGGGGGATGGTCGCAGCACCGGTTCGCCCGTCGGCGCGACAACCAGGCGAAGGCTGCGCTGGGTGACGCGGCGGACCTGGCCGTACGGCTGCTGTTGCCGGAGGCGGCGGCGCTCGCCGCGCTGGTCTGCGGTGGTGACCGGCGGGCGGTGGACGGGGTGTTGGCCGACCGGCGGTTGGCGCCGCTCGTGCCGTTGCGGGCGGAGCGGTTGCTCGACGTGCCGGAGCCGCGGCACGCGGTGCTGGTCGCGGCGGTGGGCGCGGCCCGTGCGGTTCGGATTCTGGTACGCGACCCCGACTGAGCTCGGCGGTTCCCGGCGTCGGCGGGGAGATGGCCGCCACCCAAAACGGGGGTTCCCGGGCGTGCCGCCCGGCTGGCGGCCGGAGGATGGACGCGTGGAGTTTCTGGTTGACCTGGTGACGGCGGTGCCGTCCGGAACATCGGGCGACGACGTCGCCGGCATGCGCGTAGCGGGGAGACCGTCATGTCCGAAGCGCAGATTCTGCGTACGGTCCTCGACCTGTGGAAGTCGGCTGTCGACGCCCACGAGCCCGATCGGGTCGCCGCCTGTTTCACGGACGATGCGATCTTTCAGGGGTTGCAGCCGTACACCGTCGGTCGGGCCGGTGTCGCCGCCTACTACGCCGCCCAGCCGCTCGGCCTGACCGCCGCGTACGACATTCGGGAGATCCGCCGTCTCGCCGACGACCTGGTCCTCGGCTACCTGGAGGTGGAGTTCGGCTTCACTGACCGGCCGGCCCTGACGGTCAACCTCGGCGTACTGCTGCGGCGGGTCGACGACGACTGGCTCATCGGGCACTACCAGGTTTCGCGGCTCGCCTGACCGGGGCCCGCCCGTCGGCAATCCTCTCCCGTGCACGGCAGGTGGGTGGCCGACGGGCGGTGCGGGCTACGGGGCGACAGTGGCCTGGTAGGTCAGAATCTCGGTGCCGTTGCCCTCCTCGCCGTTGTCCGGCGCGGCCCACATGGTGAGCCGGTTGCCGTCGGCGGCGAGCTTGACCGGGTTGCGGGTGGCCACGTGCCCGGCGGTGGACCACTGCTGGAAGGGCACCTCACGAAGCACGTTGTGGCTGCGCAGGTCGATCAGGGCCAGGCCACCGAGTTCGTACGTGGCCGTGCTGCCACCGGCGGTGGGGGTCTGGGGCAGGTTGGTGACGCCACCGCAGAGCATCTTGCCGTTCGGCACGTACTGGCAGTCCTGGTAGTCGACGAAGAAGTTCTCGTTGTCCCAGGTACGCAGCTGTTTGCCCGATGCGTTCCACTCCGCGAAGCGTCGCGATCCCCAGGTGTTGCCGACGAGGTGGCCGGTGGTCTTGTCGAGTACCACCCCGCCGAAGTGGTCGGTGACCTCGAACTGCCGGTGGACCCGGAGGTTGGAGGCGTCGACGCGGTAGACGATCGTGCTGCTGTCGGGGCGGTACTGCGCCACCGGCACCCAGACGTTCGTTCCGTCGAAGTCGATGCCGCCGGGGTGGTACATGTCGCCCTCGCCGAGGACGAGGTCCTTCTGCAGGTTGCCCTGGCGGTCCATCACGAACAGGTGGCCGATGCCCTTGCCGGGGCTGCGGTCGTACCCGTTCTGCGGGGTGGGGTATTTGACGGTCGGTTCAATGATCTCGACCGAGGAGAGGAAGATCCGGTCACCGGCGAAGGCGATGCCCTCGGTGTGGAACGTGGGGAAGTTCAGCTTCAGCTTGCTGGTCTGCTGCCAGGCGGTGTTGCGGTCCACGGCGCCGAAGGCGGTCGCGAGCGCGGTGTCCCGGGAGTGGCCGCCGCTGGTGTGCCCGGTTGCCGGCCCGGTGGCCTGGGCGGTGGCGGTGCCACCGAGGATGGCGGTCAGGGCCACGCCGACGGCCAGGGTCCACCTGGTGGTCGTCTTCATCGTTACCTCTTCACAGCGGGTTGCAGGGACCCGGTGAACGTAGGTAGTCGTCGTGAACGCCCGCTGATGCTGCGGTGTCATGGCTCCGAACGATCGTGGCGGGCCCGCCGAGGGGGCCCGCCACGGTCCGGTGGCGAGGTCAGAGCTGGTCGGTGCCGAAGGTGTCGCAGGTCTTCGGGTCGCCGCGGTCGTAACCCTGGGTGAACCAGCGCTTGCGCTGCTCGGACGTGCCGTGGGTGAACTGGTCGGGGTTGACCCGCCCGCCGGAGCGTTCCTGGATGCTGTCGTCACCGATCGCCTCGGCGGTGTCGACGGCCTGGTCGATGTCGGTCTCGGTGATCGACTTGAACAGCGGCTGCTGGCCGGTCTTGTCCTTGCTCTCGGTGGCGTGCTTGGCCCAGGCGCCGGCGTAGCAGTCGGCCTGCAACTCCAGCCGCACGGACGCCGAACGAGGGCCGCTCTGGTCACCCTGGCCGGCCTTGGCGTTGGTGCCGAGCAGGTTCTGGATGTGGTGGCCGTACTCGTGGGCGAGCACGTACGGCTGGGCGAACTCACCCTTTGCGCCGAACCGGGTGGCCAGCTCGTCGTAGAAGCTCAGGTCGATGTACACCTTCCGGTCGGCGGGGCAGTAGAACGGGCCGACGCCCGAGTCGGCCTGCCCGCAGCCGGTGTTCACGGCGGCCTGGAAGAAGTTGGTGGTGGTCGGCTCGTAGTTGCCGTTGCCCACCTCCGGGTACGCCTTCTGCCAGTAGGCCTGGATGCTGTTGACGTAGAGCAGGTTGCGGCAGCGCGCGTCGTCGAGCCGGTCGGGGTTGGCGGTGGAGCAGGCCTGGTCCAGATCGCCGCCCCCGGCCTGGCCGCCCTCGTCGCCGTTGGTCATGGCGTTGAGGCCGAAGCCTCCGCCGAGCAGGGCGACCAGCACGGCCACCACGATGCCGATGATGCCTCCCCGGCCGCCGCCGCCCGGGATGGGGATGCCGATGCCGCCGCCGCCCGACCCGCCGCCCCGACCCAGGTCGTTGGCCTGGGAGGTGTCGAGCTCGGCCCGCTCGTTGAGTTCCATGCTGACCCCGATCGCCGTATGTCGGTGAGTGTCTGTTGTGTGTCGTTTCGTCCATCGAGTGCCGGATGGGGTCCGGACAGGCGTTCCCGTACCCGATGATCTTGATTGGTAATCCGAGCGGACCGCGCGGCGCCGCCCGGTACACTTGTCGGGTGCTGCGCTGCGAAGGCTGAACCGCCCCGCGCCGTCGGGCCCCTCGAGCCCGCCGGCCGTTTCGCGTGCCCCGAGTCAGCCTTCCGAACCCCGAGAGCGAGCCCGCAAACATGATCACTGCCACCGGCCTGGAACTGCGTGCCGGTTCCCGGATCCTGCTGTCCGACACCACCCTGCGCGTGCAGCCCGGTGACCGGATCGGCCTGGTCGGCCGCAACGGCGCCGGCAAGACCACCACCCTGAAGGTGCTCGCCGGCGAGGGGCAGCCATACGGCGGGCAGATCGACCAGCGCAGCGCCATCGGCTACCTCCCGCAGGACCCGCGTACCGGCGATCTTGAGGTGACCGGCCGCGACCGGGTGCTCTCCGCCCGTGGCCTGGACGTGCTGATGGCGCAGATGAAGGAGATCGAGGAACGCCTCGCCGAGGACGCCAGCGAGAAGCTGGTCCGTCGCTACGGCGCACTGGAGGACCAGTTCGCCGCCCTGGGCGGGTACGCGGCCGAGGCTGAGGCCGCCCGGATCTGCGCCAACCTCGGCCTGCCGGACCGGGCGCTCGCCCAGACCATCGGCACCCTCTCCGGCGGTCAGCGCCGCCGTATCGAGCTGGCGCGGATCCTGTTCCGCGACGCGGGCGAGAACGGCGGCGGCATCCTGCTGCTCGACGAGCCCACCAACCACCTCGACGCCGACTCGATCACCTGGTTGCGCGGCTTCCTCGCCAACCACAAGGGCGGCCTCATCGTGATCTCCCACGACGGCGCGCTGCTGGAGTCGGTGGTCAACAAGGTCTGGTTCCTCGACGCCACCCGGTCCGTGGTCGACGTGTACAACCTGGGCTGGAAGGCGTACCTGGAAGCGCGCGAGACCGACGAGCGGCGTCGCCGTCGGGAGCGGGCCAACGCTGAGAAGAAGGCCGGCGCGCTGATGGCGCAGGCCGACAAGATGCGGGCCAAGGCCACCAAGACCGTGGCCGCGCAGAACATGGCCCGCCGTGCCGAGAAGCTGATCTCCGGCCTGGAGGAGGTGCGGGTCGCCGACCGGGTGGCCAAGGTGCGCTTCCCCAACCCCGCGCCGTGCGGCAAGACGCCGCTCACCGCGACCGGCCTCTCCAAGTCGTACGGCTCGCTGGAGATCTTCACCGACGTCAACGTGGCGGTGGACCGGGGCTCCCGGGTGGCCATCCTCGGGCTCAACGGTGCCGGCAAGACGACCCTGCTGCGGATGCTCGGCGGGCTGCTCACCCCGGACACCGGCGAGGTGCACGCGGGGCACGGCCTGCGGCTGGGCTACTACGCCCAGGAGCACGAGACGCTGGACGTGGAGCGGACGGTGCTGGAGAACATGCGGGCCGCCGCCGTCGAGCAGTCCGACACCGACCTGCGCAAGATCCTCGGCGCGTTCCTCTTCTCCGGTGACGACGTGAACAAGCCGGCCGGGGTGCTCTCCGGCGGCGAGAAGACCCGGCTGGCGCTGTCCACCCTGGTCTGCTCCGGTGCCAACGTGCTGTTGCTCGACGAGCCGACGAACAACCTCGACCCGGTCAGCCGCGAGCAGGTGCTCGACGCCATCGCCAACTATCCGGGGGCGATCGTGCTGGTCACGCACGACCCGGGCGCGGTGCTGGCGCTCAAGCCGGACCGGGCCATCCTGCTGCCCGACGGCGACGAGGACGCCTGGAGCGACGACCTGCTCGAACTGGTCGAGCTGGCCTGATCCAGCACGGCGGCTGGTCGGCCTCTCAACCGAGCAGGTCGACCAGTCGGCCGAGCACGCCGGAGCTGACCAGGATGACCAGCCCGATGGCGATGAAGATCGTCGGCACCAGCCAGGCGCCAGCGCGTTCGACCAGCCGGATCACCCTCCGGTGCCTGCCCAGCCACGCTCCGGCCACGCACCAGAGCGCGATCAGCAGCACGAAGACCAGCAGGAACACCGCGCTGTCGGCCACACCGAGGGCCCGGAAGACGGGGACGTAGACCGCGACGTTGTCCGCGCCGTTCGCGATCGTCACCCCGGCCACGCCGAGCGCTCCGGTGACGACCGCGGGTGCCTCGTCGTCGGCCGAACCTCGCAGTGCGCGTACGCCGAGCGCGATCGGCAGCAGACCGAGCAACCCCGTCCACGGGTCGGGCACCACCAGGAGGCCGCCCGCGATCACCGCGCTGGCCAGCGCGAGCGCGCCGATGCCGAGGTATTGCCCGGCGACGATCTCCCACGTGCGCGGTTGGCCGGTGGTGCGGGCCGCGACGAAGAACAGCGTCAGGAGGACGATGTCGTCGATGTCGGTGGCGGCGAAGACCACGGCCGCCGCGCTGGCGGCGCTCAACAGGTCGATCACGATCGAAGGCTACGGGTCGTCGGCAGCCACCAGCTCCCAGCGGTGGTACGCCCGGACACCGCGGCGGGCCGGATCGCCAGGATCACTCTATCGGGAAGCTGACATTGCATAGCGTGTCGGTTGGCGAAGAGTTGATATCTGGCGCATGATCGTTCGAGGCGGTCTAATAGGTGGGACCGTATCCGAACCGCACAGTCTGGGACGTGAGGACACAGCATGGCAGCCACTGGCACAGCCACCAGCACTGAGAAGGGTCGCCGGATCGTCGGAGCCGAGCGTCAGACGCTCGCCAAGGACCTGGTAAAGCGGTACACCTCGGGGGAGAGCATCCGCGCGTTGGCGGCCTCGACCGGCCGTTCCTACGGGTTCATCCACCGAGTGCTCACCGAGTCCGGGGTGCAGCTGCGTCAGCGCGGTGGTGCCCGGCGCCGCAAGAAGGCGTGACCCGCCCCTCAGCGTCGTTCACCAGCGCCGCGCCCCGGGACGTCCGGTGACCGCCGAGGCGACCGGGGTTCGGCTGACCTGCGACGGGCCGGTCGCCACGGTGACGTTGTGCCGGCCCGACGTGCTCAACGCTCAGACGCCCGCGATGTGGCGAGCGATGAGCGACTTTTCCCGCGACCTGCCCGGCGACGTGCGGGTGGTGGTGGTCCGCGGTGAGGGTCGGGCGTTCTCGGCCGGCCTCGATCTCGCGGTGGCGGGCGCCTCCGGCCCGGGGTCGTTCGCCGAGTTGGCCACGTTGCCCGAGCCTGAGTGCGCCGAGCGCATCGCGGAGTTCCAGGCCGGTTTCACCTGGCTGCACCGGCCGGATCTGGTCTCCGTCGCGGCCGTGCAGGGCCATGCGATCGGCGCCGGCTTCCAGCTCGCGCTCGCCTGCGACCTTCGGGTGCTGTCCGCGGACGCGAAGCTGTCGATGGCCGAGGTGACCCTCGGTCTGGTGCCCGACCTGGCCGGCACAAAACGCCTCGTCGAGTTGGTCGGCTATTCGCGGGCGTTGGAGATCTGTGCGACCGGCCGCCGGATGGACGCCGCCGAGGCGGACCGGATCGGGCTGGCCACCCTGGTCGTGCCGGCGGCTGACCTGGACGGCGCGGTACGGGACCTGACCGCCGGCCTGCTCTCCGGGCCCCGCGACGCGGTGGTGGAGATCAAGGCGTTGCTCGCCGGCGCGGCCGGGCGGTCGCACGCCGACCAGCAGCGCGCCGAGCGGGAGGCACAGACCCGTCGGCTGCGCGATCTCGCCGGCAGGGGAGAATAGGTAAGGACCGCACGGGAAGATCCGGGTTACGACTGAGGTTGTCACACTCGTCGGGAGAATCGACCTGACGGATGCGGTCTGCCCGGCAACCCGGAGGTGAGCGATGTCCAACCCGATGTCCGGCGGTGGCATGGCCGGGTGGAGCATGCTCCGGTCGATGCGTAACAGCGACGAGGTCTCCGGCCACCAGCTCAAGCGCGGCACCGCCAAGCGGATCATCGCCTTCGCCAAACCGTACCGGCGCGACATTGTGATCTTCCTGGTCACAGTGGTGATTGCCGCAGTGATCGGCGTGGCGACTCCGCTGCTGGCGGGTGAGGTGATCGACGCCATCGCCGATCGGGGGCCGCAAGCCGGCTCCATCGTGGTCAAGCTCGCCCTGGTGATCGCCGCGCTGGCTGTCGCCGACGCCCTCTTCTCCCTCGCCCAGCGCTGGTACTCCGCGCGCATCGGCGAGGGCATCATCCTCAACCTCCGCACCCGGGTCTACGACCACGTGCAGCGGATGCCGTTGCAGTTCTTCACCCGTACCCAGACCGGTGCCCTGGTCAGCCGGCTCAACAACGACGTGCTCGGCGCTCAGCGGGCGTTCACCTCCACCCTCTCCGGGGTGGTCAGCAACGTCATTCAACTGGTGCTCACCGCCGGTGCGATGATGATCCTGTCCTGGCAGATCACGGTGCTGTCGCTGATCCTGCTGCCGGTGTTCATCATCCCGGCTCGCCGGGTCGGCAAGCGACTGGCCGAGATCACCCGAGAGTCGTACAACCTCGACGCCAAGATGAACGCGACAATGACCGAACGGTTCGGAGTGGCCGGCGCGCTGCTGGTGAAGCTCTTCGGCCAGCCCGAGATCGAGGCCCGTCGGTTCGCCGACCGGGCCGAGCGGGTCCGCGACATCGGCATCCAGTCGGCTATGTATTCCCGCACCTTCTTCGTGGCGATGTTGCTGGTCGCCTCACTGGCGCAGGCGCTCACGTATGGCCTCGGTGGTTGGCTGGCGGTCGCCGGCGCGGTCAGTGCTGGCACCGTTGTGAAGCTCGCGCTGCTGCTCACCCGGCTGTACGGCCCGCTCACCGCACTGTCAAACGTCCGGGTGGACGTGATGAGCGCGCTGGTCTCCTTCGACCGGGTGTTCGAGGTGCTCGACCTGAAGCCGGGCATCGTGGAGAAGCCCGACGCCGTGGCGGTGCCCAGGGGCACCGGCCGGGTCGACTTCCGCGACGTGCGATTCCGTTACCCGAGTGCCGCCGAGATCTCCCTCGCCTCCCTGGAAGAGGTCGCCACCCTCGACCGGACGGTCAACGAACCGGTGCTCAAGGGCGTCTCGTTCAGCGTCGAGCCGGGGCAGATGGTCGCGCTCGTCGGCCCGTCCGGGGCCGGCAAGTCGACGCTGTCGATGCTCATTTCCCGGATCTACGACGTCACCGACGGGCAGGTGCTGGTCGGCGGGGTGGACGTGCGTGACGCGACGCTCGCCTCCCTGCGTGACGAGATCGGCGTGGTCACCCAGGATTCGCACCTGTTCCACGAGACGATCGCCGAGAATCTTCGCTACGCCAAGCCGGACGCCACCGACGACGAGATCTGGGCCGCGCTCGCCGGAGCCCAGGTCGCCGATTTGGTCCGGTCGCTGCCCGACGGTCTGGACACCACTGTGGGGGAGCGCGGTTACCGGTTCTCCGGCGGCGAGAAGCAGCGCATCGCGATCGCCCGGCTGCTGCTCAAGGCCCCGTCGATCGTGATCCTCGACGAGGCGACCGCCCACCTGGATTCGGAGAGCGAGGCGGCGGTGCAGCGGGCGCTGTCGGTGGCGCTGGCGGGGCGGACCGCCCTGGTGATCGCGCACCGGCTCTCCACCGTGCGTGACGCAGACCAGATCCTGGTCCTGGACGGCGGGCGGATCGTCGAGCGGGGGCGGCACGACGAGTTGGTCGCGGTCGGCGGGCTCTACGCCGAGCTGTACCGCACCCAGTTCGCGGTCGCCGACTCGCCCACCCCGTTCGTCGACGCGACCGGCCCCGAGCCGGTGGTCATGCCGCTGGGCACCTACCGCGCCGACGAGGTGCTGCCGCCCGCCGCCGCCAACTGACGGCTGCGCGGTGTCGGTCGACTCGGGTTGCTGAAAGTCGGGGTGTCCTGGTCACGTTGACACTCCGACTTCCTTGAAGCCGAGTCGATCAACGGTCGGTCTGACGGTCCGGCAGATCGGTCGCCACCCGCAGCTCGGCGAAGGCCAGGCCCAGGGTGACCGGGGTGAAGTGCGCGTTCAGGCCGCTCGGGTTGGGCAGCACCCACAGCCGGGCGCCGGCCAGCGACTCCGGCTGCGGCCCGAAGGTGGCCTTCGGGCGCTGAAAACCGATCCGGTACGCGGTCACCCCCACCACGGCCACCCAGCGCGGCCGGTACCGGGCCACCTTGTCAGTCAGGATCGCCGCGCCGTCGAGGAGTTCCTTGGCGGTCAGCTCGTCCGCGCGGGCGCTGGCCCGGGCGGCCATGTTGGTGATGCCGAGCCCGAGCGCCGGTAGTTCGTCCTGCTCGCTGGGATGCAGCAGTCGGGGGGTGAACCCGCCCCGGTGCAGGGCGGGCCAGAACCGGTTGCCGGGCCGGGCGAAGTGCCACCCGGTCGCGGCCGACCACAGGCCCGGGTTGATCCCGACGAAGAGCACCGCCAGCCCCGGCGCGAGGACGTCGGGGATGGTTCGGTCCGCAGCCGCCGCCAGCTCAGCCCGGGTCGGCCGGACCGTTCCGGGACGGGCCGGCCGGTTCCCTTCCGGGGTCACAGCCCGCGTAGCGCGCCGCCATCCACCGGCAGGGTGATCCCGGTGAGGTAGCTCGCGGCGGGTGAGAGCACGAACGCGGCCACCCGGCCGAACTCGGCCGGGTCGCCGACGCGGCGCAGCGGGATGCCGGCCTCCGCCTCGGCGCGGGCCCGCTCCGGGTCGCCGGTCGCTCCGAACAGCTCCCGGTTGCGATCGGTCATGATCCGGCCGGGCAACAGGCCGACCACCCGGACCCCGCGCGGGCCGTAGTCGTCGGCGATGTCCTTGGCGGCCCCGACCAGGCCGGGCCGCAGACCGTTGGAGATGCCGAGACCGGGCACCGGGCCACGCGCCGAGGTGGAGAGCACGAGCCCGATCGCGCCGCCCTCGGGCAGGGCGTTGGCGACCGTGCGTACGGCGCGGATGGTGCCCAGGAAGACGGTCTCGAAGGAGAGCCGCCACTGCTCGTCGGTGACCGCTGCGGCGTTGCCCGGCGGTGGCCCACCGACCGAGATCAGCGCGCCGTCGAGCCGGCCGAAATGCTCCTGGGCGGCGGCGACGAGCTGCTCCGGGGTCTCCGGGTCGGCCAGGTCGCCGGTCAGCCCGACGGCGTGCTCCGGGCCACCCAGCTGCTTCGCGGCAGCCGCCACGGCATCCGAGTCGCGGGCCGAGAGCACCACCCGCGCACCGTCGGCCACCAGGCACTGCGCGGTCGCGTAACCCAGGCCGCGGGACGCGCCGGTGAGGACGTACACGCGGTCGGTCAGTCCGAGATCCATAACGCAGATCCTGCCGCATCCGAAACGCCGTCGCCAGCAAGGGTGGATACCCGTGGAGCGGGGCGCAACAGGCGTACCCGGCCGGCGATCTGCACCGCGACGGCGCCGCCGGCGCGGCCCACCGCCGGCAACCGGCGCGGACGCGGCGACCGCAGCCCGTCGTAACGCAGGCGTGCCTCCCGGACGGCCAGCTCCTCGGCAGCCACCGGGGGCAGCGCACCGTCGGCGTGCAGCGCGCGGGCCAGGTCCCAGCCGTCGCGCAGCGACCCGGCGGTGGGTCGCCGGGCGGCCCAACCGGCGAAGGTCGTCGTCCACCTGGCACCGAGGCCGGCGGCGAGCAGCGGCCAGTGTCGGGCGACGTCGCCGGCCCGCTTGCGCAGCAGGGCCGCGCGGGTGGCGGCCAGCGGGCCCGGCGCGAACCCGGGCGGGGGTGGCCCTCCGGCGACCAGCGCGGCGACCAGTTCGGCCTGCCGTTCGGCGAGCCCCGCGCGGGAAGTGGGAACGGGTGCGCCGGTCATGTGACGGCCGGGTAGCCCGCAGCGGCGGCCAGGGCGTCCAGTTCGGCGCGGAGTTCGGCGGCCGGCGGGTAATGGCCGTCGCGTTCCAGCAGCAGCGCCGGTGGTCGCCGCCGGGCGCAGAGCGCGCCGACCAGCTCCAGCACCGCCGGCGGCACCGGGTCGGTGTGGGTGTCGTGGTAGAAACCGCAGTGCTCCGCGCCGCCGGCCACGTGGGCGTACGCGACCCGCTCCAGCGGCAGCCGGTCCAGCAACGCCAGCGGGTCGGCGCCCCGGTTGCGGGCGTTGGCGTGCACGTTTGCCACGTCCAGCAGCAGCAGGGCCCCGGTCCGGTCGAGGATCTCGGTGAGGAAGTCCGCCTCGTCCAGCTCGTCGTCGGGCCAGTCGACCAACGCGGCGATCGGTTCCAGCGCGATCGGCACCGGCAGCTCGGCCTGGGCCCGCGCGACGTTGGCGCAGACCGCGTCGACGGCTTCCCTGCTGCGCGGCAGCGGCAACAGGTGCCCGGCCTCCAAGCCACCGGCTCGGACGAACGCGATGTGCTCGCTGACCAGCGGGGCGTCCAGGCGTTGCGCCACCGCGGCCAGGTGGGCGACCCGGGCCGGGTCGACCGGCTCCGCGCTGCCGAGGGAGAGCCGCACCCCATGCGGCACTACCGTCACCGCGCGCTCCCGCAGCTGCGTCAGGCCGGACGGGAGTGGTCCGGACGCGGATACTCCCTCGGCCACCACCTCGACGAAGCGCAGCCCGGGCAGCTCGGCCACGAAGCCGGCGATCTCCGGACGCCAGCCGATGCCGACCCCGGTCGGTCCGGTCATCCGCCGCACCCGCCTCCGCCACAGCCGCCACCGCCACCGCCGCAGGAGCTGCCCCCGTCTCCACCGGAGCTGTCGCCTCCGCCGCCGGACGATCCGTCGGAGCCGCCCGTCCAACCGCTGCCGGCGGCGGCCTGGCGTTGAATCTCGGCCTGTTCGGCGAAGCCCGGGTCGAGCGCCCAGAGTGAGGCGGTGCCGTACAGGGCGACGCCCATCGCCGCGCCGGCCGCTCCGTAGGTGGCGTAGGCGGGCGCGGAAGCCGGCGCGAGGTGGGTGTGCGCGCGGCGGACGGAGCGTAGGGCGGCGCGACCGGCCCGGGTGACCACGGGCGCCCGGCGCAGCACCAGCGTGATGATCAGCAGCGGAACCAGGGTCAGCAGCAGGTAACCGACCGGGTGATCGTTGAACAGGCCGGAGACCAACCGGAACACACCGATGCCCAGCAGGGTGGTGAGGATCGTGGCCCAGAAGCGGGCCCGAGCCCGCTGCGCGTCATCGGTGAGCAGTCCGCGCTGCTCCAGGCCGTTGCGGATCTGGTGTAGCGCGACGCGTACGCGCTCGTCCCGCGGTAGGTCGCCGGCGCGGGCGTGCTGGTGCGCGGCCCAGTGGATGGCCTGATCCAGCGGGGTGAGCCCGGCCGGCGGGGCCCCGGTGGTGGTCAGCCGACGGTCCGGTCGCACGCCGATCGCACCGCTGCCGCGCAGCCCGCCGAGTGCGGCGTGTACGGCGAGCCGAGGCCCGCCGTTGAGGTACGCGAGCTGCTGCGGCCCGAGTGGGTCGGCGGTCATGGCGGCCGTCGATCCGGCTGCGAGACGGACCCGGTGGTACGCCGCGATCGCCACCACCAGGATGGCCGCCGCGATGTAGTACCGGAGGAAGGTCGGGCCGGAGATGCCCCAGGTGTCACCGGACGCGGCATTGGCGATCATCGACTGCTCCTGTCACCGGAGGGATCGGCGGCCCCATTGTGGAGCAGCCTCGCCACGGTCGACCAACCGGCATCCGCGCGGTCAGTGCCGGCGGACCGCCTCCTCGACGAGGTCGAGCACCGGGCCCAGGTCACCGGCGGGTCGGCCCATGGCCAGGTGCAGCACCAAACCGTCGTAGGCCAGCTCCAGGAACTGGGCCAGCACGTCGATCGGGACGTCCTCGCGCAGCACCCCGGCGTCGCGCTGGCGGGCCAGCCGGTCCCGGGTCGCCTCCGCGATCGCGGCGGACCGCTCGGCCCAGCGCCGGGCGAACGCGGGGTCGGTGCGCAGCCGCCGGGAGACCTCCAGTTGGCTGCCCAGCCAGCCGGTGGTGTCCGGGGAGACGGCGCGGGCGAGCAGGTCGCGCATCACCTGCACCAGACCGTTGCGGGCCACGGTCTCGACCATGGCCGCGGCGTCGTCCTCGGCGACCGCCAGGAAGAGCGAGTCCTTGTCGCGGAAGTGGTGGAAGATCGCGCCGCGGGACAGGCCGGTGGCCTCCTCAAGGCGGCGTACGGTCGCCCCCTCGTAGCCGAGCCGGGCGAAACACGCCCGCGCGGCGGCGAGGATCTCCTGCCGGCGCGCGTCGAGCTGGTCCTGGCTTACTCTGGGCACAGGGCGATCGTCGCAGGTCACCTCGGGCCATGCAAACCGTACGTACGGCTTGGGACGTTGCCGATTACCATCGCCCGGTGACCCAGCCCCGCACCCTGCCCAGTTCCCCGCTGACAGTGGCCGCCGTCCAGGCCACCCCCACGCCGGGCGACGTCGCCGGTAACGCGGTCGTCGCCGCCGACCTGGTCCGCCAAGCCGGTGAGCGGGGCGCCCGGGTGGCCGTCCTGCCGGAGCTGTTCCTCTGCGCGTACCACCCGCCGGCCCTCGCCGCCGACCCGGCCGGCACTGACGTCGCGGCCGATCCGGCCGGGATGGTCGCGGATCCCCGGCTCGACCCGCTGCGCGTCGCCGCGCGCGAGTCCGGCGTCACCGCGCTGGTCGGTGCGGCCGTCCGGCACCCGGACGGCCGGCGGACCATCGGGGCGCTGGTGGTCGACCGGGCCGGCGAGGTGCGGGTCGGTTACGACAAACAGCAGCTGTGGGGTGACGAACGGGAGCTGTTCACCCCCGGTGATCGGGGTGCCACGCTGCTCGTCGACGACTGGCGGCTCGGGCTGGGTATCTGCTACGACGGCTGTTTCCCGGAGCACGGCCGGGCCGCCGCCCTCGACGGCGCAGACGGCTACCTGTGCCCCAGCGGATACCTGGCCGGCTCCGAGCACCGTCGGGATCTCTACTACGCCGCGCGGGCGCTGGACAACACGATGTTCGTGGTCTTCGCCAACGCCGTCGGCGGCGTCGACCCGTGGCGGTTCAACGGCGGCGCGGCTATCTACGACCCCGAGGGGCGGGTGCTGGCCCGGGGGGCCGACGACGGCACGGCGGTGCTCGTGGCGACGCTGGATCCCGCCGTGCTCGCGGCCACCCGGGCGGCCCACTCGATGCTCGTCGATCGGCTGTCGGAGCAGGGCGGCCCGCGGGTGTCGATGCCTGGCTGAGCGCTTCGTCAGGTCGATACCCGCCGCATCTGTTGGCGGACACGTCGGTCCCGTAGGGTGCCCGAGTGCCACTGCTCCTGCTGGACCTGGACAACACCCTGCTGGACCGGGCCGGGCCGTTCCGCCGCTGGGGTGAGCGCTTCCTGGACAGCATCGACGCGCCCCACACCGACATCGACTGGCTGGTCTCGATCGACGCCGACGGTCTGACCGACCGCTGGGACCTCGCCGACGCCATCAGGGACCGCTACGAGCTGCGCATTCCCTCGATCGACCTGGTGGAGGAGCTGCACGACGGGGTGGTGGCGCAGACCCGCCTCGACCCGCTGACCGCCTGCGCGCTGCGGATCGCCGATGACGCCGGCTGGGTGCCGGTGGTGGTCTGCAACGGCACCGTACGCGTCGAGGACGCCAAGATTCGCCGGACCGGGCTGGACCAGTACGTCGCCGACTGGGTGATCTCCGAGGAGGCCGGCGTCAGCAAGCCCAACCCGAGAATCTTCGCGCTCGCCGCCCAGCGGGTGCGGATGCCGCTGCGCGGCTCGTGGGTGATCGGCGACAGCCCGGAGGCCGACATCGGCGGCGCCGCTGCCGTCGGGCTACCCAGCGTCTGGCTGCACCGAGGGCGCACCTGGTCGGACGTCCGGTTCGCGCCGAGCCGGACCGTGGACGGGTTGATCGCCGCCGTCGCCACCGTCCTCGCCCGCTGAGGGTTTCCCGCGTTGGCCGTCGCCTTCGAGTGATGGCTCGGTAATTCGGTTGACCAGCCGCAGTGGTGGTACCAGCATTAGCCGCGCATCGTGCATCCCGGGTGTGTGCCCGGTTGAGGAGAGGGGGTCGGTAATGGCCGTCTTCACAGGTCGTTTCCAGCAACCTATCTCAGTCTCGACCAAGGGAACCTCACCACAGTGCGCGATCATGACCTTCCGGCGCTTGAGCGCCGGACCCGCGGCAAGAGCCGCTTCGACGACGACGAACCGCAGTTTCTGAAGCGCGGGCGGCCCACCGAGCCGCTCGCGGACCCGGACAGCGAGCCCGACCCGGCCACCGGTGAGCGCTGGTCTTCCTGGGACGACGCCGTGCACGGGCCACAGCCGCACCCGGCCTGGCTGATCACCGAGCTGGCCGCCAAGGACACCGAGTTGGGTGTGCTGAAGACCGGCAAGGAGGCGGACGTCCACCTGGTCCGTCGGGCGGTGCCCGACACCGACCGGTCCTGCCTGCTCGCGGTGAAACGCTACCGCGATCCCGAGCACCGGCTGTTCCACCGCGATGCCGGCTACCTGGAGGGCCGTCGGGTGCGCCGGTCCCGGGAGAACCGGGCGATGGCCAGTCGGACGGCGTTCGGCCGGCAGATGATCGCCGGGCAGTGGGCCGCGGCAGAGTTCGCGGCCCTGAGCCGACTCTGGGAGATCGGCGCCGGGCACGACCGGATCGCCGTGCCGTACCCGGTGCAGTTGCGGGGCACGGAGCTGATGCTGGAGTTCGTCGGTGACGCCGAGTCGGGGGAGGCGGCGCCCCGACTGGCCCAGTTGCGACCCGACCCGGCCGAGCTGCGTGACCTGTGGGCCCAGCTGGTGGAGGCGCTGCGGGTGCTGGCTCGGGCTGGCTACGCGCACGGCGACCTGTCGCCGTACAACCTGCTCGTGCACCAGGGTCGGCTGGTCGTGATCGACCTGCCGCAGGTGGTCGACGTGGTGGCGAACCCGCAGGGGCCGGAGTTCCTGGCCCGCGACGTGCGGGTGGTCGGTGCCTGGTTCGCGGCCCGGGGTCTCTCCGGCGAGCAGACGGATCCCGGCCCGTTGGCCGGAGAGCTGCTGCGCGAGGCGGGGCTGCGCTGATCGGAGCGGGTCGGGCGGACCCGCCGCCCGACCCGCCGCGTCGGCTATTGCATGTAGCGCTCCACCTCGGGCTTGGGGCGTTCGCCCTGGGCGTCGGCGTCGCCGTGGGTCTCCCGGGCGGCCCGCCGGCGGCGCAGCAGATCCCAGCACTGGTCGAGGGACTGCTCCAGGGCGCGCAGTCGCTCGCTGGCTTCGCCCTCGGTGCCCGACTCGTGGGCCTGGGCGTCGGCACGCAGCTTGTGTTCCTCGTCGACCAGCTCGGAGATCCGGTTCAGGATGGTCTTGTCGTCCATGCCACAGAGCCTGGCACAGGGTGCCGGGCGTCGCCCGGATTCGGGGGTACCGGTGCGTCCTGGGTCACCGACCCGCACCGGCCAACCCGCCGTCGCCCGTCTGGTGCCGATGCCGCGCAGCCAGGTCGGCGACGCGCGGGGCCGTCCCACCCCGCCGCGCCGATTCGCCGCTCGCCTGAGTGTCCAATCAGGATCCGCCCGCATTGGAATATCGGCATGCGTGCGTTGGTGTAGACGGAAATTGCGCCGTCCGCAAGTCTGGAGGTGCTCCTCGTTTGGTGAGATGCTTCCCGTTGGCCCAGAAGGTGAAAGTTTCATCAGCCTGCCCGACCGAAGTGGATCGCTGCGGTCGCCGGGACGACGAGGAGACGTGGTTCGATGTCGCAGGTGTCCGAGGCGCGCCCCGCCACCGTCAGCACCGAACCCCGGACGATCCCGTTACGACGCGCGTTACCCGCGCTGGTCCGCGATCCACTGGGAGCGCTCGTCGACTTCGCGGAGGCCGCCGACGGCGAGGTCGTCCGGCTCAACCTCGGCTCGTTCCGCCCCTATCTGGTCAGCCATCCTGAGCACCTGCAACGCGTGCTGCGGGACAACGTTGCCAACTACATTCGGGACGGCGACGGGTTGCTCTGGCGACCCGTACGTCGGATCGTCGGTGACGCCATCCTGGTCGCCGAGGGTGAGATCTGGGAGTCCAGCCGAGGCGCGCTACAACCGTTGTTCACCGCCAAGCGGGCCGAGACGCTCGTCGACAAGATGGCCGAGGCGATCAACGAGGCGGTCGACGAATGGCTCGAACCGGCCCTCGCCGATCGCCCGATCGACGGCGGCGCCGAGCTGACCCGGATCGTCCTGCGTACCACCATGCGGGTGCTCTTCGCCGACCGGATCTCGGTGCCGGACGCGCTGCGGATCAGCGGCGCGCTGGACACCCTCACCACCGCGATGCTGCCACGACTGGTGATGCCCGCCGTGCCGTACGCGGTGCCGATGCCCGGCGACCGGCGCTTCCGCGAGGCGGTGCGCACCATCGACGAGGTGGTGCTGCCGATCATCCGGGAGGCTCGGGCCCGTCCCACCGACGGCGACGACATCATCTCCACCCTCTGCCGGCCGCGCGCCGACGGCAGCGAACCCGACGAGTACGCGATCCGCGGCGACGTGGTCGCGATGTTCTCCACCGCCACCGAGACCACCATCGCCCTGCTCTCCTGGCTCTGGCCGGTGCTGGCGTCCCGCCCCGACGTCGCCGAGCGGATGACCGACGAGATCGAGCAGGTGGTCGGCGCCGAACGGGTCGGCCGTGCCCACCTGCCGCAGCTGCGCTACGGCCGGATGGTGCTCGACGAGATGCTGCGGCTCTACCCGGCCGGCTGGATGATCCCGCGCACCGCGGTCCGCGACGACGAGCTGGGCGGGGTGCGGATCAAGGCCGGCGGTACCGTGCTGGTCAGCCCGTACGTGACCCAGCGGATGTCGACGTTCTGGGACGACCCGGCGCTCTTCGACCCGGAGCGGTTCGCGCCGGAGCTGCCTCGGCGGCGCTACCGCTACTCCTACTTCCCGTTCGGCGGGGGCCCGCACCAGTGCCTCGGGCAGTACCTGTTCCTGCTGGAGGCCCAGCTCATCGTCAGCACCGTGCTGAGCCGCTACCGCTTCCGGCTGCGCGAACCGGTGGACCTCACCCCTCGGATGGGCGCCTCGCTGCAACCCAAGCAGCGCGCCGAGCTCTTCCTCACCCCGGTCGAGCGCACGGCCGCCTCGTGACGGAGACCCCGCGACCGGCACGGGCAGGTCAGGACGCGATCGCCGAGCAGGGCCGGGTGTGCGCACTCGCCGTGCGGGGCGTACGCGACCTGCAGAGTGTCACCGCCGCCCATCCCGAGCTGTTCGACGCCGCGCCGTTCGACCCGGCGCTGCTCAGCTCGGTGGCCACCACTGTCGCCTTCATCGCGCCCTGGCACACCGTCGCCGAACTGCGGATCACCACCCGTACCGTGCTCTGGGTCTTCGCGGCCGACTGGCAGGTCGACTACCTCGCCCGGTCCGTGGACGACATCCGGGAGGTGGTGACCGACTGCCTCGCGGTGGCCGACGGCGCCACCCCGCCGCCGGGCCGCCACCTGGCGCGACTGCTGGCCGACCTGCGCGACGAGCTGGCCACCGTGCCGGCGTTCGCCCGGCTGCGCCCGATCTGGCGCGACGAGCTGGCCCGGATGCTCGCCGCCATGGCCCGGGAGTGGGACTGGAAGAACCTGCCGACCGACCCGACCACCGGGCGACGCCTGCCGGACCTGGACCGCTACCTGGACAACGCCGACAACTCCGGCAGCTCCTTCGTCAACGTCACCCACTGGATCGCCACCGGCGACGAGAAGACCCTCGCCCAGCTGACCGACCTGCTGGACGCCGGACGTGGTGTGCAGCGGGTGCTGCGGCTGGTCAATGACCTCGCCACGCAGGGGCGCGACGCCGAGTGGGGTGACCTGAACGCCCTTTCGCTGGTCGACGACCCGGCGCAGGTGCACGACCGGCTGGCCGAGCTGACCGCCCGGTCCCGGGGGGACCTGGCCGCCCTCGCCGAGCGTTGCCCCCGCCAGGCGGACTACCTCAACCGGCAGATCTCCTTCACCGGCGGCTTCTACCAACTGTCGGACTTCTGGGGGGCGCGCGATGAGTGACGGCGCCACCCGGGTGTTCGCCGACGCGGCGACCGCAGCCGACCCGGTCGACGACGCCGCCCGCGGGTTGATCGCCGGTCTCGGCCTGCGGCCGTGGGGGCAGGTCGCCGCTTCGGTGTACGAGACCGGGCGGCTGGTCGCCGACGCTCGCTGGCTGCCCGGGCACCACCAGCGGATCGCGTTCCTGCTGCGCAGCCAGCGCCCGGACGGGGCGTGGGGCCCACCCGAGGGGTACGCCCTGGTGCCGACGTTGAGCGCCACCGACGCGCTGCTCGCGGCGTTGGCCGACGGGCGGGCCGGGACGGAGCTGCTCGCCCCGGTGGCCGGTGGCCTCGGCGCGCTCGTCGGCACGCTGCTCCGCGCCGACGCCCGGACGCTGCCGGACACCCCGGCGTTGGACATCATCGTTCCGGCGCTGGTCGACACGATCAACGACCGGCTCGCCGGGCTGGCGCCGGCCACCGCCGACCGGCTGCCCCGCCCGCCGCTGCCGCTGCCCACCGGGCTGAACCGGGACCGGCTGCGCGCGGTGCGGTCCGCGGTGGCCGCCGGAGTGACGCTGCCACCGAAGCTGGCCCACTTCTACGAGATCCTGGACGCGGTACCCGCCGACGCCGGCCCCACCCTCACCGCGGTCGGCGCCTCACCCGCCGCGACCGCGGCCTGGCTGACCGCGGTCGGCCCGGCCGCCGGTCCCGCCGCGCACGCCTTCCTGCTGGCGTTGATCCGTGACGGCGGCGGCCCGGTGCCCTGCCCAGCCCCGATCACCGTCTTCGAGCGAGCCTGGGTGCTGAGCGGCCTGCGCCGCGCCGGGATCACGATCAACCCGCCGGCCTCCGTGCTGGAGAGCCTGACCGCGGCCACCGCCGGTCAGGGCATCGCCACCGGCGACGGCCTGCCGACCGACGCCGACACCACCTCGGTGTCCCTCGACGCGCTGGCCCGGCTCGGCCGCCCGGCGGACCCGGCCAGCCTGTGGGCGTACGAGACGGCTGACGGTTTCTGCACCTGGCCGGGGGAGGACGGCTTCTCGGTCACCACCAACGCCCACGTGCTGGACGCTTTCGGTCAGCACCTGACCCGGCATCCGGACGCGGACGCGCGCTACCACCGGGCTGTCGATCGGCTCAGCACGGTTCTGAGCGGGCATCAGCGCGCGGACGGCGCCTGGCAGGACCGGTGGCACGCCTCGCCGTACTACGCCACCGCCTGCTGCGTGCTGGCGCTGGCCGAGTTCGGGCGGGGTGCGGCGGCCGCCGAGGCGGTGGACCGGGCGGCCGGCTGGGTGCTGAACAGCCAACGCGCGGACGGCTCGTGGGGGCGGTGGGACGGCACGGCCGAAGAGACCGCGTACGCCCTCCAGGTGCTGCTGGCGGTGCCGACGACCGTGGCCCGGGTCGACGACGCCGTGGCCCGTGGACACGCCTACCTGCATGAATCCGCCGACCGGGAACACCGTCCACTGTGGTACGGCAAGGAGCTGTACTGTCCGACCATGATCGTTCGTTCCGCCGTGCTCGCCGCCTGTCGGCTGGCCGCAATTCGGGCCTCCGGAGTGGACCGATCGGTGGCGGATTGCGGCTACCAGTCAAGAAAAGCAACAACTTGAGGGGTTGTGTGGACACTGCTAGCGTACGCAGAGCCTCAGCCCCGGATGCCCCACCGCGGTGGGACGTCGCCCCCTCTGATCATTCGTTGATGAGCTGAGTCAACGCCCGGCCTGGGACGGTTCAATGCGTTCTCGCGGTACGAGTATCCGCACCAAGGTTGTTGCCCTGTTGCTCTCCCTGGTCGCGCTCTGGATGTTCGCGGCCTGGGTGACCCTGCGCGACGGCTTCAACCTGCTCGGTGTCCAGGTGATCAACAGCAAGGTCTACACGCCGACCGAGCCGTTGTTGCAGGAGCTCCAGTTGGAACGGCGGTTGACCCAGGCGTACCTGAGCAACCCCGAGGCCGCGCAGCGGACGGCGCTCGAGGCCGAGCAGCGCAAGGCCGCCGAGCTCGCCGCCGACTTCGCCGACTCGGTGCGCGACTGGCAGGTCGACGTCGCCGGCAGCTCCGCACTGGACACCCAGCTCAGCATGACGATCGCCCAGGTCAACGCGTTGGAGCAGACCCGCGCGGAGGTGCTGGACCGCAAGATCGACCGGCTCGGTGCCGCCGAGGCGTACACCGAGGCGATTGAGTCGATCTTTCAGATCTACGACGTGACGGGCAGCCTGGACGACAAGCAGATCGCCGGCGAGGCCGCGGCCCTGATCCAGCTCAACCGGATGAAGGAGCTGATCTCCCAGGAGGACGCGCTGCTCAGCGGGCTCTTCGGCAACGGCCGGATGAGTGGGTCGGAGTACGCCCGCTACGTCAGCCTGGTCGCCGCCGAGCGGTTCCTCGGCGACGAGGTCCGCACCCGCCTCTCCGACGCCGACGAGCGCCGCTACCAGCAGCTCGTCGGAGGAGAGGCGTTCACCCGACTGCGCGCCGTGCAGGACAGCATCATCCGCGAGGGCCGGCCGTCGACCCAGCTACCGATCGGTGCCGAGCAGTGGCGGGGCACCGTCGAGCCGGCACTGACCGAGGTGAACGACGCCGTCACCGCCGGCGGCGAGGGCATCGTGGATCGGGCCACCGGCGTGGCCGTGATGGTCGTCGTCCGGCTGGTGCTCGCCACCGGTCTGGGTCTGCTCGCCGTCATCGCCTCCGTCGTCGTCTCGATCACCACCGCGCGGAACCTGCTGCGCCAGTTGGACCGGCTACGTGAGGCCGCCTGGCAGCTCGCCGACGAGCGGTTGCCCCGGGTGGTCGAGCGGCTCGGCCGTGGCGAGGAGGTCGACGTGGCCACCGAGGCGCCCCCGCTGGAGTTCGGCACCGACGAGATCGGCCAGGTCGGCAAGGCGTTCAACGCCGTTCAGGAGACCGCCCTGCGCACCGCCGTCGAGCAGGCCGACCTGCGTCGCAACGTCCGCGAGGTCTTCCTGAGCCTGGCCCGACGCACGCAGGCGCTCGTACACCGTCAGCTCACCCTGCTCGACGCGATGGAGCGCCGCGAACACGACGCGGAGGAGCTGGAGGACCTGTTCCGGGTCGACCACCTGGCCACCCGGATGCGGCGCAACGCGGAAAACCTGATCGTGCTCTCCGGCTCCACCCCCGGTCGGGCCTGGCGGCGCAACGTCCCAATGGTCGACGTGGTGCGCGGCGCCGTGGCCGAGGTGGAGGACTACACCCGGGTCAACGTGCTGCCGCTCGGGCCGGTCTCGCTCGCCGGCCGCGCGGTCGGCGACATCATCCACCTGCTCGCCGAGCTGATCGAGAACGGCCTGTCGTTCTCCCCGCCACACACGACGGTCGAGGTCCGTGGCCAACTGGTCTCCAACGGGTTCGCCATCGAGATCGAAGACCGGGGCCTCGGCATGAGCGAGGAGGACCTGGCCGCGGCCAACCACCGGATCGTCGACCAGTCCGAGCTGAACCTCGCCAACGCCGCCCGGCTCGGGCTCTACGTGGTGAGCCGGCTGACCGAACGGCACGGCGTGCGGGTCCGGCTCAAGGAGTCCGCGTACGGCGGCACCACGGCCGTCGTGCTGATCCCGCTGGAGCTGGTCACCGAGGCCGACGCCGCCCCGGAGGACTCGGGCTCGTTCCGGGCCGGTTCGGGCATCCCGATGTCGTCGACGCCCGCCACGGAGAGCGGCCGTCCGGCGTCGTCCGCACCGGTCGCGCTCGCCGCACCGACGACCACCGCGCCGGACGTACCGGCGACGTCGGCGGCGCCGACGCCGACCGCCACCACCACCCCGACGTCGGACGAGGAGGCCGAGGCGGACACCGTTCTCCCCACCCGGCAGCGGAGCACCCCGGCAACCAGCACACCCGACCTGCCCACCCGCGCCCGGCGCGGCCCGGGTCAGCCGGCCCTGGAAGCTCCCACCGTGCCCACCGGCCTGCCCGCCGTCGACCGCACCCGCCCGGAGGCCCGCGACGCGGAGCCGGTCGCGGCCGGCGACGGTGGTCCGGTGCCCGCCCGCGCCGACGCGGAACGGACCGACTCCGGCCTGCCCGTCCGGGTCCGACAGGCGAACATCGTTCCCGAGTTGCGAGACGACCCGGCGATGTCGGAGACCGACGACGAGGATGTGGTGCGGCCACCGGAGCAGGTCCGCCGGATGATGAGCTCCTACCAGACCGGCACCCGGCGTGGGCGGACCGACGCGGCTCGGCTGCTCGGCGGCGCCTCCGGCACCCCGGCGGCGACACCGTCCGAGTCGACCGACGAGGATCCACAAGCGACCTGACCGAGCACCGATGACGCGGGTTTCCACGCGGTGTGACGGTCAAGCCCCAGACGAACACGGCGCACAGCCGGGCGAGAAGAGGACGACGAAGTGACCCAGAAGACGGCTTCGAGCGCCGACCTGACGTGGTTGCTGGATGACCTGGTGGGCCGGGTGAAGCAGGCCGAACACGCGGTCGCGCTCTCCACCGACGGCCTCTTGATGGCCTCCTCCCAGGGGTTGAGCCGGGACGACGGCGAGCACCTCGCAGCGATGGCGGCCGGCATCCAGAGCCTCGCCC
This sequence comes from Micromonospora inaquosa, assembly GCF_003857055.1. Lineage (GTDB taxonomy): Bacteria > Actinomycetota > Actinomycetes > Mycobacteriales > Micromonosporaceae > Micromonospora > Micromonospora inaquosa. Next base: position 27,646 of record NZ_QGSZ01000239.1, on the reverse strand, counting down.
GAGGGGCCGGCAAGCGTTTCGGTGGCGGGCAGGTGCAGCAGACCATCATCGAGATGCAGTCGTCGTTCCTGTTCGTCACAGCGGCCGGCCGCAACGCCTGCCTGGCGGTGCTGGCCACCGAGGACGCCGACGTCGGCCTGATCGCCTACGAGATGGCGATGCTGGTCACCCGCGTCGGCAAGTACGTCGCATCGCCGTCGCGCGGCACCGATCAGCAGGTCGGCGAGAGGTAGCGGCGATGACGGTCCAGGGGGAGTCCGCAGACCATCAGTGGGTGGATGACCATGCGGGTCCGGTGGTGCGTCCGTACGCGGTGACGCGCGGCCGGGCCCGCCCGGTCACCGGCACATTCGACCTGATCTCCCTGGTCACGGCGACCCGAGCCGAGGTCACGCCCGAGGTCGGTCTCGGTCCCGAGCATTTGGCGATCGTCGGGCTGTGTCAACGAATACAGTCCGTCGCCGAGATCGCCGCCCATCTCGACCTGCCGGTGGGCACCATCCGGGTGCTTCTCGGTGATCTGGCAGCCCGCAGCCTGGTGCAGGTCCGCGAGCCGCAGACCACGGCCGGTCTTCCCGACAACAGCATCTTCGAGGCGGTAATCAATGGACTACGGGCACTCTGACCGGCCGGCGGGAGCGACGCCACTGCCCACCGCGATCAAGATCCTGGTCGCGGGTGGCTTCGGCGTGGGCAAGACGACCATGGTCGGCGCGGTCAGCGAGACCCGGCCGTTGCGCACCGAGGAGGTGCTGACGGAGTCGGGGGTCGGCATCGACGACCTGTCCGGGGTGGAGGGCAAGACCACCACCACCGTGGCGATGGACTTCGGCCGGATCACCATCAGCGACGACCTGGTGCTGTACCTGTTCGGTACACCGGGGCAGGACCGGTTCTGGTTCGTCTGGGACGAGCTGGCGTTGGGCGCGATCGGTGCGGTGGTGCTCGCCGACACCCGCCGACTCGCCGACTGCTTCCCGTCGATCGACTACTTCGAGGGTCGGGGCACGCCCTTCGTGGTGGCGGTGAACTGTTTCCAGGGCGCCCGGGCGTACCGGCTCGACGAGGTGCAGGCCGCGCTGAACCTGGACCCGGGCGTGCCGGTGCTGCTCTGCGACGCCCGGCAGCGTGAGTCCAGCAAGGAGGTGCTCGTCACGCTGATGGAGCACGCCATGAAGACCCGCGAGGCCCGCCGCCGCGCCGCCAACGGAGACTGACCAGAAGTTTTTCGGGGGACGGTGTCCGGAACCCTGTCGGCCGATCGTCATGCTGGCGATACCCCGAGAGACCAGGGAGTGACCAGATGAAGTACATGATGTTCGTTTGCAGCGACACCGAGCCGGACACCGACCCCACCGAGCTACCCGACATCGACAAGTGGGTGACGGAGAACGACTCTCGTGGCCGCCGCCTGACCGGCGACGCGCTGGCACCGACCAGCGCGGCCACCACCGTCCGGGTTCGCGGCGGCGAACTGCTCGTCTCGGAGGGCCCGTTCGCGGAGACCGCCGAGGTGATCGTGGGCTTCGACCTGCTCGACTGCGCCGACCTCGACGAGGCCATCGAGGTGGCCCGCACCCACCCGATGGCCCGCGAAGGGCGACTGGAACTGCGCCCGTTCGCAGACCTGCCCGACTGACCGGGTTGCCCACCTCGCAGCGCCGGCCGATGCCCACCCAGGCGCCGGCCGGCGCGGCGGTGGCGGAGGCCGTCGCGGCCGCCAGCGTCGAGGCGTACCCCCGGATCGTCGCGACCCTGATCCGGGTGACCGGGGACTGGGCGTTGGCCGAGGACTGCGCCCAGGAGTCGCTGACCGTCGCGCTGGAACGCTGGCCCGCCGACGGTGTGCCAACCAACCCGGGCGGCTGGCTCATGACGGTGGCGCGCAACCGGGCGATCGACGTGCTGCGCCGGGCCACCGTGGAACGGCGCAAGCTGCACGACCTGGCGTTGCTCACGCCGGACGACGCGTCGCCGGAGCCGCAGGTGGGCCGGGACGTGGTGGACGACCGGCTACGGCTCATCTTCACCTGCTGCCACCCGGCACTCGCGATCGAGGCCCGGGTGGCGTTGACGTTGCGAACGGTCTGCGGCGTGCCGACCGCTGACATCGCCCGCCTCCTGCTGGTCAGCGAGTCGACGATGACCCGCAGGTTGACCCGGGCCCGCACCCGCATCGCCCAGGCCGGCATCCCGTACCGGGTGCCCAGCGGGCCGGCGCTGACCGAGCGGCTGCCCGGTGTCCTCGCCGTGCTGTACCTGCTGTTCACCCGGGGCTACGTCACCGACGGCGAACCAGCCTTCGCCGACGAGGCGGTCCGGCTGGCCCGGCTGCTCGACCGGCTGATGCCCGAGCAGTCCGAGGTCGCCGCGCTGCTGGCGCTGGTCCTGTGCCAACACTCCCGTCGGGACGCCCGCCGCGACGCCGCCGGCACCCTGCTCACCCTGCAACGGCAGGACCGCGGCCGGTGGGACCGCGCCGCCATCGCCGAAGGGCTCGCCGCCCTCGATCGGGTACGCCACGACGGGCCGTACGCGTGGCAGGCCCGGATCGCCGCCTGCCACGCCACCGCCGCCTCGGCCGACGACACCGACTGGCCGACCATCGCGCGGGACTACGACGCGCTGGCCGACCTCCGCCCCTCGCCGGTGATCGCGCTCAACCGGGCGGTCGCGCACGGGTACGCGTACGGCCCGGCCGCCGGGCTGGCCCTGCTCGACGCGGCGCGTGCCGGAGGAGGGCTGGACGGCTACCCGCTCGCCGTGGCGGTGGAGGCCGACCTGGTGGCCCGACAGGGCGACCGGCTACGGGCGGCAGGACTGTTCCGGGAGGCGGCGGCAGCGGTGGACTCGACCGCCGAGCGCCGTGCGCTGCTCGACCGGGCCGACGAACTCGCCCGGTAGCGGAGCGGCCGCCCGCCATCAGGAGCGGTACGTCGGTCATCTGGACCGGCACCGCCTCGCCGATCATGGAGTTGTGGTGGGCAACAAAGCCCCCGTGAACTGCCAAACCAGGCACCACAACTCCATGATCGACGGGCCGGGTCTGTCCCCGCTCCGCGATCTTGCATTTTCTGTCCCGACACAAGGGGCATCCCGCCCATGTCGACGACCGAAACTGCAAGATCGGCGCGATCTTCTCGCTCGACACACGCTGATCTACCAGGAGTCCCGTTATCCAGCACGGGTTGACCCGTCGGCCACAGCAACGGTGCTGACTTGCACCGTAGGGCCGCATGCTCGACCGCTGGGAGGGGTCAGCCGCGCTTGGCCAACACCAGGAACCGGGCCCAGGCCGCCGGGTCGAAGGCGAGCGCCGGACCGGCCGGGTCCTTGGAATCGCGTACGCCGATGACGCCCGCGAGGTTGTCGGCCACCTCGACGCAGTTTCCGCCGTTGTTGCCGCTCTTGCTGCTCTTGCGCCACCGAGCGCCGGTCAGGTCCATGATGCCGCCGCTTCCCTGATGAGGTTGAGGGACTGCGCGCGCGACAGGGTTGCGTCGCGAATGCGTTCCCACCGTCGATCGAATGTAGCAACGTCGGCAACCCTGTCGATGAGCTGCGCCTGCGCCTGACTGTCGACGTGCGCGACCCGCGCCCCGTCCGGCATCTCGGCCACTGTGAACGGCCCACCCAGGCCCGGGTACATGCCGACGTCGGTGGGCACGACGAAGAGCGACACGTTCGGCAGCGCGGCCTGCTCGGCCAGCCGCTCGCACTGCTCCCGCATCATGGCCCGGTCACCGTCGAGGGTGCGTCGGAGGATCGCCTCGTCGAGGACCGCGACGAGCAGCGGCGGGCGTTCCCGGCGCAGGATGGCCTGCCGGCTCAGCCGCGCCTCGGCGAGGTCGTCGGCCTCGGCCGGTGTCAACGCCTCACCATCGAGCGTCGCCAGCGCGTACGCCTTGGTCTGAAGGAGGCCCGGTATCCACGTAAGCTCGAACCACCGCAGCGAGAGCGCCTCGCGCTCGATCTCGGCCCAGGGCCGGAACCAGGCCGGCGTCCGGCGCTTCAGCGCGTCCGGCCACAGCTCGTCGACGTTCCGGCCGAGCAACTCGGCGACCCGCGCGCGATGACGAGTCTGGGGAATTCGATCCCTGCTCGCCCACTTCGCTGCCGTCTTCGGATCGACACCGATCTGAGCAGCGAGAGTGTCCGCTGTGTAGCCCTTTTCGACCATCGCCGCCTGTACGGCTCGATTCATCTCCAGGCCCTCCAGAACGTTCCAAACGTCGGAAGGTAATAGTTCTACGCGGTGTAATTGCTTGGCAACCCTCGGCAGGGTGCTGTGTAGACAGCGTCGCGGAGGGAGCACAGAATGCCCGAGGACAGGTCCTGCAACCGCCCACATCGGCCGGACAATCGACCGGCTCGGCCCGCCTCACCCCGGGTGGTCAACACCGGCCCGACCGGGCCACCACACCCTGCGTACCGTGGCCCGGGTCGCGCGCCGAACGTCATACCCGAATCACGCTGGCGGTCCCGGTGCGGGCCGTCGGTGGCGCACACCGCCGACGGCCCGCTCTGGACGTGCGACGCCTGCGGTCGCGACTGGCCCTGCCCGACGCTGCGAGCGACCCCGACGGACGCCGCCCGCCGCGCGACCCTGATCCCCGAGTTCTCCCGGATCACCCGCCGAGCGATCCGCGACCTGCGCGGCCAGCCGGGCGGACCCGACCCGGTCGCCATCGTCCGCCGTTTCCTGTGGTTCCTGCCGCTCACCGACGAGGAGGCCCGCGCTGTCGCGCTGCGGCTGCGCTGAGCACTCAGCGCGCCGCACCCTGACCGACCGGGTCGACGACCTCAATCGCGAGGACGGAAGTCACGCCACCAGGATCGCTACGTCGTACTTCTGGATGCGGTCGTCCCGGGTGACCAGGGTCAGCCCTTCGTGCAGGGCCTGCGCGACCAGCAGTCGATCGAAGGGATCCCGGTGGATCGCCGGCAGCCGGCCGGCCGCGATGGCGTGATCGTGGCGGACCGGGTCACGCTGTGGGAGGTCGCGATCAGACACCCAGAGCACCACGTGCGTGTCGAGCAAGAGCCTCATCCGGGCGGCCCGAAGTCGCGAGAAACCTCGTCATTGACCTCGTCGGAATCCCAGTCACCGGTGAGATCCAGCGCACCGCGCAGAGATCCGCGACCGGTGCGCGTTGTACGACGAAGAGGAATGACCTTGGCGACCGGGTTACCAGCCCGGCTGATCACGATCTCCTCGCCGGCCACCGTGGCACCTCCTTAGCTAAGAGGCTAGCCCGGGACGGGGCCCGACACGGGAACGACGCAGGCTCCCTCCCGCCGAGGGCGGAAGGGAGCCTGGTGACGTCGGTACGTCAGCTGGCGATCATGCGGCGCAGCACGTACTGGAGGATGCCGCCGTGCCGGTAGTAGTCCGCCTCACCCGGGGTGTCGATCCGCACCACGGCGTCGAACTCCACGCCGGTGTCGGTGCTGACCTGCACGGTGCGGGGGACCTCACCGTCGTTCAGGGCGGTCACCCCGGTGATGGTGAACGTCTCGGTGCCGGTCAGGCCGAGCGACTCGGCGGTGACGTCCACCGGGAACTGCAACGGCAGCACGCCCATCCCGATCAGGTTCGAGCGGTGGATCCGCTCGTACGACTCGGCGATGACCGCCCGGACCCCCAGCAGCATCGTGCCCTTGGCCGCCCAGTCCCGCGACGAGCCCGAGCCGTACTCCTTGCCGGCCAGCACGACCAGCGGGATGCCGGCCTCCTGGTAGGCGACGGAGGCGTCGAAGATCGAGGTCTGCTCGCCGGTGAGGTGGTTGACGGTGAAGCCGCCCTCCACCCCGGGCACCAGCTGATTGCGCAGCCGGATGTTGGCGAACGTGCCCCGGATCATCACCTCGTGGTTGCCCCGGCGGGAACCGTACGAGTTGAACTCGTGGCGCGGCACACCGTGCTCGGCGAGGTACGTGCCGGCCGGGGAATCCACCTTGATCGCGCCAGCCGGCGAGATGTGGTCGGTGGTCACCGAGTCACCCAGCTTGGCCAGCACCCGGGCGGCGGAGATGTCGACGACCGGGCTCGGCTCCTGCTGCATGCCCTCGAAGTACGGGGGCTTACGCACGTAGGTGGAGTCGTTCTCCCAGGCGAAGGTGTCGCCGGTCGGGGTCGGCAGCGACTGCCACCGCTCGTCGCCGGCGAAGACATCGGCGTACGCGGCGCTGAACCCGGTGGCGCCGATCGCCTGGGCGATGACGTCCTGGATCTCGGCGCTGTTCGGCCAGATCTCACGCAGGTAGACCGGGTTGCCCTCGGTGTCCTCACCGATCGGCTCGTTGGCCAGGTCGATGTCCATCGTGCCGGCGAGGGCGTAGGCGACCACCAGCGGCGGGGACGCCAGGTAGTTCATCTTGACGTCCGGGTTGATCCGGCCCTCGAAGTTCCGGTTGCCCGAGAGCACCGAGACCACCGACAGGTCGTGCTCGTTGACCGCGGCCGACACCTCCTCGGGCAGCGGGCCCGAGTTGCCGATGCACGTGGTGCAGCCGTAGCCGACCAGGTTGAAGCCGAGCTTGTTCAGGTACGGCGTGAGGCCGGCCCGCTCGTAGTAGTCCATGACGACCTTGGAACCCGGGGCCAGGGTGGTCTTCACCCACGGCTTGCGGGTCAGGCCCTTGTCGACGGCGTTGCGGGCCAGCAGCGCGGCACCGATCATCACCTGCGGGTTGGACGTGTTGGTGCACGAGGTGATCGCGGCGATCACCACAGCGCCGTGGTCCAGCTCGTACTCGACACCGTCGGCACCGGTGACCCGGATCGGGTTGCTGGCACGACCGCCGGCACCGACCGCGGCGGTCTCCAGGTCACGCGGCTCGTCGGCCGGGTCGCTGAACTCGTTGGCCGGCGGGTCGCTGGCCGGGAAGGACTCGGCGCTGGCCTCGTCGGCCGGGCCGTTGGCGCCGCGCGGCAGCTCCTCGCGGGGGACACCCGGCTTGAGGTCGCGCTCACCGACGGAGTCGTCGGCCACGTAGTCGGTCAACGCGGAGCGGAACAGCGTCTTCGCGGCACCCAGCGGCACCCGGTCCTGCGGGCGCTTCGGGCCGGCGAGCGACGGCTCGATGGAGCCGAGGTCCAGCTCCAGGCGCTCGGAGTACTCCGGCTCGGCGTCCGGGTCGTGCCAGAGGCCCTGCTCCTTGGCGTACGCCTCGACGAGCGAGACCTGCGCCGCGTCGCGGCCGGTCAGCTCCAGGTAGCGGATCGTCTCCGCGTCGATCGGGAAGATCGCCACGGTGGAGCCGTACTCCGGGGACATGTTGCCGATGGTGGCCCGGTTCGCCAGCGGCACCGCGCTCACGCCGGGGCCGTAGAACTCGACGAACTTGCCGACCACACCGTGCTTACGCAGCATCTCGGTGATGGTCAGCACCAGGTCGGTGGCGGTGGTGCCGGCCGGCATCTCGCCGGAGAGCTTGAAGCCCACCACCCGCGGGATCAGCATGCTGACCGGCTGGCCGAGCATCGCGGCCTCGGCCTCGATGCCGCCGACGCCCCAGCCCAGCACGCCCAGGCCGTTGACCATCGTGGTGTGCGAGTCGGTGCCGACCACGGTGTCCGGGTAGGCCTGGCCGCCCCGCTCCATGATGGTCCGGGCCAGGTACTCGATGTTGACCTGGTGCACGATGCCGGTGCCCGGCGGGACGACCTTGAACTCGTTGAACGCGGTCTGACCCCAGCGCAGGAACTGGTAGCGCTCCTTGTTGCGCTCGTACTCCAGCTCGACGTTGCGGGCGAAGGCGTCCTCGCGGCCGAACAGGTCGGCGATGACCGAGTGGTCGATGACCAGCTCGGCCGGGGCGAGGGGGTTGACCTTGCTGGCGTCGCCGCCCAGGTCGCGTACGGCTTCGCGCATGGTGGCCAGGTCGACCACGCAGGGCACACCGGTGAAGTCCTGCATCAGGACCCGAGCCGGGGTGAACTGGATCTCCACGCTCGGGGCGGCGGTGGAGTCCCACCCGCCGAGCTGGCGGATGTGGTCGGCGGTGATGTTCGCGCCGTCCTCGGTCCGCAGCAGGTTCTCCAGCAGGATCTTCAGGCTGTACGGCAACCGGGCGTGGCCGTCCACCTTGTCGATCTTGAAAATCTCGTAGCTCGCGTCTCCGACGCGTAGCTGGGTCTTCGCACCGAAGGTGTCGAGGCTCGCCACGTCGTACTCCTTCACACCAGCGACCGTGAGTAGTCCTGAGCAGTCTGTCGCACCGGTCGGGGTGCCGCCGAGGTTAGGTGACACTTACCGCCCGATTCCGCTTCCAACAAAACCGTACGTCCGTCTTGCTATATGTGCAACCCGGGCGTCACGGGTTGGGTGGCCCACGACCGCGCCGCGTCGTCGGATCGGCGGGTAGGGTCGGGGCCGATCGGAAGGGGTGCCGAGTGATCGACGTTCAGCACTGGCTCTCGGCGCTGCCTCCGGGCGTTGTCTACCTGCTCGTCGCCGGGGTGATCGGCGTGGAGAGCATGGGCGTCCCGCTGCCCGGCGAGATCGTCCTGGTCAGCTCCGCCCTGCTCGCCGCCACCGGCGTGGTCGAGCCAGAATGGGTGGCCAGCGCCGCCGCGTTCGGGGCCATCGTCGGCGACTCCGTCGGATACGCCGTTGGCCGACGCGGCGGTCGCCCGCTGCTCGCCCGACTGGGCAGACGTTTCCCCAAGCACCTGGGCCCGGCGCAACTCGCCCGCGCCGAACAGAGCTTCGCGCGACACGGCGTCTGGGCGGTCTTCTTCGGTCGGTTCGTGGCACTGCTGAGGATCCTGGCCGGGCCGCTCGCCGGGGCGCTGCACGTGCCGTACCGCCGCTTCCTGCTGGCCAACGCGGCCGGCGGGTTGGTCTGGGCCTTCGGCACGACATACCTGCTCTACACGGTCGGCCGGGCAGCCGAACACTGGCTGAAGGACATCTCCTGGGCCGGGTTGGTCCTCGCGGTGCTCGCCGGGCTCGCCAGCACCTGGTGGCTGCGCCGACGGGCTCACCGCGTCGAGGCGGCCGAGGTCGCCCCCGGCATGGAGGCGGCCTCCGGCGGTCAGTCGGCAGCGGTGGCCCCCGACGTCGATCCGGTCCGCGCGGGCAACGAGCACTGACCTCTGGACATGCCGAAGGGCCGGACCCCGTGGTGGGGGTCCGGCCCTTCGGCATGTGCTTCTGGTGCGGGTGCTGGGGTTAGCTGGTGGCGTAGCCGCGGGTGGCGATCCAGTCGGCGAGGTGCTCGACGGTGATCTGGTAGGCGGCGGTGTTGGGGTTGGCGGAGTCGGCGATGGTGACGGTGTTGCCGTTGTCGTGGTAGCCGACGACGCTGATGTAGTGCCCGCCCTCGTAGGAGTGGCTGACTCCGTCGGTGTCGGTGCTGGTGCCGGCGATGTTCGCGACGACAGCCCGGCCGTTGTCGACGGTGCGGACGATGTCGGCGCGCAGTTGGTCGGTCTGCTTGGCGTCGGCGTCGGGGGTGCTGATCTCGACGCTGTGGTAGGCGTCGTTCTTACCGGTTTCCTTGTTCAGTACCGGGGTGATGTCGTTGATGGAGTTGGTGCCGGCCTCGGTGGTGCCCATCTCCTTGGCCATGTCGTCGACGTTGATGTTCTTGCCCTGCACGGACAGGGCGTTGCGGGTGGCGGCGGGGCCGCAGTAGTAGAAGTTCGGCTGCGCCTCGTAGCGCACGCCCAGTTCCCGCTCACCGTGGCCGCCCTTGCGGTCGGTCTGGGTCTGCGACGTGGGCTTGGTGGTGGGGGCGGCGAAGGCGGTGGTGACCGGTCCGGCGATGGCGCCGCCGGTGAAGGCGAGGCCGGCGGCGGTCAGGGCGGTCTTACGGATCAGATCGGTACGCATGATGGCGTGCTCCTCTGCATCGGGGGTGCCCGCACGGCACTCAACGGGGGTCAGTGCGACTGTGCGGGGAGGAAGTGCGAGAAACGCCGGCGATCCGGGGGACCTGCTCGGGCGTTCAGGGTATGTAACCGGGGCGGCCTGCCGAATGTTCCCGGCGGCTGCCGCGCCCCACGACCCGACGGTCGCGGTGGCATGCCAGGTATAACGACCCCGCCCGGCCCCCGATTCCACGCTGAAGGTGGCGTCGACCACCCGACGTCAGCCCCCAAACCGGCCGGACGACGCAGCCTGACCAGCACCAAACCGGACACCCGCCGCTAACGGGACATCGGGGGCTGATCGGTCGTCGGACGATCCGAGCTGGCTGCGTACGAGTCGAGTACCTGGTCCACGGCGCGCTGCCACCAGCCAACATTTAGGCTCTGACCGAGAAGGGTGGATCATGGACGCTGCAATATGCCGGGCTCTGGCTCCTTCCCCGACCGGGGTCGGCCGATGAGCGCAGTGGCATTCCTGAACATCGCCATGCACGGGCACATCAACCCCACGTTGCCCGTTGTGGGGGAGCTTGTTCGTCGTGGTCACTCCGTCACTTACCACACGACGCCGGCCTACGCCGAGCAGATCGCGGCCACCGGGGCACGGGTGCTCCTCTACCCCGGGGACGACCTACCGCTCTCCGGCCCGCCGACGCCCGTCACGGTGATGGAGCAGCTTGCCCGTACCGCCGTACGCGTGCTGCCCGCCGTCCTCACCGACCTGCGGGGCACCCGACCTGATCTGATCGTGCACGACTCCCTCTGCCCGTGGGGGCCGGTGGCCGCCCGGGAACTCGGTGTGCCGCCAGCATCGTCGTTCACCACGTTCGCCTTCAACCGGCACGTGCCCAGCCCGACCCGCGGCTCCTGGGAACTGCTCAGCGCGGCGGCGGCCCTTCCCCGTCCCACCATGGGGTACCTGAGGTCGCGTTGGGAGCTGCGCCGCCGGTACGACACCCGCGGGTTGCCCCTGATCGACCTGGCCAACATCCGTCAGCCGCTCAACCTGGTATACACCTCACGGGCGTTCCACCCTGAGGCGGACAGTTTCGACCAGTCCTACCAGTTCGTCGGGCCGAGCATCGGTGACCGCCCAGCAGACTCGTCGTTCCCGGTCGATCGACTGCGGGACCCGGTGATGTACGCCTCGATGGGCACGGTGTTCGACGCCCCGCAGCTGCTGCGCACCTTCGCCGACGCGCTGGCCCCGCTGGGTGGCACCGTGGTCATCTCCACCGGGCACACCGATCCCGCCGCGCTCGGCCCGCTACCGGGCAACGTGCTCGCCCACCGTTCCGTACCGCAGTTGGAGGTGCTGGCCCGCGCGGCGCTGTTCATCACCCACGGCGGGGTGAACAGCGTCAACGAGGCCCTGTACGCCGGCACCCCGCTGCTGGTGGTCCCGCAGGGCGCCGACCAACTGCTGGTGGCTTCCCGCATCGTCGAGCTCGATGCTGGCCTGTCGATCCGCACCGAGGACGTCACGGTGCAGGTTGTGCGGGCCCTCGCTCAGCGTCTGCTCGACGAGCCTCGATTCCGGGCCGCCGCGAGCACCCTGCAGGTCGCCCAGCGTCAGGCGGGCGGTTATGCGCGTGCCGCCGACGTACTCGAGCGCTTCGTGCAGCAGACCGGCTCGGTCACTCGTCCAGGCTCCGCCGATCTGCCGCCACAGGGCTGACCGATGTCTTCCGTCGTCGTCATCCTGCTGCTGGTCGCCGGGCTGTCCGAGGCCGCCGGGCGTCTCCTGCCGGTGGTGGCACGCCTGTCCGGCGTGTCGCAAGCGAGGGTGGTCAGCTTGTTGCTGGCGGGCGCGATCGTCGACGGCGCGGTGTTCGCGCTCTGGCCGCTGTCCGCGTGGGCCGTTGCCGGTCTGGTGCTGCCCACCGCACCGGCCGACGAGGCCGCACTGGTCTGGACACCAGGCTTGGCCGTTCCGTTGGTGCTTGCGGGAGTCCTCGCGTTCCCGCTGCTCGGGCCACTGCTGCACCTGTTGCTCATGGTGGGAGTGGGGGCCGGCCTCGCCGGTGCACTCGCCACGGTGGCCGGAGTCGGCTGGTGGGAGGCCGCCGGCTGCGTAGCGATCGCGGGAGTCGGGCTCGGCGTCTCCGTCGAGGCCGTCCGCCGCCTTGTCGTGAAGCTCAACACCACACGAGCAACGGAGCCCGCCGCGTGATCGAACTGGCGCTCCTGCTGCTGCTCGGCGGGCTCGGACTGGTGCTGATCGCCGAGGCCCTGCTGGCCCGCTACGAGGTGCTGGTCTACGCCGCCGGCTGGCGCACACCCACCATCTCCCGCCCCGAGGGCATGTCCTACGCCCGCGGGGCGGATCCGGACCGCCCGCCGGACGCCTACCTGGTCTATCTGGACGGCATCGGGAAACGCCGTTTCCACGACACCCGCGATGGTGGCCGACTGGTCAAGGCGCTGATCAATCGAGCGCCGGAGCTCAGGGTGCTGGGCCAGGTGCAGCCCTACTCCCCGCTCGCCGTGCCGCTCGCCGACCGGCCGGTCTGGACCTGGGTGCGCCGCCACATCGGGCTGCTGCTGTTCCTGCACAACGTGATGCAGATCTTCGTCGCCGCCGACCGGCGCTACCGTCCCCTGTACAACCGTGCCGTCGGTGCGCAGATCGCCACCGAGCTCCTGGTCGCCGGTTACCGGCCGGACAGCGGCATACCCGTGGTGTTGCTCAGCTACAGCGGTGGTGCCCAGGTCGCCAGCGGTGCGGTGAACGAACTGTGGTTCCAACTGCGCACCCCGCTCTGGCTGATCACTCTCGGCGGGTTCCACAACGGTGCCAACGACATCACCCATGCCCAGCACCTCGACCGGCTCACCAGCGCCGGTGACTGGATCGAGCGAGTCGGCACCTGGATCTTCCCGCAGCGGTGGCGGCTGTTCCGCTGGAGCGGATGGAACCGGGCGGACCGCGAAGGCAAGATCACCGTGCACCGGCTCGACCCCGCCACGCACATCGGTCCCCGCAGCTACATCGCCCCGGAGGCCCGCCTACCCGATGGCCGCAGCCACCTCGACCGGACCACCGACACCGTGATCGCGCTGATCCGGGATCGCCTCAGCCTGACTGCGGAGACCGACGGCCCGCTGCCCTGAACGCTCACACGTCGGCGTTCAAACCGGCCTGCTGATTCGCCTCCGTCTGGGGGAGTCCGGAGACCTGGAGCAGTTGACTGACGACAACGCGCAGTTGCGAGACGACGACAGCCCCGGAGGACTCGACACCCTCGGCGCATGCCTCGTTGATGTCACTGATCACCTGGAGTGCTCGCTTCCGCGCGCGGTCCGGCTCCCGTCCGGCCAGGAAGTCACGATGCAGGAGCCTGAACGCCTGGCCGAAGTGCTCGATCGCTGTGGAGAGGCCGCCCGGCAGCGTCTCCCGGGCGTGTAGTGCCGACACCGCCCACTGCACCATCTCGCGGCTGCTGGTGTAGGCGAGTTCGAGGTGCTCGGCCGCCCGCGCGTACCGACGCATGATGCCCAGCCGTCTCCTCCGCCACGGTGAGAGAATCGCGACTTCGCATGCTGCGGCGACCACGTCTGCCGTGTTTCGTCGTTTCGCCTCTGCCGCACGCAGTCGCCGCAGGGCATCCTCGGCCTGCCGCACGTCGCGGTGAGCCAGCGCATTGGCGATAGCGGTCATCTCCCGGGCGATGGCATCGACTGTCGGACCAGCGGCGCGGTGCACGATCCGCACCGGATTGAGCGGCAGAATCAGCAAGGCCACCACGATGGCCACCACCACACCGACCAGCGCATTCGCCGTCCGCGGCACGGCCAGGTCCGGCCGGTCCGGAGACACCGTGCCGAGCAGGACGGCGGTGCTTCCCGCCTGGACCATGACGGCTCCGGTGCCTCGAAAAACGGCCGCCGCCGAAATGGCAAGTGCCACGACCAGGCCGGTCTGTATTGGTCCCGCCCCGATGAACTGTATGATCCCGTTTCCGACCAGCACCCCCAGGATCACCCCGGCGAGAAGTTCCAGAGTTCGACGGGCCCGATTACCGACGGCCGCCGCGATCGTGCCGACCGCGGCGGCGGGTGCGAACAGCGGCTGCGGATTGTGCAGCACATCGCTGGCAACAAACCAGGCCAACCCGGCGGCCACCCCCGCCTGCACCGCGAGGATGAGATAGGTGCGGAGCCGTTCATAGGCCTCCCGGCCCTCGCGCAGCGCACTCTCGGCCGGTTGGGCACCCCGACGTCTGCCCCGCACCTCTCACCCCCCACCACCGATCGGCTCTCTGACGATCGTCGTACGGCGGCGACCGTCGGGTGCGCGAGATCCCCAATCTGATGCGCCACCGACGGAAGAGTGCGCATCCGCGCGTTGGGGTATTCGGCTAACCCTGCGCGGTCGCCGCGGCGGGCGCGGGACCGGTGTGGGTGGGCAGGTGCGGGTCGGCCTTGCCGTGTCGTTCGACCGGCGCGACCGGGGTGGACAGGACGAAGGGCCGCTGCGCGACGGGCGTCGTTATGGCCTCATCCTCGATCATCGACCTGCCCGGTTGCCCCGATGATCTACAGGGGGCGGTCGGTCAGGCCGGGTCGGTGGGCTTCGCGGCGTCGCCGGCTTGGGCGTGCCGCTCCAGGAGCCGCTGCCGGATCTCCTCCGGGGTGTACGCGCGCCGACGTCGTTCGGCCCGCGCGATGACCACACCGGAGGCCGCGACGCCGGCGAGACCGGCCAGCCCGAGAACCTTCCACCACCGCATTCGTTGCCGCATCGGCCTAGGCTAGTCCCTCATGAGCATCAGCCTGGATGAGGCCGTCGAGTTGACCCGCACCGGTGACGTGTGGGTGTTCCGGGGTCGCAGCGTGCCGGACCGGGCGATCCAGATCACCACCAACAGCCCGGTGAACCACGTCGGAATGGCGGTGGTGTTGGACGACATGCCGCCGCTGATGTGGCACGCGGAGTTGGGCAGGTCGTTGCCGGACCTGTGGTCGGGCACCCACCAACGCGGCGTCCAACTGCACGACCTGCGGGACGCGGTCTGCGTCTGGGCCAACCGGTACGGCCAGCGGGCCTGGCTGCGGCAGCTCGACCCACCCGCCGACGCGGAGATGGAACGGGCGGTGCTGCGGACGATCGCGCGGCTGGACGGCACCCCGTTCCCGTCTACTGCGCAGTTGGCGTGGCGCTGGGTGCGCGGTCGGGTGCCGGCGCTGCCGCGTCCTGGCCGGCCAGCACTTCGGCCACTCCCGGCGACGCCCGCCAGCCCGGCCGGATCGGCTGGGGAACGGGACCGGGCGTTGGAGACGGCGTACTGCGCCGAGGTGGTGGCGGTGACCTATGAGGCCATGGGGTTGTTGCCGGCGGGCCGGCGTCCGAACTGGTACGACCCGGGGCGGTTCTGGAGTGGGGACGACCTTGGTCTGGCCGCCGATGCCCGGTTGGGTTCGGAGATCGAGGTGCGGGTGCCGCCGCGCTGAGGTTTGACCTGGGCGGTGACCGGCAATTGCTGTGACCGTGAACGCCTCCACGAATCTTGACACGTTGGCCGACTTCTTCGACCGGTACGGCGTGGCGTTGACCTCCGGCGATCTGCCGGCCATCGCCGGCTGCTATGCCCTGCCGGGGATGGTGGTGGCCGACACCTACAGCTTCTCGTTCACGTCCGCGGCGGCGGTGGCGCTGTCCTTCGTGGGCGCCGCGCCGGACTACCAGGACCGGGAGTTGGTAGCGGCCCACGCCCGGATCGAGGACGTGCAGCCGGTGTCCGCGCTGCTGACGATGGTGGCGGTGGAGTGGGAGTTCCTGGACAGTCGGGGGCAGGCGGTGCCGGGGGAGCGGTACCGCTACCTGCTGCGCACCTCGGATGACGGCCCACAGATCTGCACGGTCGTCCGGACGGGCTGACCGACCGGGGCCGGTCGGTCCGATCCGTACCCGCCTGGTTTCCGGTTCGTGCGGCGCTGGCTACGCTGTCGCGTCGGTGGGGGACGAGGGGAGACCTGATGGCGGTGCGGCCGGACGGTGCGGCAGATTCGCGGGCGGCGCGGGTGTTGGTGTCGGTGCCGTGGATCGTGGTGCTGCTCGGTGTGTGCGCGCTGGTGGTGCTCCTGGTGGTGGCGCTGCTGTCGTTCCGGACCAGGGAGCGGGATGCCGCACCTCAGTCCGCGCCCCCGGCGTTCCTGCCGACGATGCCGGCGGCCGCGTCGGCCACGGGTGGGCCGACCCCGGTTGGGGTGGAGCGGCGCTCGGCGTCACCGCGCCCGTCGCGCAGCAGTCGGACGCCGTCGCCGCGGGCCACGGTGACCGGTTCGCCGACTCCGGGGCGGACGGGCGTCCTGACCGCGCCGACGACACCGGCGGGCGACACGGTCAGCGCCCGGTACCAGGTTGGTACGAACGGCTGGGACGGGGACGCGGCGGTGCTGTCGATCGCCAACAAGTCGAGTCTTTCGGTGGACTGGCAGGTGGAGTTGACGTTCGACGACGACACGTGGGCTCTGCGAGTCGGTGATGACTCGGGTGTCTCGGTGCGGGGGCGGGGAAACGGGGAGTTCGTGTTGCGTGGCACCCGTTCGCTGGAAGCGGGTGACTCTCGGACGCTGCGGCTGCGCGTCGGCTGGGGTGATTCGGCGCAGCGACCGCTCAAGTGCACGATCAACGGGGTCGGCTGCCGGATCGGCTGAGCTGGAGCCGGGTCGGTGGTGTGACGGCGTTGCGCGGCCAAGGGTTTCCGGCCCGGGCCGCCGATCGCTACGCTGCGCGGACGGTCCGCTGAGGGAGGTACATGTCCGGCATGCGCCGTGTTCCGCGCCCGCCGCATGGTCCGGTCGCGATCGCAACGTCGCCCTGGATCGTGGTGGGTGCCGGTGTCGTCGTGATGGTGGTCCTGCTCTTCGTGGCGTTGGGCGCGTATCGGGGACGTAGCCCTGCGCCGGACGGTGCGCAGCCGCCGGCGCTGCCGGTGCCGTCCGCGGTGGCGGCGCCGAGCGTGCCCACGTCGGTGCCGTCTGTGGCGCCGTCTTCGGCGGCGGTCTTGCCCGGGTTGTCCGGGCGGGCCAGCGTGCTGCCGTCGAGCACTCCCGCTGGGTCCGGTTCCCCGTCGGTCGATCCGACGGTCGGTGCGACCGGGAGGCCGACGGCGACGCGGTCACCGACCCGAGCGGCGCCGGGTCAGCCGGCGATGACCGGGCGGTACCGGGTGGTGCAGAGCTTCGACGGGGGTTTCATCGGCGAGGTGTCGATGCTGAACAGGTCCGCCCAGAGCCGTGGCTGGACGGTGCGGTTGGAGTTCTCCGGTGGACGGCTGGTGACCGCTTGGGTGGAGGGCGTCCCACAGGGAACGATCCGGCAGAGCGACGACGGCTTCACGTACGTCAGCGGGGTTGAGGTGTCACCCGGCGGGTCGGTGTCGTTGCGGTTCCACATGGAGCGGACGTTCAGCACGCCACGGGAGTGCACTGTGGACGGGGTGCGCTGCAACGGGCTCTGAGCGGCTATTTCGCAAGGATGCTGCTGTGTTGCGACCATGTTTGCAAGGTATTGCAGAATGTTTCGGCAAGGGTTAGCGTGCGGCCATCAGCGACCAGAGGAAGGCGTCGATGAAATCCCCGCCGATACCGCGTACCGCCCTGCTGGCCCTTACCTCCCTGCTCACCGTCACCCTCGTCGGCGCTCCGGTCGCCGTGCACCCCGCCGCCGCGGGCCCGCAACCGACCGACAGTGCCCCACTCGCGGTCGGCGGCGCGACCCAGTGGCGCGACGAACCCAGCGCCGACGCACTGCTGAAGGCCGGCGGCAACTCCGCCCGAGCCGAGCAGTTCTACTTCGTCCTGCCGGACCGGTTCGCCAACGGAGACCCCCGCAACGACCGGGGTGGCCTCACCGGCGACCGACTGCGCACCGGCCTCGACCCGACCGACAAAGGCTTCTACCACGGCGGCGACCTCAAGGGCGTCATCGACAAACTCGACTACATCCAGGGGATGGGCACCACGGCCATCTGGCTCGCCCCGATCTTCAAGAACCGGCCGGTGCAGGGTGCCGGCAACGACATCTCGGCCGGCTACCACGGCTACTGGATCACCGACTTCACCCAGGTGGACCCGCACTTCGGCACCATGGAGGAGATGAAGCGCCTGGTCAAGCTCGCCCACCAGCGCGACATCAAGATCTACCTCGACGTGATCGTCAACCACACCGCCGACGTCATCAAGTACGCCGAGGACAAGTACGCGTACGTGGACAAGGCGACCTCGCCGTACACCGACGCGCAGGGCCGGGCGTTCGAGGACCGCAACTACGCCGACGGCAGCCGCCCGTTCCCGCCGGTCAACAAGGAGTCCTTCCCGTACACGCCGACGTTCGCCGAGCCGAAGGACGCGAGCGTCAAGGTCCCCGCCTGGCTGAACGACGCCACCATGTACCACAACCGGGGTGACTCCACCTTCGCCGGCGAGAACAGCGAGTACGGCGACTTCTTCGGCCTCGACGACCTGTGGACCGAGCGTCCCGAGGTGGTCCGGGGTCTGACCAAGGCGTACGGGGACTGGATCGGCGCGACCGGCGTCGACGGGTTCCGGTTGGACACCGTGAAGCACGTCAACATGGATTTCTGGCCGCAGTTCAGCCAGGGCATCCAGCGGGCCGCCGAGCGGGCCGGCAAGAAGGACTTCTTCATGTTCGGCGAGGTGTACAGCGCCGACCCGGAGATCAGCTCCAGCTACGTCCGGCAGGGAGGCCTGCCGGCCACCCTCGACTTCGCCTTCCAGGAGGCCGCGCGGGGCTTCACCGCCGGCGCCGGCTCCGCGAAGGCGCTCGCCGACGTGTACGCCCGTGATGACCTCTACGCCGCCCGGAACACCGACGCGGGCAGGTCGACCACCTTCCTCGGCAACCACGACATGGGCCGGATCGGCTCGTTCATCGCCGGTGGCGGCACCGACCCGGCCAGCCACCTGCGTCGCGACCAGCTCGCGCACCAGTTGATGTTCCTGACCCGCGGCCAGCCGGTGGTCTACTCCGGCGATGAACAGGGCTTCACCGGCCCGGGCGGGGACAAGGACGCCCGTCAGGACATGTTCGCGTCGTCGGTCCCCGACTACCTCGACGACGACCTGCTCGGCACCGACCGCACCCACGCCAGCGACCAGTTCGACCCGGCCCACCCGCTGTACCGGACCATCGCCGACCTGGGCCGGCTGCGCCAGGCACACCCGGCGCTGCGCGACGGTGTGCAGGTCACCCGGTACGCGGCCGACGGGCCGGGCGTCTTCGCCGCCTCCCGGATCGCCCCGGCCGACCGCACCGAGTACGTGGTGGCGGTGAACAACGCCGACACCGCGCAGACTGTCACGGTGGACACCTGGTCGGCCGGCGCCACCTTCACCGGCATCTACGGCGGCGCCGAACCGGCCTCCGGCACCGAACCGGCCGGCGGCGCATGTTGCGCCGCAGCGCGGGCCGACGGTGACGGCGAACTGACCCTCACCGTGCCGCCGCTGTCGGCAGTGGTGTACCAGGCGGGCAGCCCCATCGCACCGGCGGCCGACAAGCCGACCATCACCATCACCAGCCCGATTCCGGACGCGCCCGTCGCCACCCGGGCCGCGGTCACCGCCCGGGTGACCGGCGATCCGCTGGCCACCGTCACCGTCGCCGCCCGGGTGGCCGGCGGCCGGTGGACGCTGCTGGGCAGCGCCGACCACGCCCCGTACACCGTGCAGCACGACCTGACCGGCCTGGCCGGCGGCGTCCGGGTCGAGTACAAGGCGGTGGTCCGCGACGGCCGGGGCCGAACCGCCACCGCCCGGTCCACCGCTGTGGTGGGCACTCCGGCGCAGGGCAACTCCCGGGAGTGGGCGGTGGTGCACTACCAGCGCCCCGCCGGCGGGTACGACGACTGGGGGCTGTACGCCTGGGGGGACATCGACCCGGCGTACGTCACCGAGTGGCCCAAGGGGCAGCCGTTCGACGGGGAAGACGCCTACGGCCGGTTCGCCTGGGTGAAACTCAAGCCGGGCGCGACGTCGGTGAACTTCCTCGTTGTCGACGCGGACGGCACCAAGGACGTCGCCCAGGACCGCAGCATCGACGTCACCCGGACCGGCGAGATCTGGCTCAAGCAGGGCGACCCGGCGGTCTACCCGAGCAGGCAGGCGGCCACCGGCGAGCCGGCCCCGCCGGTCGAGGAGGGCACCGCCGTGCTCCACTACCGGCGGGCCGACGGCAACTACGACGGCTGGGGCCTGCACCTGTGGGACGGGGCGGCCAACCCGACCGAGTGGGCCGCCCCGCTGCGGCCGACCTCCGTCGACGCGTTCGGGGCGGTGTTCCGGGTGCCACTGGCGGCCGGCGCCACCGGCCTGAACTACATCATCCACCAGGGCGACACCAAGGATCTGCCCGATGACCAGCGGATCGACTTCGCCAGCGCCGGCCGGGAGGTCTGGCTGCTCGCCGCCACACCGGGCCGCCTGCTGCCGCCGACGGCCACCACCGCCAGCGGGGACACCGACATCAGCAAGCAGAAGGCGCACTGGATCGACAGGTCCACAGTGGCGTGGCAGACGACCCCGACCGACGGCAGGACGTACGCGCTGATCGCCGCGCCCACCGGCGGGGTCGGCGTGGTCGACGGCGAGCTGACCGGCACGTACACCAGCCTGCCGCTGCGGGCGCAGCGCAACGGGCTCACCGAGGCCCAACGCGACAGGTTCCCGCACCTGTGGTCGTACCGTAGCTTCGCCCTGGACCGGACGGACCTGGCCAAGGTCCCGGCGGCGCTGCGGGGGCAGTTGCTGGTCACCGAACGAGACGCCGAGGGGGCGCTGCTCGCCGCGACCGGCGTGCAGATCCCCGGCGTGCTCGACGACGTGTACGCCCGGGCGGCCGACGCCACCCTCGGGCCCACCTTCGCGGGCCGGACGCCGAGCCTCGCGCTGTGGGCGCCGACCGCCCGGAGCGTGAGCCTGCAACTGTTCGACTCGCCCACCGGTGCGCCGAAGACGGTGCCGATGCGCCGCGACGACCGCACCGGCGTCTGGTCGGTGCGCGGCGACCACACCTGGAACGGCAGGTTCTACAGGTACGAGGTGCGGGCGTGGCAGCCGGCGGTGCAGCAGATGATCACCGCGGCGGTCACCGACCCGTACTCGGTGGCCCTCGCCGCGGACTCCACACACAGCCAACTCGTCGACCTGAACGACCCGGCGCTGGCCCCTCCCGGATGGCGCACGTTGCGCAAACCAGCCCCGGTACCGGCCGCGAAGGCGCAGATCACCGAACTGTCCGTGCGGGATTTCTCCATCGCCGACGAGACCGTGCCGGTCGAGCGGCGAGGGACGTTCCTCGCGTTCACCGACCCGAAGACCGCCGGCATGACCCACCTGCGGGCGGTCGGCGCCGCCGGGGTCACCCATCTGCACCTGCTGCCGGCATTCGACTTCGCGACCATCCCGGAGAAGCGGGCCGATCAGCGCCAGCCCGCCTGCGACCTGGCGGCGCTCCCGCCCGACTCAGCCGAGCAGCAGAAATGCGTGGCGGCGGTCGCCGAAACCGACGGCTACAACTGGGGGTACGACCCGCTGCACTACACCGTGCCGGAGGGCGGCTACGCCGTCGACCCGGCCGGCGCGGCGCGCACCACCGAGTTCCGGCGGATGGTCGCCGGGGTGAACGACGCAGGGCTGCGGGTGGTCATGGACGTGGTCTACAACCACACGTCGGCGGCCGGTACCGACCCGAAGTCGGTGCTCGACCAGATCGTGCCCGGCTACTACCACCGGCTGCTGGAGGACGGCACTCCCGCCAACTCCACCTGCTGCGCCAACACCGCACCCGAACACGCCATGATGGGCAAGCTGGTGGTCGACTCGCTCGTCACCTGGACCAGGCAGTACAAGGTGGACGGTTTCCGCTTCGACCTGATGGGTCACCACCCGAAGGCGAACATCCTGGCCGTCCGGGCGGCCCTGGACCGGTTGACCGTCGCCCGCGACGGCGTGGACGGCCGGTCGATCCTGCTCTACGGCGAGGGCTGGAACTTCGGCGAGGTCGCCAACGACGCCCGTTTCGTCCAGGCCACCCAGGCCAACATGGCCGGCACCGGCATCGGCACCTTCAACGACCGGCTGCGCGACGCGGTGCGCGGCGGTGGACCGTTCGACCCGAACCCCCGGGTGCAGGGTTTCGCCTCCGGGCTCTACACCGACCCGAACGGCGACCCGGTCAACGGGTCACCGGCTGAGCAGAAGGCCCGGCTGCTGCACGCCCACGACCTGATCAAGGTGGGGCTCACCGGCAACCTGCGCGGCTACCGGTTCACCGACACGGCCGGGCGGCAGGTCACCGGGGCGCAGGTGGACTACAACGGCTCCCCGGCCGGCTACACCGCCGCACCGGGGGAGGCCGTCACCTACGCCGACGCGCACGACAACGAGATCCTGTACGACGCGTTGGCGTACAAACTGCCGCAGTCCACGACGCCGGCGGACCGCTACCGGATGCAGGTGCTGGCGCTGGGCACCGTGGTGCTGGGACAGGGCACCGGGTTCGTTACCGCCGGCACCGAACGGCTGCGGTCGAAGTCGCTGGACCGCAACTCGTACAACTCCGGTGACTGGTTCAACCAGATCCGCTGGGGTTGCGATCGCGGCAACGGGTTCGGCGTCGGTCTGCCGCCCGCGCCCGACAACGAGGACAAGTGGTCGTACGCGAAGCCGCTGCTGGCCGACCCGGCCCTGGTGCCGGACTGCGCGGCGATCAACACCACCGACGCCCGGTACGCCGAGTTGCTGCGCATCCGGGCGTCGTCGCCGGTGTTCGGGCTGGCCAGCGCCGAGCAGGTGCAGCAGAGGGTCGCGTTCCCGCTCTCCGGTGCGCAGGAGACGCCAGGTGTGCTGACCATGACCCTGGACGCCCGTGGGCTGGGCGGGCCGTGGAAGTCGGTGACTGTCGTCTTCAACGGCACCCCGTCGGCGGCCACCCAGACGGTGACCGGGCTGCGCGGAGCGGACGTGGCACTGCACCCGGTGCTGGTCGACTCGGCCGACCCGGTGCTGCGTACCGCCTCGTTCGACCGGGCGGCCGGAACGTTCGCCGTACCGGCGCGCAGCGTGGCGGTCTTCGTCCAGAAGTGAGGCGGACCGGCCCCCTTCCGCGTCTCGCGGAAGGGGGCCGGTCTGTTGTGCTGGCGCTACACCGTCGTCACCCGAAGGGTGAGCGATCAGGCGAAGCAGTTCTCGATGGTGCCGCCCGGGATGGCCAGGCAGTTGGTCGGACGGTTCGCGGTGATGGCGGACTTGTCGTCCACGTTCACGTCTCCGAAGAAGCTGAAGACACCGCCCGGCTCGAAGGTGGAGAAGTTGTGGGCGACATTCGTCTTCGACAGGTTGACCTCGCCGAAGATGTTGAAGATGCCGCCGCCGACCCCGATCGGGCCCAGGGCCCGGTTGCCGACAACCTCGCTGTCGCGCAGCGTGGTGACGCTGCCGACGTTGAAGAGCCCGCCGCCGAAGAAGCCGGCGGTGTTGTCCTTGATGCTGCTCTTCTCGAAGGTGGCCACGCTGTCGAAGGCGATGGCCACACCGCCACCGACACCGGCGGTGCTGTTCTTCTCAATCGTGGCGTTGTGCAGGTTCAGCTGGCTGTCCGCCGCAGCGATACCGCCGCCAGCGAGGACCGCGGTGTTCGAGACGAACTTGGTCTCGTACGCCGTGGTGTTGCCCTCGATGTCGAGGTAGCCACCGCCGAAGCCCAGCGTCTCGTTGTCGGTGATCTCGGTCTTCTTGAGCTCGACCGTTCCACCGTCGACGTCCTCGGTGAAGATCTCCGCGGCGCCGTTGGAGATGCCGCCACCACCGATGACGGCGGTGTTGTCCTTGATCTTCGACTCCTCGACCTTGAGCAGGCCGGCGTTGAAGACGCCGCCACCGAAGAAGAAGGCGGTGTTGCGGGTGACGGTGCTGTGCCAGATCTTCGTGGTGCCGAAGTTGGCCACACCACCACCGTTGCCACCCGACTGGTTCAGGACGACCTCGGACTCCAGGATCTCGGCGGTGCCACCCGGCTGGACCAGGATGCCGGCACCGTCATTCTCCTCCGGCTGCTCGACGAGCGGCGTGACGACGCCCGGCGTGGCCTTCGGGGTGACCTTCGGGGCGGCCTTCAGGCCCGCCTTCGGGTTGGCCTGCCGCGCGCTGAGCGCCTGGGCCAACGGGGTACCCGCCTTCACCTGCGCGGCGATCGCCTCGGAGTCCGAGTAGGCCGCCCAGACCGCGGCCGGCTCAACACCGTTCTCCAGTTCGAGGGTCTGGCCACCCTTGATGGTCAGGCCCTTGATGGTGAGGTGACCACCGGCGCCGACGTTGAGGATGCGGAAGTAGTCCGCCGTGGCTTCCCGAGAGATCGTGGTGTGCTCGCCCTTGAGCGTGATCCGCTCGGTGATCACCGGAAGGCCGTTGCCCTCGTAGTCGTTGCGGGTCAGGTTGTAGGTGCAGCCCTTGGCCAGCTCCAGCACACCGCCGTGCTTGTTGTTGGCGAACACGATCGCCTGAATCAGCTTGTCGGTGTCGCAGGGCACCTCCTTCCCGCGCTCGTGGTCCTTGTCCCGGTCCTTGTCCCGGTTCTTGTCCCGGTCCTTGTCGTCCCGGTTCTTGTCCTTGTCCCAGTCGCGCCCTTCGTCACCCCGGTGGTCGCCGTCTTTGCTGACCTGCGCGGTGTTCCAGTTCAGGCCGACCGCACCGGCGCTGCCCGCGACGCCCACCGCCGCGAGACTGATCACGCCCGTCAAACCGGCCACGCCACTGGCGAGCCAGAGCTTGCGGCGGCGCTTGGCCGTCGCCTGCCCGGAGGCTTCGTTGTTCGTTAGGTAGTTGGACATCGGAGCTCTCTGCCCTCTCCTCGTACCAGACAGGGTCGCCGCCGTCAGACGGGTGTCCCCTGCTACAAATCGGTTGTAGCTCCCAAAACCACCGTATGAGAAGGTTCCTCGCCTCGCGGGCTTATCCGAGAGAAGCCCACATTCGGTTCATGTTGCCCCCAGCGAGGGCCGGACACGCACACCACCACCCAAGCCGGCCGGGAGGCCCGTGACCTGCCCAAATGGGTACGCCCCTCCGAACCGTGACCGGCTCGGAGGGGCGCGCCCTCTATGTGGATCAGCCCCACCCGATCAGGCGAAGCAGTCCGAAACGTTGAAGCAGTTGGTCGGGCGGTTGGCAGTGACCGCGGACTCGTCGTCCAGCGTCACAAGGCCGCCGAGGCTGTTGAAGATGCCCCCCGGCGGGAGGGTGGAGAAGTTGTGCGCCACCTTCGTCCGGTGGAGCGTGACCTCGCCGCCCTCGGTGTTGAGGATGCCGCCGGCGCGGGCGAACGGGCCCACGGCCCGGTTGCCCGACACCTCGCTGTCGCGCAGCGTGGTGACGCTCACCTCATTGAAGAGACCGGCGCCGGAGAAGCCCGCGGTGTTGTCGTTGATCCTGCTGTTCTCGATCGTCGCGACGCTGTCGGAGGTCACCGCCACACCGCCACCCGAGCGGGCGGCGCTGTTCCGGACCACCGTGGCGTCCTTGAGGGTGAGCTGGCTGTCGGCCACCGCGACGCCACCACCGTCGAGCAGCGCGGTGTTGCCACTGACCGTCGTCTGGTGCAACGTCGTGGTGCCCTCGACATCCAGAACGCCGCCGCCGAAACCGAGCGTCTCGTTGTCGGTGACCTCGCTCTTGTAGACCCAGACCGAGCCGCCGTCGACCTCCTCGGTGAAGATCTGCGCCGCACCGTTGGCGATGCCACCGCCGCCGATGATCCCGGTGTTGTCCTTGATCTTCGACTCGTCGACCTGGAGTACGCCGGCGTTGAAGATGCCGCCGCCGAAGAAGAAGGCGGTGTTGTGCGCGACAGTCGTCTTGCTGAGCCTGGTGCTGCCAAAGTTGGCCAGCCCACCGCCGTTGCCGCCGGACTGGTTGTAGAGCAACTCGCTGTCCAGGATCTCCGCGCGACCACCGGGCTGCACCAGCACCCCGGCTCCATCGGTGAACCCGGGCTGCTCGACCAGCGGCGCCACCGCCGGCCCGGCACCCGCAGGCTTCGCCGCCGCGGCTACCGTCTTGGCAGCTGCCGCGGTTGTGGCCTTGGTGGCCGTTGGCGCGGCCTTGGTTGCCGCCGCCGGGGCCTTGGCCGGTGCAGGCTTGGCGGTGGCTGTCTTGGCGGTGGCTGTCTTGGCCTTGGCCTTGGCGGGTTCAGCCTTCGCGGTGGTTGCCTTGGCGGGTGCTGCCTTGGCGGTTGCCTTGGCTGTGGTTGCCTTGGTGGCTGTGGTCGCGGCGGGCTTCGCAGCTGTTGCCGGCTTGGCGCTGGATGCCGCCGCAGCCGCCGGCTTGGCGTTGGGCACCGCCGTGGCCGCCGGCTTGGCCGCGGTCGAGCGGACCAGTGCCGAGTACGGCGCCCAGACCGTCGCCGGGTCAGCGGTCATCGGGGGCTGAAGAGTCTGACCACCCCTGATGCTCAGGCCCTTGAGGGTGAGGTGCCCGCCGGCGCCGACGTTGAGGATGCGGAAGTAGTCGGCCGTGGCATCGCGGCCGATGGTGGTGTGCTCGCCCTTGAGGGTGATGTGTTCGGTGATCACCGGGAGGCCGTTGCCGTTCTGGTTGCGAGTCAGGGTGTAGGTGCAGCCCTTGGCCAGCTCCAGCACGCCGCCGTCCTCGTTGTTGGCGAACGTGATCGCCTGGATCAGCTTGTCGGAGTCGCACGGGACCTGCTTGGTGCGGTCCTTCTCGTCGTGCTTGCCGTCCTTGCCGTCCTTGCCGTCCTTGCCGTCCTTGCCGTCCTTGCCGTCCTTGCCGGGCTGGTCGTCGAAGCCGCTCCAGTCGCCGCCGCTCCACTCGTCGTCCCGATCGCGGTCGTCCTTGGCGCCGTTCTTGTCCGCGCCGCCGTCGTCGCTGACGTTCTGCCGATTGGTCGCCGGCTGCGCGTCGGACACCTGGTCGGACTTTGGCTTGTCGTTTCGAGCGGCGACGCCGCCGAGCGCGGCCAAGCCGACGACCCCGGTCAACCCGGCCACACCGGCGACCCAGAGCGCCCGCCTTCGCCGTGTCGGCGGAGCTGTCGAGGCCCCGCCTTCGGTACTCGTTACGTCGTTGGACATCAGAGCCTTCCGCCCTTTCCTGCTACCAGACGGGATCGCATCGCCCGAGGCGCCACGACCGGCTACAAATGGGTTGTAGCCAACTGATCTCCACCGTATGAGAACCATCTTCGCGATGCGGACGTATCCGAGATAACCACACATTGGGCACAGGTTGGACGGCAGAGGGCAACCGGTCCGGGCTGGCGGAAACGGGCGCTGGCAGCACAAACTCCAGCGGGATGGCATCACTCGGCAAGCCGGACGTCACCGCGCCCAAGTCGAAGCCGTCGTCGCCGTCCGTTGCCGCTGCGCGGCCGTCCACCCTTGTCTGCGGGTCGACGGTGCGGGGGTCGGGCGTCGATACAACCGGCGGCCCAGCCGTGACCCACTCGGCTTCCTTGAAATCGCGCTATCCCCGCCGCTGGGATACCGCGACTTCAGCAAAACCGAGTTGATCACGCCCGAGGGCGCGCATTGTTCGGCATCCGCACACTCGACGTCGCACCCCGTGCACCAATGCCGGCACCAGCCCTTGGCGCGGGTCGGGCGCGTTCGGCCGGGCCAGGGTCGTCTGCGGCGAGGTCGGTCGACGGCATCTGCGCCCGACGAGGACATCGGGGATCTCTTATACCAATCTCCGAGCCCACGAGACGCGTAGTAAGCTCGTATG
>NZ_QGSZ01000037.1 GCF_003857055.1 Micromonospora inaquosa | reverse complement strand
GCGGGGCGGGGAGTGTCCGGGTCAGCGCCGGGCCGCGCGCCGCAGCCGGTCCGCCAGGCTGCGGTCGCGTACCTCGATCCGCGCCTCACCGACGAAGACGTCCATCGTTCCGGAGTCGGCGTCGCGTAGGTGCACGACGATCGGTTCATCGGCTCGTCCGGCCGCGCCGGGGGCGTTCTGCGCGGCCGACAGGCCCGGCACGGTGAGCGCGGCGGCGCCGAGGGTGGCGCTGGCCGCGGCGGTCAACGTCTGCCGGCGGGTCAGTCGCGGCCACTGCCGCTTCCGCTGATCACTGGTCATGGGCAACCTTTCCGGCGGTGGCGCGAACGCGCCCGCGGAGACGGACGGGTCCGACGCCGTCACGCGACGCCGCCGGGCCCCTGAGGGGACGCCGGCAGCGGTCCTCGCCGTGACCGCCACCGGCACCGCGTGGTACGGCCGGCGGCGGGGAAAGGTTCGACCTCAGGGCCGGGCGTGACCGTACGCAGTCGAGCGCTTGCGCGCCGGACGACCGGCGGCCTTCGCGATGGACCGCAACTGCTCCTCGGTACGCGCCGACCCGTTGTCCGAACCGGCCATCCGGGAGATCGTCTCCTCCATCAGCGTGCCGCCGAGGTCGTTGCAGCCACCCTGGAGCATCGCGACAGTGCCCTCGTCACCCAGCTTCACCCAGGAGCACTGGATGTTGTCGATCCGGCCGTGCAGCAGCAACCGCGACATGGCGTGCACCGCCCGGTTCTCCCGCCAGGTCGGCCCCGGTCGGGCGATACCCGCCAGATAGATCGGAGCATTCGTGTGCACGAACGGCAACGCCACGAACTCGGTGAACCCGCCGGTACGGTCCTGCACCCCGGCCAGCACCCGGAAGTGCGCCAGCCACTGCCCGGGGTGATCGACGTGGCCGTACATCATTGTGGAGCTGGACCGGATGCCCAGCTCATGCGCGGTGCTGACCACGTCGACCCAGGCGGCGGCCGGGAGTTTGCCCTTGGTGAGCACCCAGCGCACGTCGTCGTCGAGGATCTCGGCGGCGGTGCCCGGGATGGTGTCCAGGCCCGCCTCACGCAGTTGCAGCAGCCACTCGCGGACCGGCACACCGGCCTTCGCGGCGGCGGTGACGATCTCCATCGGGGAGAACGCGTGTACGTGCATCTCGGGCACCCGGGCCTTGATGGCGCGCACGATGTCGGCGTACCCGGTCACCGGCATCTTCGGGTCGATGCCGCCCTGGAGGCACACCTCGCTGGCACCGGCCGCCCACGCCTGCTCGGCCCGGTCCGCGACCTGATCGACGGAGAGCCGGTACGCGTCGGCATCCCGTTCACGCTGCGCGAAGGCACAGAAGCGGCAGCCCACGTAGCAGACGTTGCTGAAGTTGATGTTGCGGTTGACCACGTAGGTGACGTCGTCGCCGACCGCCGCGCGGCGCACGTCGTCGGCGAGGCGGCACAACTCGTCGAGCGCCGGCCCGTCCGCGCCGAACAGCGCCAGCGCGGCGTCGGCGTGCCGGGGGTCGAGCAGCGCCGCCGGGTCGTCGGCGGCGAGCCGCAGCCCGGCCGCCAGGTCACGGTCCGCACCACTGCCGGCCGGCACCGGGGGTACGCCCGCCCGACGCGCGACCGCCTCTGGGGTGACCTTGCCAGCCACCTCGGTCCAGTCGCCGTAGACGCTGTCGAAGTCGCCGCGCCGGTCGTCGGTCCGACCCGTGGTGTCGATGGTGGCGTGCAGGTCGACCCGCCCACCGAACACCTCCTCCGGCTCCTGCCAGGGTCGCCCCTGCGGCATCGCCGTCTCGACCGCCATGCCCGTCGCCGGGTCGGCCAGGGCACCGACGTGCGGCAGCAGCCGCGGGTCCAGCCACGGGTCGCCCGCGCGCACATACTCCGGGTAGATCGTCAACCGCTCCCGCAGCGTGAACCCGGCCAACTCGGTGTGCCGGGCCAACTCGTCGATCTGCGGCCAGGGGCGCTCCGGGTTGACGTGATCGGGGGTGAGCGGAGAGACGCCACCCCAGTCGTCGATGCCGGCGCGCAGCAGCAGGTCGTACTCGCCGGCGATGAGGTTCGGCGGGGCCTGGATGCGCGCCTTCGGGCCGAGCAGCAGTCGGGCCACCGCCACCGTGGCAGCCAGATCGTGCAGCTCCGCGTCGGGCATACCCCGCATCGCGGTGTCCGGCTTGGCGCGGAAGTTCTGCACGATCACCTCCTGGAGGTGGCCGTACTCCCGGTGGGCGCGGCGGATCGCGAAGAGCGCGTCCACCCGCTCTGCCGGGGTCTCCCCGATGCCGATCAGGATGCCGGTGGTGAACGGCACCCCGACCCGGCCGGCGTCCTCCAGCACCCGCAACCGGACCGCCGGCTCCTTGTCCGGTGAGCCGTAGTGCGGGCCGCCCGGCTCGGACCAGAGCCGGGTCGCGGTCGTCTCCAACATCATGCCCATGCTCGGCGCGACCGGCTTGAGTCGTTGCAGCTCCGACCAGGACAGCACCCCGGGATTGAGGTGCGGCAGCAGACCGGTCTCCTCCAACACCGCCACCGCGCAGGCGCGCAGGTAGTCCAGGGTCGAGTCGTAACCGCGTTCGTCCAACCAGGTCCGCGCCGCCGGCCAGCGTACCTCCGGCCGGTCACCCAGGGTGAACAGCGCCTCCTTGCAACCCTGCGCGGCACCGGCCCGAGCGATGGCCAGCACCTCGTCGCGATCCAGGAACGGCGCCGGCAGCCGGTGCGGCACTGTCGCGAACGTGCAGTAGTGGCAGCGGTCCCGGCAGAGCCGGGTCAGCGGGATGAAGACCTTCTTGGAGTACGTGACGACACCCGGCCGCCCAGCGTCCCGCAGCCCGGCGTCGCGGATCCCGCCGGCCAGCCGGAGCAGTTCGTCGAGCGCGGCACCGCGAGCGGAGAACAGCGCGGTCGCCTCGTCGACGTCCAGTGCCCGCCCGTTCGCGGCCCGGCCCAGGGCCCGCCGCACGCTCGCATCGCTCGGGCCGGAGTGGGTGCGATCAACCATCCACTCACCCTATGCGCAGCGCGAGCCCGCCCCACCGCGCCCAGCCCTCACCGTGCGAAACGGCACTGACCGATCACGGCAGCGCCTCCGGCACCGCGCCCCACGCCGCCCTCGCCCGCACAGCTGGCAATCTTGGACACTTTCCGTCAGCACGAAACGGAAAGTGTCCAAGATCTACCCTGCCTGCCTCTGGGGCTGCGGGTCTTGGTGGCCTCAGCGGTGTTGGTCGGGGTGGTCGTTCGGGTTGATGTGCTGGGTGCGGTCGCCATCCGAGTCGCCGGGGTGGGAGATGACCTCGGTCGGGTCGGCGGACCGACGCGGGATGGCCTCGGTCGGGTCGGCGGACCGACGCGGGATGGCCTCGGTCGGGTCGGCGGAGAAAAGCGAGATCGCCTCGGTCGGGTCGGCCGACTGACGCGGAATCGCCTCGGTCGGGTCGGCCGACTGACGCGGGATGGCCTGGGTGGGGTCGGCCGACGGCGGCTGCCCGAACGGGGGCGCGGCGGGCGGCGGCGCGGCCGGAGACGACGACGCCGACTGGGTGGTCGGGTTCGCCGGCGGCGCGGACTGCGGTGCCTGGAACGGCGGGGCCGACTGCGGGAACGGCGGCGCGGACTGCGGGTGCGGCGGGGCCCACTGCGGGA
>NZ_QGSZ01000082.1 GCF_003857055.1 Micromonospora inaquosa | reverse complement strand
GTCCCCGTCCGTGCGCCCGGCGGTCCCGTCCCCGGCCCCCGTGCCGCCTCGCGAGCCTGCTCCTGCCGTCCCGCCGCGGGCGCAGCCGCAGGCCCGTCCGCTACGCCCGGCCGCGCCGGGCAACCCGCAGCGTCCCGTCCGCCGTCGTCCCGAGGGGAAGTGATCACTGATGCCTCGCCGCACCGACGATGAGCCGTTGAGGACTCGTGTACCGGCCGATGTGGAACGGCCGGATCGGATCGTGTTTGGTCTGACCCTGCGTCAGGTCGTCGTTCTGACCGTCACCGCACTGAGCCTCTACGCGGTCTGGACCGCCCTCGCGACGGTCGTCAACCCGCTGTACTTCATCGCCGGGACGATCCCGGTCGCCGGGGCGGCGTTCTTCCTCGCGGTCGGCCGCCGCGACGGAATCTGCCTCGACACCTGGCTACTCGCCGCGATCCGGCACCGCCGCACCCCGCACCGCCTCGTCCCGGTCGACGAGCCGATCCACCCTGCCCCGCCCTGGATCACCACCACCGGTGGGCGCGGTGACAAGTTGCCACTCCCGGCACCGCTGCGTCTGCCCGCGAAGGGCATCACCGCCGACGGGCTGATCGACCTCGGCCCCGACGGCACCACCGCCCTCGTGTCGGCCTCAACGGTGGCATTCGGGCTGCGCTCACCCGGCGAGCAGAACATCCTCGTCGCCGGGTTCGCCCGCTGGCTGAACAGCCTCGACGCCCCCACGCAGATCCTCGTGCGGGCACAGCGCGTCAACTTGACCCACGTCGCCGACCGCATCGAGCACCGCGCCCCGGCCCTGCCGCACCCGGCGCTGGAAGAGGCGGCCCGCTCGCACGCCAGGTTCCTCGACGACCTCGCCACCGGGCGGGAGTTGCTGCACCGGCAGGTGACCATCGCCGTACGCGGGCGGGGCGGCCCCGGCCACACCGCCCACCAGGCGCGGGAGGCGGTGCGTGCCCTGGCCGGCTGCGAGGTCACCGCGACGGTCCTGGACGCCTACGACACCCAGACAACCCTTGCCGCTTGCCTTGACCCGGCCGCCCCCAACCCCGCGTGGGCGGGCGCTGGCATCCGAGAGCTACGGCGTGACCTGCGGGACGGTGACGACGCATGAAGCTGCCCAATTTTTCCCGCAGCCGCCTGGCGAGCGCGACCGGCGGGGTGCTGCCTGGCAGCCCTGACGCCGTCGAGGTCGGTGGCAGGTCCGTGCACGTGGGGGAGAACTACTCGGCGACCCTGGCGGTGACCGGCTACCCGGCCGAGGTCGGTGCCGGCTGGTTGGAGCCGATCCTGTCCTATCCGGGCCGCGTCGATGTCGCTCTGCACATCGAACCCGTCGCCCCGGTCGTCGCCTCCGACCGGCTGCGTAAGCAGCGCGGCCGGCTGGAGTCCTCACGGCGCTCGGACGCGGGGAAGGGGCGTCTTGATGACCCGGAGTTGGACGCCGCCGCGGCGGACGCCGCCGAGCTGGCCGCTCGGGTCGCCCGAGGCGAAGCCCGACTGTTCCGGCTCGGCCTGTACCTGACCGTGCACGCCGACAGCGAGGCTGAACTGACTGACCGGGTGGCCGAGGTGCGAGCGCTGGCGTCGTCGCTGCTGCTCGATGTGGCCCCGGCGACGTGGCGGCAGTTGCAGGGCTGGATCACCAGCCTGCCCCTGGCCGTCGACAGCCTCGGCATGCGCCGGGTGTTCGACACCGACGCCCTCGCCGCGAGCTTCCCGTTCACCAGCCCAGACCTGCCGGTCACCGCAGGGGATGCCGGCATGGGTGTGCTCTACGGTCTGAACCTCGCCTCCGCCGGGGTCGTGGTGTGGGATCGGTGGGCGCAGTCGAACTTCAACGCCGTCATCCTGGCCCGCTCCGGTGAAGGCAAGTCCTACCTCGCCAAGCTCGACCTGCTGCGCAACCTCTACCTCGGGGTCCAAGCGTTCGTGGTCGACCCCGAAGACGAATACCTCAAGCTGGCGGAAGCGGTCGGCGGAACGATCATCCGCCCCGGCGCGCCCGGCGTGCGGATCAACCCCCTAGACCTGTCTGCCGCTGACGGCGGTGATGCTCTGTTCCGGCGGACCCTGTTCATGCAGACGTTCGTCGCGGTGCTAACCGCCGGTGACAACACCGCCGCCGCCCTCGACCCACACGATGTCCCGGTCCTCGACGCGGCTGTCCTGGCCGCGTATCGGGCGAAGGGCATCACCACCGACCCGCGTACCTGGCGACGTCCCGCTCCGCTGCTGGCGAATGTGGCGCAGGCGTTGACGGAGATCGGCGAGGCCGGGCGGACCCTCGCCGCCCGTCTGCATCCGTATGTGTCCGGGTCGTTCGCCGGCCTGTTCGACGGGCCGACGACCACCGCCCCGCAGGGGCACTTGGTGGTGTACGCGATCAAGGACCTGCCCGACGAGCTGAAGCCGGTCGGGACGCTACTGACACTGGACGCGATCTGGCGCACGGTCGCCAACTCATCGTCGCCGGATGTGCGGCGCATGGTGCTGGTCGATGAGGCGTGGCTGATGCTGCGCGCCGGGCTCGGCGCGAAGTTCCTGTTCCGCCTCGCCAAATCCGCCCGCAAGCACGGGGCCGGGTTGACCGTGGTCACCCAGGACGCCGCCGACGTGCTCGGCACCGAAGTCGGCCGCGCCGTGGTCAGCAACGCGGCCACGCAGGTGCTGCTACGCCAGGCACCCCAGGCCATCGACGCGGTGACCGAGGCGTTCGGGCTCACCGACGGGGAGCGGGCCTTCCTGCTGTCCGCGGCACGCGGAGACGCGCTCCTCGCCTGTGGCAACAGCCGGGTCGCGTTTCACAGCCTCGCCTCCGACGTCGAGCACCAACTCGTCGTCACCGGCCCCACCACCGGCCGCCACTGAACCTCAGCTGACCTCCTGGGAGTCTGCCATGTCCACTCCACTGCCCTCGCTCGTCGCGCCATCGCCCACCACCACACCGTCACCCATCCCTGTGTCGCCGTCCGCGACCTGCGTACCCGGCCACGACGGCATCCCGGACTCCATCATCGGGCACCTGATCTGCGGCACCTGGGCCGACAACGCCCCCGCAGCGACGGCGGTCTTCGTCAGCGCGCACTGGCCGCTGCTGCTACTTGGCCTCGCCGCGCTCGTCGCCGCATGGCTCGGGTGGGCGTGGTGGCGGCGGCGCGTGTGGCGTCGCCACGCCGGGCAGGCCCGCTGGTTGGAGATCGTCCCGCCGGTGTCGGCGACCCCCGCCGCGACCGTCGGACTGTGGCGGTTGCTCGCTACGGCGTTGCCCGCATCGAGTCGGTGGTCGTGGCGCCCGCACCGCCTCGTCTGGGAGGTCCAAGCCGACCCGCGCGGCATGCGCTGCGGTCTGTGGCTGCCCCCGGGCGTGAACCCGACCGCCGTGCTCCGGCTGCTGCAACGCGCGTGGCCCGGTGCCCGCGCCGAACAGACCCGCCCACCGGCCTTCGCACCCGGTAGCCTGGTCGCCGCCGTGGCGCTGCTGCCGACCCAGCCGGAGTGGCTACCGCTGGTGGACGACGCCGCGCCGAGCCGGGGCCAGCGGTGGGAGGCCGGTGCGCCGCCGGAGGAGGACCGGCTCCGGGCGGTGTATGACGGGCTCGCCGCCGCCGGCCGCACCGGCGGCGGACTGCTGCAGGTCCACGTCACCCGCGCCCCCGCCC
>NZ_QGSZ01000054.1 GCF_003857055.1 Micromonospora inaquosa | reverse complement strand
ATCCCACCCCCTACCGGAGCAGCGGACGCGCTGCTCGACGCCGCCGTGTGGGCCACACAGCGGCCGTGGCTGGCCGCTGTCGCCGCCGGCGGGCTGATCATGTGGATCGCGGCCCGCAACCTGCTCGAGATCGGGCGGCACCGCCACCACGCCAACGGTGCGCGCCTCGTGACGATCGCGCCACCCCCGGAAGTCGACCCGCACAGCGCTGGCGCGTTATGGGCGAACCTGGCCGGCGTGCTGACCCCGTCACGGCGGCGGCGCCTGCTCCACGGCGCCCCGCACGTCGTGTGGCAGTACACGTGGTCCGGCCGGCAACTACTGATCTCGATCTGGGTTCCCGGCACCGTCCCTCCGGGGGCGGTCGAGGCCGCGGTGCGGGCGGCGTGGCCCAGCTCGGCCACCACCACCGACGACAACCCGCCGCCGCCGATCCCCCTGGACGCCCATCCCGCAGCCGGTGGGCACCTGCTGCCCGTGTACGCGGAGTGGCTGCCGCTGGCCACCGACCACGACACCGACCCACTGCGCCCGCTGATGGCCGCCGGCGCGCAGCTCACACCCCGCGAGTACGCCTGCGTGCAGATCCTCGCCCGCCCGGCCACACCCCGGCGCGCGGCACGGGCACGCCGCGCGGCCGGGCGGCTCCGGGCCGGCACCACCGCCGTACCGACGATCAACCCGGCCGCGCCGATGCGGTGGCTGCTGGACGCGTTCCTACCCGGCACCGGCGGCGCCGGCCGGTCTACGGCGTCCGTGTCCCGTCGGGATCCCACCGTCGAGCGCGACGTCCGGGCGATCCTGGACAAGACCGCGCACCCGCTGTGGCAGACCGGCATCCGCTACGCCGTCGCCACCACCAACCGGCGCCCCGGCGCCGACCCGACCGGCCGGCTGCGGGGCATCGCCGACACCCTCGCCTCGGCGTTCGCCATCCACACCGGCCGCAACCGGCTCACCCACCGCGCCCGGATGCCCGCCCCGGTGGCCGTCCTCGCCGCACGCCGCCTCGGACCCGGATTCCTCACCTCCGCCCCGGAACTCGCCGCCCTCGCCGCGTTGCCGCGCGACCTTGCCGTGCCCGGCCTCGACCGGGCGCGGGCCACGTCCATGCCGGCGCCGGTCGCCGTCCCCGGCGGCGGACGTGGGGTGAAGATGCTCGGCGACGCCGAAATCGGTGGCCACAGTGTCGGGCTGACGGTGCCAGACGCGAGGTATCACATGCATATGATCGGTTCCACGGGCTCCGGCAAGACCACCCTGCTGGTCAACATGGCCCTCGACGACATCAACGCCGGCCGCGGCACCGTCGTCATCGACCCGCACGGCGACCTCGTCCTGGACATCCTCGACCGGCTCCCCGCCACCGCCGCCGACCGCGTCGTGCTCTTCGACCCCGACCAGGACAACCCGCCGACACTGAACCCCCTCGAAGGCGACGACCCCGACCTGGTCGTCGACAACCTCGTGTCGATCTTCGGGAACATCTTCGCCAAGGCGTGGGGACCGCGGATGGACGACGTCATGCGGGTGGCCTGCCTGACCCTGCTACGCCACAACAACGTCACCCTGCAACACATCCCCCCGCTGCTCAACAGCCCCCAGTTCCGCTCGGCGATGACGGTGGACCTGGACGACCCGGCCGGGCTCAGCGGCTTCTGGCAGTGGTACGACAGCCTCAACGACAGCCTCCGCTCACAGGTCATCGGACCGGTCCTCGCCCGGCTGCGCGCGTTCCTGCTGCGCGACTTCGTCAAACGCACCATGCGCTACCCCCGCTCGAGCTTCGACATGGGCCGAGTCCTCAACGGCGGCGTGCTGCTCGTCCGCATCCCCAAGGGCGTGCTCGGCGAGGACACCAGCCGGCTGCTCGGCTCCCTGATCCTCGCGCAGGTATGGCAAGCCACCACCGCCCGCGCCGGCATCGAACCCGACCGGCGCCGCGACGCGACCCTGATCATCGACGAGGCCCAGAACTTCCTGACCCTGGCCAACTCCCTCGACACGATGCTCGCCGAGGCCCGCAAGTACCGGCTGTCACTCGTGCTCGCCCACCAGGACCTGGCCCAGTTCCCCCGCGACCTGCTCGCCGCGGCGTCGGCCAACGCCCGCAACAAGGTGTACTTCACGGTCGCGCCGGAAGACGCGAAGGTCCTGTCCCGGCACACCCTGCCGGAACTGGGCGAGCACGACCTCGCCCACCTCGACGCGTACACCGCCGCCGCGCGGCTGGTCGTCAACGGCCGCCAAACCCCGGCGTTCACGATGAAGACCCGGCCGCCGAAGCCGATCGTCGGAGAGGCGACCGCCATCCGCCAGGCCGCCGCCGCGGCGGTACCGAGCCAGGACACCAGCGCCGTCGACGACCTCGTCGAACGGCTCAGCCGCAGACCCGACGACCGTCGATCCCGTCCGAAGAGCGACCGGAGCTAACTGTCTCTGTCAGACGGTGGCGTCGCCCGGGTCGCGCACCGGCTCGTCACCGGGATCGTCACCGGTGACCGCCGGGCATCCGCAGCACAGTGCTGACCTGGGCTGTCAGTGCCGCACGCACCCCGTGACAGGCCCTGCGCACCGACCTCCCTCGTCCCAGACACCCCTCCCGATCGGGAGGGGAACCCCATCCTGCCCAGGAGCAACCGTCGTGTACTCCCGTGTACCCCCCGCCTCCCGCAACTCCGATCCCCTCGCGGTCTTCGGTCGCATCGTCCCCCGCGACCACGCCCTCCTCGGGCTGCTCGCCGAGCACTACCTGCTGTCCACCGACCAAATCACCAGCGCCCTCTTCGACACCCGGCGCACCGCCCAACGGCGGCTGACGATCCTGCACCGCCTCGACGTGCTACACCGATTCGGCCGCAGCGGCGCCCACGGCCGCTACGGATCACTGCTCTACACCCTCGGCCACGTCGGACTGCAGCTACACCCGACCGTCTACCACGACCCGATCGGCACCAGCGGCAAGGCACCACGCAGCTCCCTGGAACGCGCCAAGCGGATCGCCGCCAGCGGCCAGGTCAACCACCTGCTCGGCGTCAACCAGTTCTTCACCGACCTCATCGCCACCGCCCGCCACACACCCAACGCCCGGCTGTCACGGTGGTGGTCCGAGCAGCACGCCACCACCGTCTACGCCCAGGCCGGCATCCGCCCCGACGGACACGGCGTATGGACCGTCGGCGACACCTCGACCGGGTTCTTCCTCGAGCACGACAACGACACCGAGAACCTCGCCCGGGTCGTGGCCAAGCTGCGCGGCTACGAACGCCTCACCACCTTCGGACCCCGCTACCCCGTGCTGTTCTGGGTCCCCAGCCGGCGCCGCGAGGCCAGCCTCCTCGCAGTGCTCGCCGGACTGCGCACCACCAGCCCGATCGCCACCGCCATCCACAGCCCCGACCCGGCCGGTCGGGTGTGGACCCTCGTCTCGGACCCCACCCACCGCCGGTACCTGCACGAGCTGCCCTGCGACCACGGCCCCGACACGGCCACCAACCCACGGCGCTTCGACCACCCGTAGACCTCACACCGCAGGCCAGGGGGGTCTGTGGATCTAACGGTGTTTCCGGCCTGACCCGCCGGGCGTTGTGCCTGGTGAGGAGGGTGCCGTGATGACCGCGACACAGAACGATCAGGCTGGACGGAAGAAGCGGGCGGAGCCGTCGGCGGAGGCGAAGGCCGCCGTGGAGCTGTTCCGGGCG
>NZ_QGSZ01000038.1 GCF_003857055.1 Micromonospora inaquosa | reverse complement strand
GTCTCCACCCGACATGTCTACCAGCGCCATCCGTCATCCCCCTGTTGATCAAGAGGTTTGCGTCGGGATTCGACCCGATAATGACGCAAACCTCTTGATCAACAGGGGGATGACGGATGGCGCTGGTAGACATGTCGGGTGGAGACAGCAGAGCGGGCAGGGGTGCGGGAGCGGGCCGAGGCGGTGCTGCGCCGGCTGGCTGGCGAGCATGCCCGGTTGCGCGAGGATCAGTGGCGCGCCATTGAGGCACTGGTCGTCGACCGACGGCGGGTGCTCTGCGTCCAGCGGACCGGGTGGGGCAAGTCGGCCGTGTACTTCGTGGCCACCGCCCTGCTCCGCGACAGCGACCAGGCCGAGCGCCGCGACCAGGCCGACCAGGCCGAGCGGGGCGGACAGGCCGGGCCGACCGTCATCGTCTCGCCGCTGCTGGCGCTGATGCGCAACCAGGTCGAGGCGGCCGCTCGGGCCGGCATCCGGGCCCGCACGATCAACTCGGCGAACCTCGACGAGTGGGACGAGATCACCGCCGAGATCCAGACCGGCGCGGTGGACGTGCTGCTGATCAGCCCCGAACGGCTCAACAACCCGGACTTCCGCGACAGCGTCCTGCCGAAGTTGGCTGCCACCACCGGCCTGCTGGTGGTCGACGAGGCGCACTGCGTCTCCGACTGGGGGCACGACTTCCGGCCGGACTACCGGCGGCTGCGGACGTTCCTCGCCGAGCTACCCGAGCGCACCCCCGTGCTGGCAACCACCGCCACCGCCAACGCGCGGGTCACCCAGGACGTGGCCGAGCAGTTGGGCGACGCCCTCATCCTGCGCGGCACCCTGGACCGCGAGTCGCTGCGTCTCGGGGTGCTCGACCTGCCCAGCCCGGCGCACCGGCTGGCCTGGCTCGCCGACCACCTGGATCAGCTGCCCGGCTCGGGCATCGTCTACACGCTGACCGTGGCAGCGGCGGGGGAGACTGCCGAGTTCCTGCGCTCCCGGGGCTACCCGGTCGCCTCCTACAGCGGTCAGTCCGACGACGCCGACCGGCGGGCCGCCGAACAGGACCTGCTCGACAACAAGATCAAAGCGTTGGTCGCCACCAGCGCCCTCGGCATGGGCTTCGACAAGCCCGACCTGGGGTTCGTCGTGCACCTCGGCGCGCCGCCGTCGCCGATCGCCTACTACCAGCAGGTCGGCCGGGCCGGCCGTGCCGTCGAGCACGCCGAGGTGCTGCTCCTGCCAGGTGTCGAGGACGCCGCGATCTGGCGCTACTTCGCCTCGCTGGCGTTCCCGCCGGAGCAGCAGGTCCGCGCCGTGCTGGCCGCCCTGCACACCGACCGTCCGCTCTCCACCCAGGCCCTCGAACCCCTCGTCGACCTGCGCCGGGCCCGGTTGGAGCTGATGCTCAAGGTGCTCGACGTGGACGGCGCGGTCCGCCGGGTGCGCGGTGGGTGGCTCGCCACCGGCGAGCCATGGGTCTACGACGAGGCCCGGTTGCGCCGCGTCGCCGAGGCGCGCACCGTCGAGCAACAGGCCATGCGGGAGTACGCGACCACATCCGACTGCCGGATGCGGTATCTACGGGAACGCCTCGACGACACCGAGGCGGCCGACTGCGGCCGATGCGACAGGTGCGCCGACCCCCTCTTCGCCGCCGACGTGTCGACGGCCGCGCTCGCCGCCGCGCAGACCTTCCTGGGCCGACCCGGCGTGGAGATCGCGCCGAAGAAGCTCTGGCCGACCGGGCTCGACGCGGTCGGCGTACCCCTCAAGGGCCGGATCGCCCCCGCGGAGCAGGCGCTGCCGGGCCGGGCCGTCGGGCGCCTCTCCGACCTGGGCTGGGGTGGCCGGTTGCGTGATCTCGTCGGCCCCGAAGCGCCGGACGCGCCGCTGCCCGACGACGTCGCCGGTGCGGTCGTGGAGGTGCTGAAGGCGTGGGCGCACGGCGACGACCCGTGGCCCCGCCGGCCGGTGGCGGTGGTCGCGGTCGGTTCCCGGCGGCGGCCGCGGCTGCTCGGCTCGCTCGCCGAGCGGATCGCCACGGTGGGCCGGCTGCCGCTGCTCGGTGAGGTCACCGCGGCTGGGCCCGGCGGGCCAGCCGGGCCGCGTGGCAACAGCGCCCAACGGGTACGCGCGCTGCACGACACCTTCACCGTGCCGACCGACCTGGCCGACGCGCTGGCCGGGCTGGACGGCCCGGTGCTGCTCGTGGACGACGTGATCGACTCGGGCTGGACGATGACGCTGGTGGCCCGGGCACTGCGGCGGGCCGGCGCGACCGACGTACTCCCGCTCGCCCTCGCCGTGGCCGGCTGACCCGCCGCCGTTGACGGCGGGGCCGACCCGCCGCCGTTGACGGGCGGGTGGTGCCGGTTGGTCTGCCCTGCCGATCGCGGAGCCGCAGGTGCTTCGCTGCCGGCCTGTGCCTGTGCCTGTGCCTGTGCTCGTGCCCGGGGCCGTGCCCGGGGCCGTGCCCGGGGCCGTGCCCGGGGCCGTGCCCGGGGCCGTGCCCGGGGCCGTGCCCGGGGCCGTGCCCGGGGCCGTGGGTCGCGCGTTCGCGTGCCGGTGGCGCAGCTCCGCTCGGTCGGCGGAAAGTTCCCGGGCGCCGCTGAATGCGACAGTTGCCACGCCGTCCGGGCGTCGGCCTGGACCGGGCCTCGACGGCGGTAACGTGGGCGGCATGACCGACCAGCAGCCCGTCACCCGCGGCGCCGGCGGCGTCAGGGACGTGACCGCCGGCGATGAGGCCGGCTACCCGCTGGGCGCTGGCGGTGCCTGAGCAGCTCTCCGCAGTGCCGGTTCCCGACCAGGTGTCTGCGGCGCCGCTCGTCGATCAGGTCTCCGCCGGGCCGGACCGGAGCACTCTCCGGCTGGCGTTGGTGGTCGGCGGGCTGGTGCTGGCGGTGCTGCTCGGCTTCGGCCTCGGCCGGTTGAACGCCACCGGTGCTGCCACCGGTGCCGCCGCCGGCAGTCCCTCGTTGGCAGTTGAGCACACCGATCCGCCGGGCGTCGCGCCGCACAGCCACGGCTCCGCCACGGCCGCCGATCAGGGCGCCGCCCCCGAGCCGGGCGGTCTGGCGATCAGCTCGGCCGGCCTCACCCTGATGCCCCTGGCCACCGAGTTCGCGGCAGGTCGCCCCGGTCAGCTCCGCTTTCAGGTGCGCGACGCGCAGCGTCGGCCGGTCACCCGGTTCGCCATCGTGCACGACAAGCCGATGCACCTCATCGTCGTCCGGCGGGACCTGACCGGTTACCAGCACCTGCACCCGACCATGGCGGCGGACGGCACCTGGTCGGTGCCGTTGACCCTCACGCAGGCCGGCCTCTGGCGCGCGTACGCCGATTTCACAGTCGTTGCCGACAACGGCGCGCAGACCGCGGTGA
Source organism: Micromonospora inaquosa (assembly GCF_003857055.1). Taxonomy (GTDB): domain Bacteria; phylum Actinomycetota; class Actinomycetes; order Mycobacteriales; family Micromonosporaceae; genus Micromonospora; species Micromonospora inaquosa. Next base: position 404 of record NZ_QGSZ01000038.1, on the reverse strand, counting down.
CCCTTGGCACGGACCTGGTGGCGCCCGGCGACTACCGACCCCGTCCACTGCCGGGGCCGGTCACCTCGACGACCGTGGACGGCTTCACCGTCGGCTACCAGGGCGTTCCGCAAGCCGGGACGACGGTGCCGCTGACCTTCCGGGTCGATGGCGCTGGCGGTGCCGCCCCGCTGGAGCGGTACCTCGGTGCGTACGGGCACCTGGTGGCGTTGCGCGAGGGCGATCTCGGCTACCTGCACGTGCACCCGGAGACCGAGCTGGTGGACGGTCAGATCAAGTTCTGGTTGACCACGCCTGGCCCGGGCCGCTACCGCCTCTACCTCGACTTCCAGGTGAACACCGAAGTCCGAACCGCAGAGGGTCGATGGCGCTGGCGGTGCCGCCCCGCTGGAGCGGTACCTCGG
>NZ_QGSZ01000094.1 GCF_003857055.1 Micromonospora inaquosa | reverse complement strand
CGCGAACCCCGGATGGCCTGGCGGCCGATCGTCGACGCGCCGCTGGCGAAGCGCACCTCGGCGGCCTGGCCGGACCGGTCGGCGCACCCGGCTGCGGCGATGTTCGGCCAACTCGCCGCGGAGGTGCTGGCCGACGCCGAGCCCACCGCGCCCGCCCCGCCGGTGACCTCGGTGCCGGCGGCACGGCCGTGGCCGGTGCTGTTCGACACGACCGGGTGAACCGGTCGTCGTTGGGTTCGTCACGCCCGGATGGGCGGTGATTCGTCCACCCACCCGGGTATGGATGAACAGGCAACGAAGACGCGAAGGAGCCGCAGTGGCAATCACGATTCCCGACATCAGCCTGAACGACGGCACCACCATTCCGCAGCTCGGCTTCGGGGTGTTCCAGATCGAGCCGAAGGACACCGTCGCGGCGGTGACCACGGCGCTGGAGATCGGCTACCGGCACATCGACACCGCCGAGATGTACGGCAACGAGGCCGAGGTCGGCGAGGCGGTGCGCGTGTCCGGGCTCGACCGGGGCTCGGTCTACGTGACCAGCAAGCTGAGCAACGCGTTCCACCGCCCCGACGACGCCCGCAAGGCGTTCGACTCGACGCTGGCGGCGCTGAAGATGGACTACATCGACCTGTTCCTGATCCACTGGCCGCTGCCGACCCTGTACGACGGTGACTACGTCTCGACCTGGAAGGTGCTGGAGGAGTTCCAGCGCGACGGTCGGGCCCGCTCGATCGGTGTGTCGAACTTCCAGGTGTCGCACCTGCAGCGGTTGGCCGACGAAGCGAGCGTCGTGCCGGCGGTCAACCAGATCGAGGCGCACCCGTACTTCACCAACGACGAGGTCCGCGCCTACGACCGTGAGCACAACATCCTCACCGAGGCGTGGTCGCCCATCGCGCAGGGCAAGGTGCTCGGCGACCCGACGGTGATCGACATCGCCGAGCAGCTCAACCGGACCCCGGCGCAGGTGGTGCTCCGCTGGCACGTGCAGCGCGGCGACATCATCTTCCCGAAGTCGACCACTCCGAAGCGGATCGAGGAGAACACCCGGATCTTCGACTTCGAGCTGGACGACGTGGCGATGGAGCGGATCACCGAGCTGGACAAGGGCGCTGCCGGCCGGCAGGGCCCGGACCCGGACACCTTCGCCTACCTGCCCAACTGACCCGAGCCCGCCGTCGGCGGGCAGGTCTCCGACGAGCGTGATGCCTCAGAGTCATCGTGATGACTCTGAGGCATCACGCTGTTGCCGGCAGGTCAGGAACGGACGCGCTGCGCGAGCCGACCTCAGCTCCCGGTCGGCGGGGCGGTCAGGTCGAGCTGCCAGTCGTTGGCACGCATCATCTGCCCCGGCGGGTATTCGAAGCCGGTCTCGCCGAGCAGCGTGAACCCCGCCTTGCGGCACACCGCGTTCGAGGCGGGGTTGTCGACCGACGGGTACGCGTGCGCGTAGCGCCGGTCCAGTCGGGCGCGGGCCACGTCGAGGGTCGCGAGCACCGCGTCGGTGGCCAGCCCCTGCCCCCGGTACGCGGGCAGCACCGCCCAGCCCAGCTCGTACACCGGTTGGTCGCGCCACTCGCGGCCCCAGTAGCCGACGCTGCCCGCCCGTGCCCCGTCCGGCAGCACCAGCGTGAACATGCAGCCCTGCCCCGTGTCGGCGAAGTGCACGTACCGGTCGTGGCGGGCGAGCACCTGTTCGTCGGTCTCCGGGCCGCCGGTGTGCTTGCGGGTGTCCGGTGAGTTGAGCTGCCGCAGCAGGTCGAGGTCGTCCTCGTGCCACGGCTCGATGCGTACCTGTGCCATCCCGTTCCCCCGTCGTCGACCCCAGTCAAGCCGATCCCATCGACATTCCGCCCGAAACCACGCCCGCTAGATCTGATCTAGCGGGCACCTGTCGTCACCTCGCGCCTTCAGGATGGAGGGGTGGCCATCACACGGAAGGTAAGGATCATGAGTAGACGCACCACCGGGCTGGCCATCGAGGCCGTGGGGCTCACCCGCTCATTCGGGGACACCCGGGCGCTGGCCGGCATCGACCTTCAGGTGCCCGCCGGCACCGTCTACGGCCTGCTCGGCCCGAACGGCGCGGGCAAGACCACGGCGGTCCGGGTGCTCGCCACGCTGCTGCGACCCGACGGCGGCTCGGCCCGGGTCTTCGGGCACGACGTGGTCACCGAGGCCGACAAGGTCCGCTCCCGGGTCAGCCTCACCGGCCAGTACGCCTCCGTCGACGAGGACCTGACCGGTACGGAGAACCTGGTGCTCCTCGCCCGCCTGCTCGGCCTGCGCAAGCCGGCCGCTCGGGAGCGCGCGGCGGCCCTGCTCGCCGCGTTCGGGTTGACCGAGGCGAGCGACCGCCAGGTGAAGAAATACTCGGGTGGGATGCGGCGACGCATCGACATCGCCGCCAGCATCCTGAACACCCCGGATCTGCTCTTCCTCGACGAGCCGACGACCGGTCTCGACCCGCGCAGCCGCAACCAGGTGTGGGAGATCGTCCGGGCGGTGGTGTCGCACGGCACCACGGTGCTGCTGACCACCCAGTACCTCGACGAGGCCGACCAGCTCGCCGGGCGCATCGCGGTCGTCGACCACGGCCGGGTGATCGCTGAAGGCACCCCGGGTGAGTTGAAGTCGTCGATCGGCTCCGGCACCGTCCACCTGCGACTGCGCGACCCCGGCCAGCGACCCGAGGCGGAGCGGGTGCTCCGGGAGGCGCTCGGCGTGCCGGTGCAGCTCGCCGCAGATCCGGTGGCGTTGACCGCCCGCGTCGGTGAGGCCGGCACCGACCTCGACGCCAGTGCCCAGGCCGCCCGCGCCCTCGGCGACCTGGCCCACGCCGGCATCATGGTCGACAACTTCTCCCTCGGGCAGCCGACCCTGGACGAAGTCTTCCTGGCCCTGACCGACCACCCCGCCGTGCCGGCCGACGAACGCGACGACGAGTTGGAGGCAGCCCGATGAGCGACACCACCACCACCAGCACGACCGAACGGGCGCCGTCGGTCTACGTCCCGTCCGCCGAGGCGCTGGCGACAGTGCTCGCGCCCGGTGCCCGACCTCCCCGACCGAGCGCGTTGGGCGCGTCGATCACCTTCGGCTGGCGGGCCATGCTGAAGATCAAGCACGTGCCGGAGCAGCTCTTCGACGTGACCGCGTTCCCGATCATCATGGTGCTGATGTTCACGTACCTGTTCGGTGGCGCCCTCGCCGGCAGCCCGCGTGACTACCTGCAGTTCTTCCTGCCCGGCATCATGGTGACCAGCGTCGTCATGATCACCATGTACACCGGTGTCGGCCTCAACACCGACATCGAGAAGGGCATCTTCGACCGGTTCCGGACGCTGCCCGTCTGGCGTCCGGCCGCCCTGGTCGGCATGATCTTCGGCGACGTGCTGCGCTACATCCTCGCCGCCCTGGTGATCCTGGGCCTCGGGCTGGTGCTCGGGTTCCGGCCCGAGGGCGGGGCGCTCGGTGTCGCCGCCGGCATCGGGCTGCTGGTGGTCTTCTCGTTCGCGTTCTCCTGGGTGTGGACGTTCTTCGGGCTGATCCTGCGCAGCGAGAAGTCGGTGATGGGGGTCAGCATGATGGTGCTGTTCCCGCTGACGTTCCTCAGCAACGTCTTCGTCGAGCCGAGCACCATGCCCGGCTGGCTCCAGGCGTTCGTGAAGGTCAACCCGGTGACGCAGTTGGTGGCCGCGATCCGGGGAGCGATGAGCGGCGACTCGGACCCGTCGGCCACGATGTGGCTGCTGCTGTGGAGCGCCGGTTTCGTGCTCGTCTTCGGCACCCTGACCATGTACAAGTACAACCGCCGCTAACCC
>NZ_QGSZ01000040.1 GCF_003857055.1 Micromonospora inaquosa | reverse complement strand
CCCCCGCCCCCGCCGGCGTACCCGGCCTACCAGGGCACGACCGAGCCGAAGAAGAAGCGCGGCCTGTTGATCGCGGCGATCGCACTGGTTGTGATCATGGTGCTCTGCGTGGGTGGCGGCGTGGTGGCCTTCCTGACCCTGCGCAATGCCGAGACCGGCGAGGGCGCCAAGGAGCCGGCGGTCGCCGTCGACGAGTTCCTCACCGCGATCTACAAGGATCGCGACGCGACCAAGGCGGCCAGTCACGTCTGCGCCGCATCCCGCGACGACGACAAGATCGCCGCGAAGGTCGCCGAGGTGGAGAAGTACGCCTCCACCTACCAGAACCCGCGCTTCCGGTGGACCACCCCGAAGGTGGACAACCAGACCGGGGAACGGGCCACCGTCTCCACCCGGCTCACCATGACCACCGCCGACGAGAAGGTCGCCGACCAGGAACTGCGCTTCACTGTGGTGCAGAAGACGGGTTGGTGGGTCTGCGAGGTCGCCTGACCGGCACGCCTGGATAGGCTCGACGGGTGTGTGCAGCTGAGCGCCCGATCGACCCGGCCGGTACCGGCTGGCCCGCCCGTCTCCACGTGGTGACCGGCAAGGGCGGCACCGGTAAGACCAGCGTGGCGGCGGCGCTGGCCCTCGCGCTCGCCGCCGGTGGCCGGCGCACCCTGCTGGTCGAGGTCGAGGGGCGGCAGGGCATCGCCCAACTGTTCGGCATCGACCCGCTGCCCTACGAGGAACGGCACCTCGCCGACGCGCCGGACGGCGGTGAGGTGCGCGCGCTCGCGGTGGACGCCGAGGAGGCGCTGCTCGAGTACCTGGACATGTTCTACAAGCTGGGCGCGGCGGGCCGGGCGCTGCGCAAGCTCGGCGCCATCGACTTCGCCACCACCATCGCGCCCGGCCTGCGGGACGTCCTGCTCACCGGCAAGGTGAAGGAGGCCACCACCCGCACCATCGGGCAACGGCGCGCGTACGACGCGGTGGTGTTGGACGCCCCACCGACCGGACGGATCGGCCGGTTCCTCAACGTGACCGCGGAGACCGCCCGGCTGGCCAAGGTGGGCCCGATCAAGACCCAGAGCGAGGGGGTCGCCGCGCTGCTGCGATCCCCGATGACCGCGGTGCACGTGGTCACGCTGCTGGAGGAGATGCCGATCCAGGAGACTGTCGACGCGATCGCCGACCTGACCGCCCTCGGCTTCGGCGTCGGGAAGGTGCTCGTCAACGGGGTCCGACCCCCGCTGCCCGCCGGGCAGGCGGTCACCGCCGCGGAGTTGAAGCGCGGGTTGGTCGCCGCCGGGCTGCCGGCCGATCGGGACATCGTGGCCGGGCTGCACGATGAGGCACGCGACCAGCTCATTCGTCGCGAGTTGGAGGATTCGCTCCGCGCCGACCTGGTGGAATTGGGACTGCCGATGATCGAGCTGCCGTTGCTGCCGGACGGGGTGGAGCGGGCGGGGCTCGCGACGCTGGCTCAGGCTCTCGTCCGCGCCGAATGACTCACACCTGAGCGCAGCACGGGCGCGTGGACCCACCGGCCCGATACGCTCGATTGGTGCCTTCCGAAGACGCGGCGCCGCAGCTGGACGTCGACCAGATCCTCGCCGATCCAGGCGTGCGGATCGTCGTGTGCTGTGGCGCCGGCGGAGTGGGAAAGACGACCACGGCCGCGGCGCTGGCGCTGCGGGCCGCCGAGCAGCACGGCCGGCGCACGGTGGTGCTCACCATCGACCCGGCTCGCCGGCTGGCCCAGTCGCTGGGCCTGACCGAGCTGGACAACACCCCTCGCCAGGTCAAGGGCATCGACGTCGAGGGCAGCGGCGGTGAGTTGCACGCCATGATGCTGGACATGAAGCGCACCTTCGACGACGTGGTGTTGCAGCACACCGACCCGACGAAGGCCGCGGAGATCTTCTCGAACCCGTTCTATCAGGCGATGAGCTCGACCTTCGCCGGCACCCAGGAATACATGGCGATGGAGAAGCTGGGCCAGCTGCACGCCCGGGGCGAATGGGACCTGATCGTGGTGGACACGCCACCGTCGCGCTCGGCACTGGATTTCCTGGACGCGCCGGCTCGACTCTCCCGTTTCCTCGACGGTCGGATGCTGCGGCTGCTGCTGGCCCCGGCGCGTAGCGGCGGCCGGAGCATGTTCAGCCTGGTCACTGCCTCGTTCGGGATGTTCTCCAAGGTGGTGCAGAAGGTGCTCGGCGCGCAGCTGCTCACCGACCTGTCCGGCTTCGTGGCGGCACTGGATTCGATGTTCGGTGGTTTCCGGCAGCGCGCCGAGCAGACGTACCGTGTCCTGCAGGCGCGGGAGACGGCCTTTCTGCTGGTCGCGACGCCGGAGCCGGACGCGGTCCGGGAGGCCGCGTACTTCGCGGGCCGGCTGCGGGACGAGCGGATGCCACTGGCCGGCCTGGTGCTCAACCGGGTGCATCGCCCGGCGGTCCCGGAGCTGGACGCCGAGCAGAGCCGGGTCGCCGCCGAGCGGTTGACCGAGCTGGGTGGGCACGACGCCACCGCCGACGTGCTGCGGGCGCACGCGACGCTGGCTCGCCAGGCGGTACGCGAGCGGCAGGTCGCCGCGCGCTTCACCGAGGCGTTCCCGGCCGTGCCGGCGGTTTCGGTCACGGCGCAGCCCGCCGACGTGCACGACGTCGACGGGCTACGGACGATCGGCGCGGCGATCAGCCGGCCGTGACCGGCGTCAGTTGGCCGCGCTGACGAGAATCTTGTCCTTGCCGGCCTTGTCCTTGCTGTTCTTCTTCATCGCGGCCTCGAACATCTTGCGCCAGCTCGTCACCTGCGGGTGTCGACGCAGTAGCGCCCGCCGTTCGCGTTCGGTCATGCCGCCCCACACACCGAACTCGATCCGGTTGTCCAGCGCGTCGGCCAGGCACTCGTACCGAACTGGGCAGCTCCGGCAGATCCGCTTCGCCACGTTCTGTTCGGCGCCCTGTACGAACAACGCGTCCGGGTCCCCGTTCTGACATGCCGCCAGTGACGGCCAGTCAGTGATCATGCCCATGTGTACACGTCCCCCCTTGCAGTACCTACCGACCTCGTCGATGCACGTCAGCCGGCAATTCCCCCCGATCGCCCGGCCTGCCTTCCCCAAGGCGGCGCGGACGACATGTGGCGCTGTCGCCGCCCCCATCATGCTCTGTAGTCGACTGATTACGCAACGTTGTCGACGAAATCCATCATTCCGGACACTCCCGGCTTCCCGGGCCTTCGACCGCCGGTTACCCCGCCGAGGTCAGCGATAACGCTGCGCCGCCTCACTGAATCGGAGGAGACTCACGCCAGGTCACACGCAACCAAGTACCGGGGGTCGTGCGTTTAGCACAACGAGGGCAGCGCGCGCAGGAAATGGGGAAAGAACGCCCCAGCGCCCCTCGTTCCCTACTCGCGTACCCTGTCGAGGTGACCTGGATGCGGAAACGTGACCACAATGTGCTGACCAACGCCGCATCGCTACTCGTGTGTGGCCTGCTGGCCGGCGTGGTGGTCGCCGCGGCGGCCTTCCCCGCGGTAGCGATGTCCGGCCTGGCCGCGAAAGCCGGCGCCGAGACATTCGGTGCCCTGCCCACGGAACTGACGGTGGCCCGCGCGCCACAGATCAGCTACCTGCTGGCCTCGGACGGCAAGACCCCGCTCGCGACGATGTATGACGAGAACCGACGCGACGTGAAGCTCCCCGACATCTCGGTGCCCATGCAGAAGGCCATCATCGCGGCCGAGGACCATGACTTCTACAAGCACAACGGCGTCGACATCAACGGTGTCGCCCGCGCGTTCGTCAACAACCAGAGCGAGGGCTCCGGTCGGCAGGGCGCCTCGACGCTG
>NZ_QGSZ01000083.1 GCF_003857055.1 Micromonospora inaquosa | reverse complement strand
ATCGCCTACCGTTTGCGCTGGTCAAACTGGCGACGCCGACACCAAGCATGCGCCAAACGAGCCCACTACGCCCGCCGCCTCAACCTCGAATTCCCACCATGATCACGAATGGCGGCTGTCGTACTAGAACGTGTCCTTGGGCCAGAGGCAGCCAGTACAGCTCGAAGCGGATCGGTTTGCTGTCGCCGTCGCCGCGTTCCACGGCGATCCACCGATCCGGAACCTCGGCGTCCTCGACGGACAGGTGGAAGAAGTGCCGCACGTGCACCTCGTCGGCGTAGGGCCGCACGTCCCACTCCGCCGTGCCGAGGTACCGCTCGATGCGTAGTCCATGCAGGGCGGTTTCCTCGAACGCTTCGCGCAGCACAGCTTGCTCCAGTAGCTCGTTCTCACCAACCGTGCCGGCAGGAACTTGCAGGCCCGATTGATCGAACTGTTCATCGTCGGCGTGGACGAACACCAGCAGCCGATCGTCGTGGACGGTGTAGGCCACAACCTTCTGCGGTCGCTTCACCGGCGGAGCCTACGACGACAGGTGCGCCAACTGCGCCCCCGAAAGGGCCGTGCCCGTCGCGTGCCAGATATGGCCAGGCGGGGCAGTGACGGTCAAGAACGGGCTCAGGCCGAGTCCCATGGCCGCCACACCAGCGGCGACGTCGGGCACGCCCTGCGCTGGTCTGCCTGGCGCCGCACCCACCAAACCCGCGTACGGCAACGACTCCAACTACCAGTCACCTAGATCGCGAAGTGTCACTGGAGTCCCGGGTCCCACTCGTCCTGCCGGATACCGGGGGTGTGGCTTTCTGTGGCCCGTCCCTTGACTTTCCCTAGACCCGGGCGTAAACAAAGCACAAGCAAAACGAAACGGCGGTGAAACAACAGGATGTACGCCGAGGAACGACAGCAGGAGATCCTTCGCATCGCCCGGGACGTGGGCCGGGTCGAGGTGGCTGGCTTGGCCGATGGGCTCAACGTGACGTCGGAGACCATCCGCCGCGACCTCACCATCCTGGAGCGGGCTGGGGTGCTGCGCCGGGTCCATGGTGGAGCTATTCCGGTCGAACGGCTCGGGTTTGAGCCCGCGCTGGCGGCGCGCGACGCGGTGCTCATCGAGGAGAAGGAGCGCATCGCCAAGCTCGCCTTGAGCGAGGTGCCGGAGGAGGGCGCTGTCATCCTCGACGCCGGCACCACGACCGCCCGGCTGGCGCAGCTGCTGCCGGTCGACCGAGAGTTGACCGTCGTGGTCAACTCGCCGGTCATCGCCACGACCCTCGGTACCTACGCCAATCTCAACGTGCTGCTGTTGGGTGGACGGGTCCGCGGGAAGACCCTGGCGACCGTCGACGACTGGGCGCTGTCGCCGTTGGCGGACCTCTACGTCGACGTCGCGTTCGTTGGGACCAACGGCATCTCGGTCGAGCGCGGGCTGACCACCCCGGACCCGTCCGAGGCGGCGGTGAAGCGGGCGATGGTCCGTGCGGCCCGCCGCACGGTGGTGGTCGCCGATCACACCAAGCTCGGCAACGACTATCTGGCCCGGTTCGCTGAGTTGGCCGACGTCGACCTGCTCATTACCGACAGCCGTGCCGACCTCGACCTGGTTGGTGACCTGGAGTCAGCGGGCGTTCGGGTGGTACGCGCATGAGAGCCGAGCGGGCATGATCGTCACCGTCACCCTCAACCCCAGCCTCGACCGGGCCGTGGAGGTCGACTCACTCACCCGGGGCGAGGTCATTCGGGCTGCCACCGCTCACCTTGACCCCGGCGGCAAGGGCGTCAACGTATCCCGTGCCTTGCTGGCCAACGGGGTGCCGTCGGTAGCGGTGTTGCCGTCCGGAGGTGACGAGGGCAACCAGCTCATCGGCCTCCTCAAGGCGGAGGGTGTGGAGGTCCTCGCCGTGTCGATCTCTGGAAGGACCCGTTCCAACATCACCCTGGCCGAGCCCGACGGCACGGTCACCAAGATCAACGAGCCTGGCCCGGCCATGTGCCGCGCCGAGTTCGACGAGGTGATCGACCGGGTGCTCGCCCGCGCCAGCGGTGCCGACTGGGTCGTGCTGTGCGGCAGCGTCCCGCCCGGTCTGCCCGCCGACGCCTACGCTCAGCTGTGCCGGAAGCTGCGCGCCGCCGGCGTCAGGGTCGCCGTCGACACCAGCGGCCCCGCCCTGCGCGAGGCCGCCCTGGCCGGGGCGACCCTGCTCAAGCCCAACCGCGACGAACTGGCCGAAGTGGTCGGCACCCCGCTGAAGGACCTCGACGATGTGGTCGATGCCGCTCAGTGCCTGCGGGCATGGGGAGCCGGCACCGTCGTGGCCAGCCTCGGCGCTGACGGCGCTGTCCTGGTCAACGCCGAAGGGGTCCGCACCGGCACCTGTCCGGTCGCCCGGCCCCGCAGCACCGTCGGTGCCGGCGACGCGCTGCTCGCCGGGTTCCTCGCTGCGGGCGCGCAAGGTGCCGCCGCTCTCGCTGAAGGCCTGGCCTGGGGCGCCGCCGCGGTGAGCCTGCCTGGCAGCCGGATGCCCGGCCCAGCGGACCTGTTCCGCCACGACGTCACCATCCACCCCTAGCCCGACGAGCTTCTTCCCCTGCGGCCGTCTGGACCACCCCTCGATGAAGGAGATACCCCCGTGACCTCCTCTTCCTACACACCAGAGGTGAAGGGCCAGGGCCTCAGAGCCACGGTGCAACGCCTCGGCGGCTACCTGGCCGCGATGGTCATGCCCAACATCGGCGCGTTCATCGCCTGGGGCCTGATCACCGCGCTGTTCATCCCGACCGGCTGGATCCCCAACAAGACCCTGGCCGAACTGGTCGGCCCGATGATCAGCATCCTGCTACCGGTGCTCATCGGCTACACCGGCGGCCGGCTGGTCCACGGCCAGCGCGGTGCCGTCGTGGGCGCGGTGGCGACCATGGGCCTCGTCGTCGGCGCGGATGTGCCAATGATCCTCGGCGCGATGATCATTGGGCCGCTCACGGCCTATGTCCTCAAGCTGTTTGACGGCCTGGTCGAAAACAAGATCCGTCCCGGCTTCGAGATGCTGGTCGACAACTTCAGCGCCGGCATCATCGGTGCCGCGATGGCCATCGGCGGTGTCTACGGCATCGGTCCGGTGGTCGAATGGCTCACCAAGCAGGCCGGCTCGGGCGTCGACTGGCTCGTCGGCAAGGACCTGCTGCCGCTGACCTCGGTGCTCGTCGAACCCGCAAAGGTGCTCTTCCTCAACAACGCCATCAACCACGGCGTGTTCGGCCCGCTGGGCATCGCCGAGGCGGCCGACAAGGGCAAGTCGATCCTGTTCATGATCGAGTCGAACCCCGGCCCCGGCCTCGGCCTGCTGCTCGCCTTCATGGTCTTCGGCCCCCGCGCGCTGCGTCCCAGCGCCCCGGCCGCGATCATCGTGCACTTCCTCGGCGGCATCCACGAGATCTACTTCCCGTACGTGCTGATGAAGCCGAAGCTGATCCTCGCCATGATCGCCGGGGGTGCGGCTGGCGTCGGCACCTTCGTGATCACCGGTGCGGGCCTGGTCGCCACCCCTTCGCCGGGCAGCATTTTCGCCTACCTCGCGGTCACCCCCAAGGGCGGCCACTTCGGAGTCATTCTCGGCGTCGTGATCGCCGCGGCCGTCAGCTTCGCGGTCGCCTCGGCCCTGCTCGGCTTCGGGCGCGGCGAGCCTGTCGCGGACGCTGTCGGCCCTGACGAGGAGACGGCTGTCCGCCCAGATGAGGAAAGGGCTATCGACCCCGACAACACCCTCGACAAGTCGGCGAAGCAGGAGGTCTAGAGACAACGCCGTTCAGTTAGGGCTGGGCGGTGGGTGTCAAGGGTCGGTGGTGATGATGTCGATGCTGGTGGTGGCTTTGTAGGTCTGTCGGTTGATGTTGGGGCCGCGGGCTTGGTATTTGCTGTTGGAG
>NZ_QGSZ01000041.1 GCF_003857055.1 Micromonospora inaquosa | reverse complement strand
GTTCTGGAACTGGGTCGGCGGGCTGGCCCCGAACCCGATGAACGGGTAACCGAAGTCCAGCGAGCTGATGGTGATCCCGGAGTACGTCAACATGTCCGCGATGTACAGGTTGCGGAAGATGTTGTTGTAGCCGCCGTAGACCGCCAACCCGGCCGCCCGCCAGGTCAACGTGGCCGAGAGGTTCTCGAACACGTTGCCGTTGTTACCGGTCGACGCACCCTGGTCGGTGGCCGAGAAGAGGGCGAACGCGTCATCTCCGTTCGACCGCCCCTCGGTGTTGGTGATCAGGTTGTTGGTGCTGCCGTTGGTCAGGTTCACCCCGTCGGCGAAGGTGTTGCGGAAGCGGCTGTTGCGGATGGTCAACCCGCTGACGCTCACCCCCCAGTACGCGCAGACGGTGTGCTCGACCCAGACACTGTCCAGGGTCATGTTGTCGACGTCCTTCAGCTCACCCCAGACCTTGCCCGGCCCGTCGATCCGGTTGGTGTAGTTGCCGAAGAAGGCCAGGTGCGAGAAGGACGACCCGCTGGCCGACGACTCCACCCGGAAACCCGCGTCGGTGTTCTGCTGGCCGGTCGGCGTCTGGAAGCGGGTGTACCACATGCCCGCGCCGACCACGGTGATCGCCTTGCCGTACACCTGGAACTTCTGCGCGGTCTCGTAGGTGCCGGCCGGCAGGTAGACGCCGATCAGGTTGCCGGTGGTGTCCATCCGGACCGCGTCCAGCGCGTTCTGGACGTCCTGGTGGCTGAAGCCGGAGGGCACCCGGTAACGGGCCGGGTCCGGGTTGGCGCGCGGTGCGACCAGCTCCAGGTTGATGAAGTCGATCGCGTACGTGGTGGTGTTGGCCGGGTCCTTCTGCAAACGGATCTTGCTGCCGGCCGGGATGGTCGAGTTCAACATCACGTTCGCCTCGTCGTACAGGTGGCGAGGCGGGCCGGCGCTCGGCGAGTCACTCGGGCTGGCCTCCGCGCCGTACAACCAGATGTGCTTGGAGGTCAGGTTGATCGGCTTGTGCAGGGTGCCGTTGACGTAGATGTTCAGCGTCGAGTCGATGCCCCCGCCACCCGCCGAGTCGGGGATGGAGAAGCGGGTGACCAGGGTGTTGGTCGCCGCCCGGGTGGTCCACTCGACGTACGCGCCGGTGCTGTTCAGGGTCACCGCCCGACGTCCGGACGCCTCACCGCCGAGGTTGCCGATGTCCCGGTTCGGCCCGACCTGACCGGCGCCGCCGCCGGTCGTGCCGTCCTCGGCCTCGTACATGTCGTAGCCGAGGTTGGCGCCCCGCCCCACGAAGAGCGGGCGGTCGGTGGTGTTGTTGGTCTGCTTGACCGGCAGCTCGTTGGCGTCGGCGGCGAGCACCACCCGGACGGTGTACTTGCCGTTCGCTGCGGTCCAGGTGCCCAGGCTGATCGGGCCGACCGTCGCACCAGCGTTGATCACGCCCGAGTACGAGCCGGTCAGGGTCCGGACCACGGTGCCGGAGTCGTTGAGCACGGTCAGGGTGATGCCGTGCGCACCGGACGCGGACGCCTGGTTGCCGGCGTTGCGGATCGACACCGAGAAGGTGACAGTGCTGCCGGGCGGCGGGTTGCCCGGCGACCAGTCGACCGCGGAGGCGACCAGGTCGGAGCTGGCCACCGCGCCGACCACCAGCGGGCTGGGATTGGTGTAGCTGTTGTTGGTGTCGTCGGACTCGACGACGGTGTTCGACTCGTCGACCTTCGCGCTGAGCGGGTAGCTGCCCGAGTCCCGGGTGCCGATGCTGGCGCTGACCGTGGTCGACGCGCCGGCCGCGAGGCCGCCGACCGAGGCGGTGCCGACCCGGGTGGCGCCCAGGTAGAAGTTGACGTTAGTCGCGCCGGAGGCCGCCGAGCCCGCGTTGCGCACCGTCGCGGAGAGGGTGATGGTGCTGGTCTCCACGGGCGCGGACGGGCTGAACGACATGCCGGTAACTGTCAGGTCCGGGTTCGGCGCCGGGGTGCCGAAGACCTGGAACTCGGCCACCTGACCGGCCGGGGCGCCGGTGTTCGAGGCGATCGAGAGCCGTACGTCGGCCGCCGCGCCGGAGACCGGGATGGTCACCGTGTTGCCGCTGCCCGGGTTGAAGGTGTAGTTCGCCGCGCCGACCAGTGTGCTGAAGCTCGACGAGCCCTGGTCCCGGCCGAGCACCGTGATGTTCTGGGTACGCGTACCCCACGCCGAGTCCGGGTTGAGCTTCAACACGACCTGGCTGAGAGTGGCGTTCGCGCCCAGCTGCACGGTCAGCGTGCTCGGGTTGCCGTTGCCCTCCCAGTAGGTCGCCACGTTGTTGTCGTTGGCGTTGGTGGCCACGAACGTGTGCACGAAGCCGGATGCGGTGATCGGCTTACCGACCGCCAGGTTGCTCCCGGTGGGCGGGTTGCCGGTGCCGGTCCGGGTCACGGTGTTGCTGTTCGCCGACTGGTTACCGGCCGCGTCCTTGGCCCGGACGTGGTACGACACCGTGGCGCTGTCCGACTGGCTGTCGGTGTAGGTGAGCGTCGAACCGTTGACGCTGCCGCGCAGCGCGCCGTTGGCGTAGACGTCGTAGCCGGACACCCCGACGTTGTCGGTGGACGCCGACCAGGTGAGCCGGATCTGCCCGCTGGCCGGCTGGGTGTAGGCCAGGTTGCCCGGGACGCTGGGCGCCTGGGTGTCGGTGCTGCTGGTGTCGCCGTACACCTCGACCTCGGAGAACTGCGCGGCCGGCCAGCCGGTGTTGCCGGTGACCTGCACGCGTACGTATCGGGTGCTGGCGGCGGTGAAGCTGACGGTCGCGGTGTTGCCGCTGCTCGGGTTGAACGTGTAGCCGGCGGAGGCCTTCAGGGTGGTGAAGGACGAGCCGTTGGCCGAGCCCAACACCGACAGCGTCTGCGTACGGGTCTGCCAGTCCGACGAGGGCGGCAACTTCAGCACCACCCGGTCCACGCTGACGGTGGCGCCCAGGTCCGCCTGGATCCACTGCGGGAACGCGTTGTTGGCGCTCTCCCAGTAGGTCGACGCGTTGCCGTCGTTGGCGTTGGCCGCCACGTAGTTCTGGTTGTAGCTGCTGGCGGTCATGGTGGCGGAGAGCCCGGCGAGCATGGCCACCCGGGCGGCGGCCGCGGACGGGTCGGCCTTCGGTGCCGCGCTGGCCGTGGGGGTGACGACCGGGGCGGTGGCGAGGAGGATCCCGGCGAGCGCGCCGGCGAGCATCCGACGGCGCGTGCGGGCGGTGCGGGGGACGGTGCTGGGCGCGCCGGTTGGCGGCGTGCCTCGTCTGGTGCCGGTCCTGGACATGGGGTCGCTACACCTCTTTCGGGGGTGGGTGTGGGTGCGTTGCCCGGCGACGGGTGCACTGGTACGCCCGTCGTTCCGCGACAGGTGGGGGATGGGACGGGGTCGGACGGCCGGCGCGGCGTTGCGCCGGAGCGCCCGGACCGGGTGCCCCCGCCCGGTCCGGGCGGGGGCACCCGACCTAGCTGGAGTAGACCTCGAACTCGCTGAGCTGGCCGGCTGGCCAGCCGCTGTTACCGGTGACGGTCAGCCGCAGGTACCGCTGGGTGGTCGCCGTGAAGGTCACGGTGACGGTGTTGCCGCTGGCCGGGTTGAAGCTGTAGCCGGCGGACGCCTTGAGCGTGCTGAAGGTCGAGCCGTTGGTGGAGCCGAGCACCGCCAGCGTCTGCGTACGCGTCTGCCAGGCCGATGACGGTGGGAGCTTCAGCACGACGCGGGACACCGACCGGTCGGCACCCAGGTCCACCGTCAAGGACTGCGGGAACGCGTTGTTGGCGCTCTCCCAGTAGGTGTTCGCGTTGCCGTCCACCGCGTTGGGGGCGGCGTACACGTCGGAGTGGCTGGTCTCGGTGATGGACCGCCCGGCCGCCAGGTTTCCGCTGGGCGGCCGGGTGGTCCATCACCGAGACCAGCCACTCCGACG